>DATGXQ010000401.1:0-30190 GCA_035298905.1 Nostocaceae cyanobacterium | reverse complement strand
AATCACCTGATTAGGCTGAAAACGAGGGCTACGGTTATCGGCGGTTCTGCCGTCAAAAGTACCAAAAATTCCGCTTCTAGTCATTCCCAGAGATTCAATATTTCCGCCTGAGAGTGTTAACCGTAGTTGGTCTTTGCCTGTAAAACTGGTGTTTAAAACTAAGCGAGCTTGGTCTTGAAAGGTAATGGTGCGGGGTGCAGGTTGCTTGGTGATTACATTATTGCCCGCTAGAACGCCTCCTACAACAAACTGAACTGTACCTTGCAGCTTGGTGGTGGTGGAAAACTGATTTTGTTCTAAGGTGGTGGTTCTGGCTTCTAGAGCATCCAATCGTCCCCGTAGTTGTGCTAATTCGGATGCAAATTCGTTTTGAAGTTTTTTGATGGTTTCTAAATCTTCTGTTTTTACTAGGTCGTTATTCCCAGCAATCAGTTCGTTGATCCGGTCTAATGCTGCGTTTAATCCGGCGGCGAACTCATAACGGCTAAGGGAGCGATCGCCTCTGAAGGTCTGGTCGGAATAACCTGCTATTACACCATATCTTTCTATCAACGATTGCAATGCCTGAAATGCCCAATCAGAAGGTCTCACATCCGATAGTTGGGAAACTGAAGTTACCTGTTCTTGTGCTGCCTCTTCGTTGTTGAGTGTAGGGTCAGCAATGGATGGTTCTTCTACTGGTGTAAGCGTTTCTTCCTGAGTAGTAAGTACAGTAGGTGTCAATGCTGTTGCTGTTCCGGCATTGTTTGGGGTACTTTCCTTTATTTCTGCTGCTTTTGCTTCTATCATCCCAACTAACAACCAACTGCATAATACAGGAAGTGCCAGCACATATTTTCCTAAACTTCTAGACATGGTTGTCGATTCCCTACACAAAAAATTCAAATAAATTAACTTCTTTGGGTTGTTCAGCTGATGAAAAAAATCTTTTTCTTGGTATCGAAGAGTACATAACCGACTACTTGAGGCTTGTTAATACAGTAACTCTATCGAATTAAAGGTGTTTTGCTTGTTACTTTGCGATATTTGCACAAACTACTATAAAAAGCAAGTCTTTTTGGAGAAAAATTTCACTTTTGGGATATTTGTACTTTTTTGACTTCTGTCCATAGACATATTTGTTGGCTTTTTCAGCATTTGTTTGCAAAAGTTTACGCTTAAATTGTCGCCATGAATACTTGCATTTTTCAGGAAAATATGAAAAACTCTGTTATACTAAAAACTACGATAACTCAATCAAGTTAAAGTAGTTTAATAACTAGCTGAATCTTACCCTATGTCACTAATGGATTGGGAAATGCTTGAGCTACCAAGCTGTAATACCAATTCAAAATTCAAAAGTCAAAATTCAAAGTTAAGAAAGCCAGATTTAACAAGGGTTTCTGATTTTGGATCTGTTACTGAATTTTCGAGAATTGGTATAACAATTCCCAATCTCTACCCAAAAAGTAAGCGTTCAGTTATGAGCAGTCAGTTTTCACCCTGAAGCAACCTAATTTTTGCAAGCAATTAGTAACTACAGATGAGCTTTTTGCTTTCCTGTTGATAGCTAATAGCTAATGGCCGATGGCTAGATACTGAAGCGATTAAGTATAAACTAAGCAATTTAAAGTTCATGGAGAGGGGGAAGGGTTAATGCCAAAGACCTTCACAGCCGATACAGAGTTAAACTTAGAGGCAGACGTACTAGTAATTGGTGGTGGCCCTGCTGGTACTTGGGCAGCTTTTAGTGCTGCATCTGGTGGTGCGAAAGTAATATTAGTAGATAAAGGTTACTGCGGAACTACAGGTTGTGCGGCTGCTTCTGGTAATGGTGTTTGGTATGTGCCACCTAGTTTGGAAGCTAGGGAAGCAGCGATGGCGAGTCGAGAAGCTTTAGGTGGATTTTTAGCCGATCGCACTTGGATGCAAAGAGTATTAGACCAAACCTACAGCAACGTTAATATGTTGGCACAATGGGGTTATCCCTTCCCCACAGACGAAGCAGGTCAACCTTACAGGCGATCGCTACAAGGGCCAGAATATATGCGCCTGATGCGCCAACAAATCAAACGGGCGGGAGTAAAGATTTTAGACCATAGCCCAGCCCTACAACTACTAGTAGATGAGAACGGGGCAGTTAGCGGGGCTACAGGAGTAAATCGCCAGAGTGGAGAAAAATGGCAAATTAAAGCGATCGCGGTCATTATTGCCACTGGCGGTTGTGCTTTCCTGAGTAAAGCGTTAGGCTGTAACGTCCTTACAGGGGACGGCTACCTAATGGCGGCAGAAGCGGGGGCAGATATGTCGGGGATGGAATTTTCTAATGCTTATGGCATCTCCCCCGCCTTTTCCTCTGTCACCAAAACCTTATTTTACCGATGGGCTACCTTTACCTATGAAGACGGTACACCCATCCCAGGTGCAGGTTCTCAAAAAGGGCGATCGGTCATTGCCAAAACCTTATTAGAACAGCCAGTTTACGCCATCCTCGACCAAGCCACAGAAGAAATGCGAGGGGCGATGCGTTCTGCTCAACCTAACTTTTTCTTACCCTTTGACAGAGCAGGTATTGACCCCTTTACTCAACGTTTTCCCGTCACCTTGCGGTTAGAAGGTACGGTCAGGGGTACAGGGGGAATTAGAATTACCGATCATACTTGTGCTACCTCCGTCCCAGGACTTTATGCGGCGGGAGATGCAGCCACCAGAGAATTAATTTGTGGTGGTTTTACTGGCGGTGGTAGTCATAACGCTGCTTGGGCGATTTCCTCTGGTTATTGGTCGGGACAGGGAGCAGCAGAATATGCTAAAAATCAGGGAGAGCGGACAAATCAACGCCATGTCCAAGGTGTAGGTGAAGCCACATTACAACCCCAAGGTAATCAAAACTTAGATGTTAACGCCACCATCCAAGCCGTACAAGCAGAAGTTTTCCCATACGATCGCAACTTATTCCGCACCACAGAGGGATTAACTGATTCGCTGACTCGATTAGATCACCTCTGGCAAGAAATTCGCTCTAGTCAAGCCGAAAACAGCCAAATCATTAGAGCGCGAGAAGCCGCCGCAATGGTAGCTACAGCCCGTTGGATGTACAACAGTGCTTT
Organism: Nostocaceae cyanobacterium; assembly: GCA_035298905.1. GTDB lineage: Bacteria > Cyanobacteriota > Cyanobacteriia > Cyanobacteriales > Nostocaceae > DATGXB01. Next base: position 27,101 of record DATGXQ010000401.1, on the reverse strand, counting down.
AGAGAGGAAAGAAACTCGCGGAATGCACAAACATCTAGACTATCCTGAACAAGATGCTAACCAACAACATCATTTAATCAGTGGTGGCTTAGATCAGGTGTGGGTAAAATCCCAACCCTTGAAAAATGCCGAAAAATCTCTGGTAGGAGCAGCAGTGTGATTGAGTTAGTAAGTGAGTCTCGGTGCATTAAGTGTAATATCTGCGTTAATGTTTGCCCCACTAACGTATTCGATCAAGTACCAGATGCACCACCCACAATTGCTAGACAAAGCGACTGTCAAACCTGCTATATGTGTGAGTTATATTGTCCCGCAGATGCTCTTTATGTAGCTCCCGAAAGCGATACACCAGCTGTTGTCAGTGAACAAGAGTTAGCGAAAGTAGGTTTATTGGGTAGTTACCGTGAGAACGTCGGCTGGAAAAAAGGCCACACATCTACAGCTCAGGCAGATCAAACTTATCAACTGCTCAAGTATATGAAGTGAAGAAGAGATGCGGGGACGCGGGGATACACCAGACGCGGTGACGAGGGGACGCGGTGACGCGGGGAAAAGAGACACGGGGACACGGGGAAGCGGGGACGCGGAGAAAGAAATACAAAGAAATTCTCCCCTCTCCTTGCACAGACGCTACGCGAACACCGTGTCTCCCCTCTCCCCTCACCGTGTCTCCCCTCTCCCTTCTCCCCTCTCTTCATTCCCTGTTTTGAACTTTGAATTTTGAATTTTGAATTTTGAATTGGAGCATAGCTCATGCTGTCAGTGACACTAGGAAATAGACTGATTAGTCGCCGCAAATTTGCCACATCAATTATCTGTTTCCTACTGTTGTCAACCACAGCATGTAGTCAAGGGCAAAAAGCATCAAGTAATGCTAATGCTGCTACCCAAACTCCTGTTTTACGAGTAGGTTATGCCGGCTTAACATCTGCACCTATAGGGCCATTTGGTTGGGCTAAACAGAAAGGAATTTTAGAGCGAGAGGGATTGAAAGAAATCCGCTTGGCTAAATTTGCTAATGGCCCAGACTTAAATGAAGCTTTAGTTGCAGGACAGTTAGATATTGGGATTTATGGTGATACACCTGCTATAGTTTTGAGAGCTAGGGGAATAAAAACTCGATTAATTCGGGTTAATCAATATAACGTTAATGCTTGGTTAATTACTAAGAAAAATGGGGGTTCATCGCTTGCTGAACTCAAAGGACAAAAGGTAGCCACTCAAAAAGGTTCCTATATGCACCGCTACCTCTTAGGTTTATTAGAACAAACAGGAATTGCTAAAGATATCAAAGTTGTACATTTGTCTACCAGAGAAGCAGAAGCAGCCCTAGAACGTGGTGATATAGCGGCTTATGCAGCACCATCGGAGTTAGGAGTTTATCTAAAATCAAAAGGTTATCCTGCCATTGATGAAGCTCTCAAACATCCAGGTTTAGCCGGAACATCGGTGATTGTAGCTACAGAAGAATTTTTAGATAAACAACCTGAATTTACTCAAAAATTAAATCAAATTTTAGCAGAATCTGTTAAAGATATTCAAAATAATCCTCAAAATTATTACGAATTTCACTCAAAAATTACTGGCTATCCTCTAGATATAGTTAAAGCATCTTATCCTCCTAATCAGTGGTCAGAGTTAGCATTTCCGCCAGAAGCTTTACAACTATTAGAAGGAACAAAAAAGTTTTTAATTACTCAGAGTTTGGCTAAATCTGATTTTCAATTAAATGATTGGAAAGTTGAGTAGGAGATGGGGAGACGCGGGGAGGGGTGACGCGGGGAGGGGTGACGCGGAGAGGGGAGAAAAAGAATCTTTACTATTCCCTGTTCCCTATTCCCTGTTCCCTTAAATTATGAGGAAAACCACATGAATACTAACTTATTTTATGGGCTTTGGGAAAATGAAATTATTAACGCAATTGATGGTCGAGACTTTACTTTTACTAGACATACTACACTTGATGCACAAAGTAATTTTCACTCTCGCAGAAAAAATACTCTCAAGCAAAATACACCAATTTGGATGAGATTGAGGCACAAAATTTAAGTCTCAAAGCCAGATGCAAAACCAGCTTTACTCCTGCCTCCTGCCTCCTGCCTCCTGCCTCCTGCTAAATAATGAGTTAATGCTGAATACTGAGTGTTGAATATCCCAATCGCCAACTCAGCACTCAGCATATTCCTCAATTAATAGAACCTAATCAGAGCATACTACCATGACTATTGCATTAGATCGTCCCCAAAAATCTAAATCTGCCCAAATTCGGGAAAAATTAGGTTATCCCATTATTGACACTGATGTTCATACTCAAGAATTTCCCCCAGCATTTTTAGATTATTTGGAACAAGTCGCTGGAACTGAGATTGTTGAACGTTTCCAACAGCACTTACCGGGTGCATCTCGTTCTCGATGGTTTAGCCAATCTTGGGAAGAACGCCAAGCTTATCGCACAGCCCGTCCTCCCTTCTGGACTCGTCCGACAAATGATGCTCTGAATTTAGCTACTATCAGCTTACCGAAATTACTACACGAAAGATTACAAGAAGCGGGTACAGACTTTGCGGTTGTTTACCCAAATTTAGCTACCCTCGCGCCTCATATTAATCATGAGACCATGCGGCGGGCTGTTTGTCGGGCTGCTAATACCTATCATGCTGATATTTTTCGCCCATACAGTGATAGATTAACACCGATCGCGGCTATTCCCATGCATACACCGGAAGAGGCGATCGAAGAATTAGAATATGCAGTTAATGTATTAGGATTAAAAGCTATTCAAATCCCTGGACATGTCCGCCGTCCGATTCCGGCTTTTGAGAAATACGGGGAAGAAGTAGCTAACGAAGCCATTTGGATAGACACTTTTGGCTTAGATAGCCTCTACGATTATGATCCTTTCTGGGCTAAATGCGTAGAATTGAAAGTTGTTCCCACCACCCACTCTTCCGGTATGGGTTGGACAACACGCCGTTCTATCTCCAACTATCAATATAATCACATTGGCCATTTTGCTTCTGCTGGCGAAGCATTATGTAAATCTTTATTCTTTGGTGGTGTAACTCGTCGTTTCCCCACTCTGCGTTTTGCCTTTTTAGAAGGTGGTTCCGCTTGGGGTGCAAGTCTCTATGCAGATATCATTTGGCATTGGGAAACCCGTAACAAACAACATTTGTTAACCCATAACAACCCAGCGATTGTTGACAAAGAAGAACTTTTAGAACTGTACACCCGCTACGGTGGAGAGTTAGTACATGGTCGTTTAGATCAGTTGGGTGATGGTTTAGGATTCCATAGCAAACTGTTCGCACCCCAAGACCCTGGTGAGTTAGATGAGTTTGCATTAGCGGGAATCGAGAAACCAGAAGACGTGCGGACTCGCTTCTTGAATCACTTCTACTTTGGTACTGAATCTGATGATACCCGTGTAGCCCATGCCTTTAACCGGAAAGCGAACCCATTTGGCGATCGCGTCAAAGCATTCTTAGGTTCTGATTCTGGCCACTGGGATGTACCAGATATTACCGCCGTTACTGCTAACTCTTACTCATTTGTAGAACGGGGTATTATCACTGAAGAAGATTTACAGTATTTCCTATCAATTCATCCTCTGGAATTGTACACCAGCTTAAACCGTGATTTCTTCAAAGGTACAGCAGTAGAAAAAGCCGCCAATGAATTTTTAGCTAATCAAAAATAAGCCCAATTATTACAACTTTCACTGTCCATAGTTCCCAGTAGTCTGTCTAAATTGTAGGGTGGGTAATTCCCACTCTGCATTTCTCTATAAAATTTCTCTTGTTTTCTCATAACTTTTTGCCTTTTCTCATTTTGAATTTTGAATTTTGAATTTTGAATTTTGAATTTATTGTTTCTCAGGGTTAGTTTCATGCTAAGATTAAAAATGCAAAATTTAATTACAAAAATTACTAAATTACGTCTTTGGCAACGTTTAAAAATAACTAGACGTACCTTATTATTTATAGTTAGTTACTGTTTAGTAATTTCTACTACCTTATCTAGTTGTCAAACTCCAGCAAATAATACTCAACAAACAACTACAACCAATAGTAATCAAACTCAACCGCAAGTAGTAAGAATTGTTCGTGCTAAACAGCTTACAGGTTTAGCAGTTTTAGAAAAACAAGGTAATTTAGAAAAACGACTAGAACCTTTAGGTTTTAAAGTTGAATGGCCAGAATTTGCCGCCGGACCACAACAATTAGAAGCCCTAAATGCTGGTGGCTTAGATATTGCTTCCACAGCCGAATCTCCACCTGTTTTCTCTCAAGCTGCTGGGGCAAAATTAGTCTACCTAGCGACTACAGGTTCTAGTGGTAAAGCTGTTTCTTTATTAGTTCCCGCCAATTCTCCCGTTAAGACTATCGCTGATTTAAAGGGTAAAAAAGTAGCTTTTCAGAAAGCTTCTATTGGTCATTATTTATTAGTTAAAGCCTTAGAAAGTGCAAGATTAAAACTAGATGATGTCCAATCAACTTTTCTCCCACCACCAGATGCAAATGTAGCATTTAGTCAAGGTAAAATTGATGCTTGGTTTATTTGGGAACCCTTTGTTACCAGAGCAATACAAAATAAAACTGGTCGTGTATTACTAGATGGGGGTAATTTACGCGATACAGGAAATTTTATCAGCACAAACCGCGAATTTTATCAAGCACATCCAGATGTCATCAAAATCTTTTTAGAGGAACTAGAAAAAGCCGAGATTTGGATCAAAAATAACAAACAAGAAGCAGCAAAACTCCTAGCACCTGTTACTCAATTGGATATAACAACTTTAGAAATCATGCACGAAAAATATGATTATGGCTTACGTCCAATCACAGAAAAAACAATTCAAAAACAACAGGAAGTAGCAGATAAATGGTATAGCTTAGGACAAATACCTAAACAGGTAAATGTCAGAGATGGTTTTCTTACACCAGAAGAATACGCCAAATTTACACCAGCAGATGTTTTAGCAAAACAATAACAGGAGAATTAAAAATTAAAAATTAAAAATTAAAAATTAAACCTGAGTGTAATCTTGGGTTGTTAACAAGTTACCACTACCAAATACAAAACTATGGCAACATCAACCTTAACTAAATTTCAAATCACTCCTCTAGATGCACCTCTGGGTGCTGTTGTCACTGGTTTAGATGCCAGCCAACCAATAGCAGCAGATGTAATTTTACAACTGAAAAAAGCTTTGCGTGATTATCATATTTTGATTTTCAAAGAACAAAAGCTAAATGATCAACAATTCCTAGATTTTGCGTTTTATTTTGGTGATTTGTATGTTCCACCTGATGAAACTCCCGTCTTAGCTTCTCAACCAGGTGTGACACCAGTCATCATTCCTATTTCTAATGTTGATAATGGTTATACTGGCACTGGTGAATTAGCATTTCATTCTGATCACCATTGGACTCCTCGACCTTCTAGTGGTTCTTTCCTTTATGCTTTAGAAATACCAAAAAAAGGCGGAAATACTTACTGGTTAAATCTCAATTTGGCTTATGAAACTTTAGATGATGCCACAAAACGCCAAATTGCAGATTTAAAATTAATTACCTACAACCCATTTTTACGCAAACCAGATACACCACGTTCTAAATACAGACTTGATAAAAATATACCTCTGATTAGTCCTGTTTTTCCTCATCCCTTAGTGAGAACTCATCCTGAAAGTGGTAAAAAAATCCTTTATTTAGATTATGCAACAGAGGTAGAAATTGTGGATTTTGACCCCCAAGCAGGTGCAGAATTAATTGAAAAATTACGGGAACATTTGAATCAACCACAGTTTTACTATCAACACCAGTGGTCTGTAGGTGATATTGTCTATTGGGATAATCAAGCTACTTTACACTATCGTGAAGCATTTGACCCCAGTGAAAGACGGGTATTAAAGCGTGTCAGTTTAGCAGGTAGCCGTCCATTTTAAAAAAGCATTTTAAAATACTCAAAGATAGTACTTTTGGAAAGTTATTAGGGTGGGAATGTCCACCCTATTTTTTTATGTCTAATAGTAAGAATTCAGGAGTCAGAAGTCAGGAACCAGAATAGTTACCAAAAGAGGAATCGATAGTAGTGATATTTGGAGAATCTCAGTCAGCTTGACTCTTAAAGTCTTTTGAATTCTGAATTCTGAATTCTGAATTCTGAATCCTTACGTCTAATAATACAATAGATAACTATTGCAATCCGATTTGAGTTGTGAACTGACTTGTGAAGAGAAGGGAACAGGGAACAGGGAACTGTTAGAGTTTATAAATGATTTAGGATTGCTATAGTGGTGTGACAAGCCTAAATTTGTGTATTGGTAGGGTGCGTTCCCTGACGCACCGACTCACAGATGCGTCGGAGGACACATCCTACTACAAACCTTATATTGCTATATTTTCACCTTGCTACAAAACTACAGCAGGGAACAGGGAACAGGGAACAGGGAACAGGGTTGAAAGTCTTTTAGCATAAGGCTTTGTTCCTAACATTTGTACCTCATTTAGCTAAAATCTGCTGTATATTTTATTAAGTTAAAAAGGGTTGTAAGTAAAATTATGCTTAATTTAAAAAATAAAGAATTTCTGCAAAAATTCCTGATTGTCATCTTACAACTAATCATCTTGTGGATATTGTTATATTTAACTATTCCATTATTGGTAGTATCTCCAGAAATGGCAGATTCACCCTGGAAAAAGTTTATAATTTCTATGATATTTCTATCTCTGCCATTTGTAGTAATTTACTTTATTTTTACCAGAAATGAATATTTACTCAATACCATTCCTAGAATAAATTATCAAAATAAACCTAAATTTTACACTGCTGTATCTAATTTATTTGCAAAACTTTTAATAGTATTTATTTTAATCGTTGTCATCCCGTCAATTGCTTTTATTCCAGCGAAAAATATACATGATTGGCTATACTGGCATCCAATCCATACACAAGTTAAATATACTCGATTAGCCGATTATTTAAAATCTCAAAGTTGGCTATATGCCAATGAAGAAACTTTAGCTTTAATGTTAAAAATTACCAATCGACATCAAAAGGGTTGGTTAAGTACAAGAGCCATTGAAACTTTTCCTTGTGAGGCTTTAAAAACTATAGATAAATTATGGGTTAATAGTAGTCAGGGTAAATATGGATTTAGTGTACAGACACAAATATGGAAGCAAGAAAATGAAGGAAGAATTAGTTTTAACTATAAAACTGAAGAAAAATTTCAGCAGCTTGTAGGATGGAATAATTTTCCTTCTATTTCAGCAGCAAAGTTCAATTTACCTCCTAATTTACCAAAAGGAAGTTTACCCACTGCTATTGGTATATCTTTAGGTAAAGCTTGTGCAGTTAGCATGGATAGACTTTGGTTTGGACAATCATCTGGTTGTTATTATAAAATTTTCATCCGTACAGACCAATGTAAACTTTGAACAATTAGATCCCCGACTTCTCTAAGAAGTCGGGGATCTGGTCTCGCGTTGTTTGACAAAAATACTATTTGTAAATTATAATTCTTTCGTCAAATTTAATTAATCAAAATGGAAATTACATTAAATAACGATTTACTAGCCTTTCTTGCTGGAGTTGTTTTCGTAATTATCTATCTAATTTTCTCAGCTTTAACAGAAATGGGTACTAAACTACCTTGGAAAAAATAATAATATGGATATCATCTTTGATATGGAAACCCAAGACCCAGATGATATGTTTACTCTGTGCTTCTTGGGTTCCCATCCTGAAATTAACTTACGTGCAGTAACCACTACTCCCGGTTCTAAAGCGCAGGTAGGAATTATTCGTTATTTGTTAAATCAGTTAAATCTTAATCATATACCTGTTGGCGCTCGTAACCCAGATACTACTAAACAGGTTGTTTCTAAATTTCATTATCAATTTTTAGGTGAAATTCCTCCAGCAGAACCAGATGATATTGCTCATCATATTTTAGCTAATACTATTAATTCTTATTCTGATGTCGTTTTGCTAACTGGCGCACCTTTACAAAATCTGCGCCTATTATTAAATAATTATCCGTCAATTATTATTAAACGTTGGGTTGGTCAAGGTGGATTTGCTGGAGATAATGTTGTACCACCGGAGTATCGTTTACCTAAGTTTACGGGTAGAGAAACTTGTCCGACATTTAATTTTAATGGTGATATAAAAGGGGCGTTAACTGCTTTAACTTCTGAGCAAATTTTAACTAGAGATATTATTTCTAAAAATGTTTGTCATTCGGTAATTTATAATCAAGAGTTTCATGAAAGAATGCAACCATTTAGTGAGGAATCAGCTGGTTTAAATCTGATTTATCAAGGCATGGAATTGTATTTAAACCACCGACCAGAGGGTAAAATGTTTCATGACCCTTTAGCTGCTTGCATTGCAATTAATTGCAATATTGCTCAATTTGCAGAGGTAGAAATATACCGCGCTAGTGGTGAGTGGGGTTCACGATTAGCTAGTGGGACTAATACATTTATTACAATCAGTATAGATTATGAAAAATTTTTTCAAACCTTGACACATATATAGTTGCAAAGTTAACAATGTGAAACTACAAACACCCCTCAAAAGGGGGTATATGTATGTTTATGTAAGATTAGCGTCCTTAAATTTGCAAGACTGTGTAATATGAGCGACCCACAAAAGAACATCATTAAAGTTGATTCAGGAACATTCGTGTTAATTGTAACTTTAATTTTGCTTGTACCTTTGCTACTGGCTGGATTTTTCTTTCAGTGAAACCGGGGGGTGGGAAGGTTAGGAGCGATCGCCTACAGTGGGGGTTATGCGATCGCTTATAGATGTCACAGTATCACTCCATGCTGTCACCCCTGCATTTGGCATTGGGCGAGTTAATTCACTGATTATATTTGTGTCACAAAGATAGCTCATCCTATTATTCCGTAAAAGGATTGTCGCGGTCACTTCGTGCTGGTATTTCTAAGCTATAATTTTCTTCTGTACATAACTGCTGAAGTTCTTTAAAGACTGGAGCTAGAGATATTCTTGCAGTTTTTTGCCGCCAGGTTAAAAATTCTTTAAAAAGCTGAGGATCTACAATTGCAGCCACTAATTCCTTTTGAGTATAAATTAGCTGAGGTTCTTGGCTAGTCGCATCAATGATTGAAGGTAGCTGTTTTTCGGCTTCTTCCAGTGTCCATTTCATTCTAAAAATCTCAAAGTATTGGATGGAGACTATTCTCAATTTAGCTTATTTTCCCAAGCGATCGCTATTTTAGTGATGGGGTAGTGTAGGCGATGTCTACGACGGGCTACGCTTACGCATTTTTAGTGATGGGGTAATGCGATCGCATTCTTCGCCACTGTTTTAAATCAGCGATGTCTAATGGCAAGAAACAGAGTTTTTAAGCAACATTTGGATTTAAAAGATTTGTGTGATAGACTGCATTCCAGCTTGCCGCAGCTTGTTTTTTGCCATTTTTGTTAGTGTCTATACTGGCAACAAATTAAGATTGCTGTGAACTAGAAATTGGCGACTCACCTCGCCGTCCCCTGCGGCGTTGATTTTTAGGCACTCCTCCCGCCATGCCATACTCCACGCTGCTTTTACCATATCGAGTCCCAACTCCCATGAGCATGTGTTCTGTCATATCTCCTAACTGATGCTCTGTTTCGAGCATTTCACGGTATAACTTATCCAAGTTTGCCAGGGCGCTGTTGTATGCGTTTTCTTTAGTCCGCATTGTTTCAATTAAAGCCGAAAAAGCTGCTAAAGTGAGTCCATTACCCACATCTAAATTTGGATCAATTGATTGCATACCAACTGCACGACTTACTGCTTTTTTTAGCACTGGAGAGTTTCTTTGCCTACGCATAATAAATACCTTGGGATGTATTGCTGTTAATATTCTTTACCTTAAAAAATCTCTGTATAGATCAGCCTGAGAAAATTTTGGCAAATCTGCAACAATTTTTGCTACAAGTAATAGATGTTATAAATGCGAGAATTACTGAAATTAGAAAGCAAACTGTGATTTGTTTACAAAAAACACTAAAATGAGTAAACAAACTGTGATTTGCTTACGGAAAACACTAAAATGAGTAAGCATTTTTATTAAATGAGTAAACAAACTGCGGTTTGCTTGCGGAAAACACTGAAATGAGAAAGTAATTAGGCATTTTAAGTAAAGATATTGCGATCGCTCTTTTAATGATGGAGTAATGCGATCGCATTTTTGGTGATGGGGTTGTAGGCGATCGCTCTTTTGGTAATAGGTGAGGTGGGCGATCGCATTTCTGATGATGGAGTAGTGTAAGCGATCGCATTTCTGAGGATGGGTGATGTGGGCGATCGCTCTTGTTCGTTTCTGAAACGCTTAAGTTGAAAATAACTTGCTAAATTTGCCTGGTCTAAATAGGAGAAAGTACGCAAACTGGAATTATGTAACAAAGCAATCGCATTACTTAACTTGTGGATCAAGGGATGATCATAACTCTTTGGATACCCAAGTAATCATTTTTTTATAGTTATTGACAAGATACTAGGAGGTGTAGTTATGATGCCAACTAATGAGCCTGACTTATTTAAGATAGCAAAAAACTTTGTAAAGGGTATCGTCAAGGATCAGGTCTACGGAATTATGGACACCTTGAGAACTCAAGAGGTTTTAACCGAACTTGAACCTGCCTCAACTCAGAAAATTCTCAGCTATTGTCAGGTTTTAGAATACGCCGCAGATAAAAAGCTTAAATACTCTAACATAAGCTCTACTTTGCTAAAGCTAGATTCTTCACCTGAAGGTTGGGTGATATTCCAAGTATTTATAGACGAGAAAGGAGAGATTTTGCCAAAAGGAAGAGGTTACTTGGGGAGAAAAGTCACCGTCCAAGAATTTGATGAGGAATTGAAAGACATTCTAGATGGCAAAGAAAGCGTTGTGATTGATTTACCTTAGAAATAGAAAGGAGTACTTGGTTATGTTGTTAGGCGGATTTGAGTTTGTACTACTTGGTTTATTACTTGGAGCAGCCGCTGTATTTTTGGCTATTATAAGTGTTGCCGCTATCATGGAGTGTGTCTTTGAGTACTGGGATGAGATTGAAGATGATGTCTTAATAGTTGCGCCTGAAGCAAGTGCAGAATTGCAAAAAATAGCTAGAGAAAAAGCAAGCAAGCCGTATAAGAGATTTGTGTATAATCCAGCCACTAAAGATGCTGTATTGGTCGAAAGTAACAGTATATCAGATGAATTAAGATATGAGGATGTGGTTACCGTATCAGTACGTTAAGCCTTAGCCACTATAGGGTATGCAGCAGATCTAGCTGATGAAAATCCTGCCTAGAGCTTAGAGTAACCCATCAAGGGCTGCTTTATGTGTTGAATATATAACTTCAAGGAGGAAATATGGCAGGAAAACTGCTACTTCAAAATATTCCAGGTGAAGCTGACAATGAGAAGGATTTTATTGTTCTAAAAACTAGAATACATAAAGCTTGGCAGGACTACCTAGAAAAAATTGGAGAAAAAGATTCTTTATTATTCGTTTCTTCTGGCAGCATAGGTCTAGGTAATACTAAAACGCCTGATATGAGTAATGGCAAAGAATCTACACGTAAGTCAAGTTTAATTTCACTGGAAGAAAGAGCAGAGCAATATCGTAGTCAAAAGCCTGATTTTTTAATGGAACAACTGATTGTTCCTGAATCAGTTAAGGAAGAATTGTTGCTTGCTAGTAGGATTTCAGTTATTGAAAAATTGGTATTTGATGAGTGGGGATTAAGGAGTATACAGCCATTCCCCTATTCAGCACTTAACTTTTACGGTCCACCTGGTACAGGAAAGACTTTAGCTGCACATGCTATAGCTTCTCACTTGCAGCGCAATATCCTGTTGGCAAGTTATGCCCAAATTGAAAGTATGTTTCATGGAGAAGGACCTAAAAACGTTGAAGCTCTTTTCTATGCCGCTCAACGTGAAAATGCTGTTCTTTTTATAGATGAATCAGATTCTCTACTTTCAAAAAGGTTGACTAACGTAAGTCAAGGATCAGAACAAGCAATAAACTCTATGCGTAGTCAATTACTGATATCACTAGAAAGATTTCAAGGGATTGTTATATTTGCTACGAACTTAGTTGAAAACTATGATCCTGCATTTGAGACTAGAGTTCGTAATATCTATTTCCCTATGCCAGACCAAGCTTGTCGAAACAAAATTTGGCAGACCCTTTTACCAAAAAAATTGCCAATTTTAGAAGATGTATCTACTGAGAAACTGGCTGAAATAGATGGAGTATGTGGTAGGGACATACGTAATGCAATCATTGATGCGTCTCTGAAAGTTGCTATGAGTGGTGGTAATACGATAAGTTATCAGGACTTTGCTGATGCAATACAGGCCGTCAAAAAGCGAAGGGTGAACTCTAATGTTACTGTGCATAAGTTAACTGAAGAAGAAAAAAAGGCAATAGTTCTAGCTTTGGATAATAAAGATACAAATGAGTCTATTTGATAAAATAATCGGCTGTCAAAGCTAAATTAAATGGTAGTATTTTTTTGAAATCCAGGAAATAAAAGGCTTTCAAAATTTACCAATCAAAAATCCCTTGACAGTCTAGTAATGCAGTTAGTTCTTTTTGCTTGGAGGAAACTTCGGTTAGAAGTGATCGCCCCTTACAATCCATCTCAAAAAAGTGATCGCCTACAATCAAACTTCTACCTATCAGAGAGTAAAGAGTGGGAAGTGGGTGTTTGAGCATTTTGAATTCCTCTGTCTTGAATTTCTGAACAAACCTGTTCAATCCATCGCTGTCTGGCATATTCCATTACGACTGGTTGCAGGAAAAAATGCTCGCCGTTTTTTTCAATTAATGAACGTTGCAACAGAGATTTAATTGCTGAAGGTACAAGACGCTGGGAAGAAAATGTCACTACATTAGCAGTTAACTCGACAAGAGATACTGGTTCTCGATTAATTGCCAGCCAGTACATCACTTCTTCTTCTATTGCCGACAAACGCTGGAACTGCCGTTCTAACAAGTCGCGGATGTCGTCAAAAATTAGTATCCCCTGTTCCACATACTGCAAAACAGGGGCAATCTTACCGTTGAAAAGCTCTTGAGTTCCGGCTGCAACCATTTTTAGTGCGAGAGGATTACCTCCATAATGATTTATGAGTATTTGCCATTCTTGTTCTGTACCCTTAAATTTTCCTTTTTGCTGAAATAATTGTTGTCCCTCGATAGAATTTAATCCCCTTAATCGGAGCGACTTCACTCCTGTTCTATCTCCTTCTAGAGATACCATTTCTCTGGGTTTTTCTCTAGAAGTGAGCAGAACGCAACTTTGATGAGGTACTTCCCCAAAATGCTTGAGTAATTGACCATATCCTTCATAGCCAGAGCGACATTGCCCTACTTGACCAGCATGGGATAAAATTGTCTCGAAATTGTCTAAAATTACTAAACAATGGTGGTTTATTAAACATTCCATCAGCTTTGATAGTTTTCCATCAAAACTTTCAGGTATTACTATCTCTTTTTGTAACGCCGACAGTATAAATTGCAGTATGCTTGTTAAAATTTCTTCTAATGGTGGTGTATTTTGCAGGCTTCGCCACACCACAGCCTCAAATTCTGCTTGAACTTGTAATCCTAACTTGACTGCTAAAGTGGTTTTACCAATACCACCAATTCCCAGCAACGCTATTAAACGACATCGTTCTTCTAACACCCACTCCCGTAGTTGCACCAGTTCCAGAGAGCGACCATAAAACACAGATACATCTGGTGCTTCTCCCCAATCATACTGCGGATTTGTGTGTCGCAGTTCTAAATCGTTAGGGGGGCTGGGTCGGGTATAATCTTCTTTACACAACTCCAATTTAAAGGCAGCAAAGGCAGACTGTAACGAACTTTTATCTACAGGTTCCAAGCGCCCTTGTATTCTGGAAATAGTGTGCAGAGCTAAGTGCGTGCGATAACTAAGTTCTTCCAGAGAAAAGCTATTACCACTATTGTCATCAAACTCGGCTTGAGTTTTGGCGGTTTGAAATTTCTCCCAGCCTTTTTTGGTAAGGATAACACCCCGTCTACGTCTGCTTTGTTGTTTCATCAACGTTACCTAAAACAGAGTACACGTATTATAACCTACATTCAGCAGGTTGTTTGTACTATACCCTGTACTACGCTGATAGTTTTTTCTTATACTTATTTTTATCGATTAGTATTTGAGTTCCTGTTTTCTTTACACTGAGGAAAGTTGCACTGTTCCCATAAAAGCTATCTGGTAACACAGCAGGGAACAGGGAACAGGGAACAGGTGAAGCAGCGCGGTCTTCTCCCAAAGGGAGAGGCTAACGCCAAGGGGGTTTCCCCCATGAGCGACTGCTGAACCCGAAGAGGAACAGGTTTGAAAGTCTCTTTGCATAAAGCTTTGTTCCTAAAATCTGTACCTCATATATCTAAAATACGCTGTAACATATCAAGTTATTTTAGCCTGCGAAGGCAGGCTTTGTTTAGGTAGCCGCGATTTTAATCGTTCGGCTTTTTAGATTTGCTTAGGTAGCCGCGATTTTCATCGTCTGGTATTTCAATCATTCGGCATTTTGTCAAAATTTCTAATTACCTTTCTGCGATAAATCCAATAAATTAGCTAACTTATAAACTATCCTCGCACCTACATTACCATCCCACTCAGCATCACCAACTTCACATACATCAAAACCAATAATTTTTCTTCCACTATTCACCACTTCCCTAAATAAACAATAAACCTGTTCTAATTCTAATCCCCCCGGAACAGGAGTTCCTGTATTTGGACACAATTTAGGATCTAAACCATCCACATCAAAACTAATATGTACGTTTTCTGGTAAATGATTAATAATCTCCTTACTTAAATCTAACCAAGTCTTTCCAGCATATAACTGTTGTTTAATTGCTGGGTCATAATAAGCAATAATTCTCCCATTAGATTGGTTAATTATATCAACTTCATCCTGGCAAATATCCCTTAATCCCACTTGCACTAATTTAGTAATTTGTGGTATTTTGATAGCATTAAACATTATCGACGCATGAGAAAATTCAAACCCCTCATAACCATCCCGTAAATCTGCATGTGCATCGATATGTAAAATACCAAAATTGGGATATTTTTCGGCTAAGGCTTGGAAATAACCTAACGGTGAACTATGATCACCACCAATCACAGCCACTTTTTTACCCTTGTTTATTGCTTCCTGACATTGAGTAAATAACCATTGATTTACATCTGCACCAGCTTGATTAATTTCTGTTAGCACAGGTGTTAAATCTGGTGTATCTGTTAATGGTTTACCTTGTGCTTGTCTGTCAATAATTTTCGCAGCTTGCTGACGATAGTAATTATTTTTATCTAAAATATCTTGAGGAATTTCTACTAAAAAAATTCCCTGTTTCCAGCCATCAGGGTGATCAAAATCAAATAAATCTATTTGCGATGAAGCATCTAAAATCCTTTGGGGTGCGTTGGCTGTTCCTGCACCATAAGATACAGTAACTTCCCAAGGTACAGCAAAAACAATTAAGTTTGCAGAATCATAATCAAATGGTAAACCAAGAAGATTTCCATTAATTTCTGCTATTCCACTGGGGTTGTAATTGTCTAGTTGATTATTCATAGGTTTGTTGTTGGTGATACTTGCTTAGACAGAAGAGGAGAGAAATTTATAATTTTACTGTAAAATTACTATCCTGAGTAAGTGCAGTCAACAGTTGAATTATCATCATGCTGTAATTATCTGCTCAAAATTACGAGGATGTACTTTTTGATTGTCATCCTCTCAAACTGAATTTAAGATACAAGTATATACGGTGATTAGCTTTTACTTTTTCTGATGGAAGTAAATTTATCCTATCTGACATCTGATTAAAGCAAAATATTAAACTAATAGACTTGTCCTCAATCTAAATCTGTGATATGACTGTGGAGGCATTTACCGAGTAAGTTAGGGTGTTACATTCCACACTGAATGTAATCTATTTAAGCGGTGTATTTACCCAAATTGGTTGGAGTTGATAAATGCAAGCTAGTTTCTGAATATAAGTGCTAAATAATAGGCGTTTGCTTCCTTAAAGTGAACGGTAAACTATGCTTTTTTGATGGTTTAGAACACATATCTTACCCCCATGTTAGCAAGGAAAGTCAATATTTATATTTATGTTAAAAAGAATTAATCGCCGCAAATTAATTAAAATTTCGCTAACATCAGCTGTGGGTTTATGGGGTTGTGACGGACTATCTAAGGTATCATCAAATACCTCTCAACAGAAGAAAAAATCATCAGGTAAAGACGCTGATGTAATTGTAGTGGGTGCGGGAATAGCGGGGATTGAAGCAGCACGGGTGTTACAATCTCAAGGTTATAAAGTTGTAGTTTTGGAAGGACGCGATCGCATTGGTGGGAGAATCTGGACAAGTCGCACATTACAAAATATACCTTTAGATTTAGGTGCTTCTTGGATTCAAGGAACTCGCAATAACCCTTTAGTAGAAATCACTCGTCAATTTAAAATCAAAACTCTACCTACTGACTACGATTCTCTCACTCAATACCATAGTAACGGTGAAGAGTTTACAGAGAAAGAATCCCAACAGTTAGATGAGTATTTTACAGAGTTAATGGGGGAGTTAGAAAAGAAGCGAGAACAAATGCAGGAGAAAAATCAAAAGGATATTTCTTTACAAGCTGCGATAGATAAAGTTTTAGCTAAAATCGAACTCGATAAACAAGAATTAATAGGATTAAATTACTCAATTAATACTACCATTGAACACGAATATGCAGCCGATAGTGATGATTTATCTTTATATAATTTTGACCAAGATAAAGAATTAAAAGGTGGTTCTGTTCTCTTTCCCGGTGGTTATAGCCAAATTCCTAATAAACTAGCTGAAAATTTAACAATTAGGTTAGAACATATTGTCAAAAGAATCGAGTATAGTAATGGATCTGTGAAGGTAATTACTAATAAAGGAACTTTTACCGCAGACAAAGCAGTAATTACCTTACCTCTAGGAATTTTAAAAACTGGTACAGTAGAATTTTACCCAGCTTTACCAACTAGAAAACAGACAGCAATTAATAAATTAGGAATGGGAGTGTTAAATAAAGTTTATTTGCGGTTCTCAAAAGTATTTTGGGATAAAAACAGCGACATGTTAGGTTATCTCTCTCAAAACAAAGGTGAATGGTGCGAATTTCTGAATATTTATAAATATACCAAACAACCGATATTACTCTGTTTTAATGCTGGTAGTTATGGAGAGAAACTAGAAACATTAACAGACACAAAAATTATTCAATCAGCAATGAAAGTATTACGCACAATTTACGGAGAAAATATTCCTAATCCTGAAGATTGGTTAATTACTCGTTGGGGTGCGGATCAATTTACCAAAGGTTCATATTCCTATCTTCCCGTAGGTGCGAGTAACGCAGACAGAGAAGCATTAGCAGAACCAGTTGCAAATAAATTATTTTTTGCCGGTGAAGCAACTTCTAAAGATTATCCCGCAACCGTCCACGGTGCTTTATTATCAGGAAAACAAGCAGCAAAGCAAATTATAAATTTGAAGTAGATTACTGAAAATTATTTTAGTTGATGTAATAAAATAGAATAAAGTTGAATAATTTAATAAGTTGGTGATTATGCAGCAAATTGATATTGAACAAGCCAAGATTCAGTTAGAGAGTCTATTTCAAGCTGCTATCAATGGGGATGAAATTATTATTACTCAGAATGATCAACCTATACTTAAACTCGTTAGCTTGATACAACCTAAAAAGCGTCGTCAAAGTGGTAGTGCTAAAGGCTTAATTTCTATGTCTGCTGATTTTGATGAACCTTTAGATTTTATTGATTAAATGTAAATATATCATAGTCTTACTCACCTGCATGAAAATCAGGATCAAATTCATAAAAACATATTTGATTTTTTATTTTACAATAGAAAATTCTTGAACATCTATTATCATTGCTTCCGCGACCCATTTTAAAAACATCTGCACTGTATTGATCATATTTTTTTCTATCAATTGCTATTTTCCCATATTTATGTATTCTGATATCTATATCTTTTGCATAAATGACCTGAGTAAGAGAATTAACAAATCTTTCTCTATACTCAGTATCTTCTTCACATAACTTTGCGCTGTCTAGAGTTTTCCAAAAATTTTGATCAAAAATATATTCTTGTGGTTGTAGGTTCGCTTCCATCCGACCTGAAACCACAGATTGATGATAGAAAATCTCAATAGCTTTTCTTAAACTATCATCGCTGATGATGTCTTTCTGTAAAAAGAAGCTGACAGAAAACAAAGCATATACTGATGATGTTTGTTGAACTACTTGATGTTCAGATTTGATTTGAGTCTCAAAACCGGAAGGACTAAGAAAAATCAATGATTCTTGTAAACTACAAACAGCACATTGATTGATTAAAGCTTCCCAAATAGGTAAAACTTCATCTGGAAGGTAGTCACTTTCACAGGAAAAAATAGATGTAAGCTTATCTTCCTGTATTTCACATCTTGTAGGACACCAATCAAATCTTCTTGTCAGGTCTGATAGTACCTTGCTAAATATATTTACATAAAAAGTTCCAATAGTAGGATCATTTTTAAATGGATTATGATTATAAATTGCACCAAATAATTCTTGACTAAACTTAAACTTCACTAATTTATATAAACTATTAGAGTCTTTTTCTACTTCCTCAATATACTCTAAGGATTGAGTGAGAGAATTAAAAATATTTGCATATATTCTAGATTTCCATGTTGTTTCGTTGACGATTAGATGCACTGGATCAAGATAATTCTTCATTCTTGTTATATGTTTGACATACGTTTTTTGAGGGTTGCAGCTAATAAATCTCTTGAATCATTTTCATCAAAGAAACCTACTGGCCAGTTTTCTATTTCACCATATTGATTAATTTCTATGGGTTGGAAAACAGAAGTTTGATTTTTTTCATCAAAACTAATGAAAAGTACATTAATTAATTCTTGAATTTCGTTTGATTCCTCCTGAGCGATTCTTAAGCAAAGTCTGTTAATTAAATGTTCGCTATGAGTTTCAACAACAAGCTTTTTACCGGATTTAACCATGCAAATAAAGAAGTCAGCCAGCTTTGATTGCAAAGAAGGATGAAGATGTATTTCTGGTTGTTCTAAAATCAGAGTTTCTCCTTCTCCGATTCTTAAGCATTCTACCAAAATCGGTAAAATTTGACTAACTCCAAATCCTACATCTGGTAAATCTACTTCTATTCCTGAAGAGTTGAGTTTTACTTGATTGATAACTCCTCTAAGTCCATTGACAGAATTTATTTTAGGAAGCTTCATACAATCATATAACCACCAGTTTACACTATCAATTAATGTATCTTGTTCTCTCAATTCATATCTAATAATCTGTTTTTTATCATAAATACATCTATAATATTTAGGAACAATTATTTCTTTTTCTACTGCTAAAACTAGAGCAGTGTATTCACCATTAATACCAATCTCAATTCTTCTCAAATCATCAAATAAATAAAATCTTTTTGGTTCTTCACGTATTGGACCTATATATCTAAATCCTGACCACAAGTTTCTTAAGAATAAGACAGTGGCTTTATATGATATATAATGATCTAGAAGAGAAAATTCTTTGTCTATCGAAAAGTAAGGGTGATCATCTATTGATTTATTTATTATCTCTATCCCTTTGGATTTTGATAAATTCAGCCCTATTTCATCTGACATATAGTCTTTTCTATTTTTATCTCTTGTAGTAATTTGTTTATTCATATAACTTTCTAACTCACTAATAGTGGTTTCAATAAATTCGGATAAATATTTAGGAACCTTTCCTTTTTTAATTAAAAACTCATTTTGAATTTCACGAAGTACATCGCAACTCTGTTTTGCAAAATTATTAATTATTATTTGAGTCGGAAATATGCCTTCAACTTTTACTTGAACATTGTTAAAAGAAACTTTCTGTAGAAAAGAGTTTTGTTCAAAAAACTTAGTTGAGTTAAATTTTTTGTAAAGTTCTTGCATCTTAACACCGTAAGAGGAGTAAGAATAGATATGACCGTAATAAATACGATGTATCCATCCCAAAAGTAGGTCATCCAGATGAATATTCTTAAGATTTAATTGATATTGGTTTTCAGTTAATTTAAGAATTTCTAATAAAAACTCCTTTCTAAAATCATGAAATACAAAATTATTTAATATAGCCTTAGTAACAGACTTATCTTCTTCAAAACTTTGGAAACCTACAATAATTTTAGAATGGACATTTGTTATAAGTTGATGACTAAAGTTTTGTCTTAGTTCTATTTTTTGCTTTTCTTCTAATACCTTCCAAGAAAACTTTATTTCTCCTTCTCTTGAATGTCCATGAACGACATCTAAATAACTTCCCAAATGAGTATATAGTCCATTAAAGATTAATGGTTCTTGTGTATGAGTATTCAGAGGAATTTTTATATTTTCTACATTTGATTGTTTCATTAACAGTAAGCTTTGAATCAAAGAACTTTTACCAGAGTTGTTAGTACCACAAATGACTGTCAGTGGTTTAAGTTCCACTGACTCAAGTTCTTTAAAACCTTTAAAATTTGATAATCCAAAACTTACAGACATTTTTACCTCCTTAATTGTCACTTATCATACCAGAAAAGTTTTACTAGCCGTGTGAATTTTTGTGTCAAAAACGTAACCTTGACTCAATAAACCCATCTAACCGCTACAATTTTAAGTCAACAGTCTTTCTACTGAAACGGTAATATCAGCAAATGCTAAGGGTGTAATTATTCCTGTGCTAATGGTTTGTTCGGAAATGTATTTACCGTTTTGCGGTTCTCGAAAGACAATAATGTTTTTAGCGGCTAAGTTTAAAACCCAATATTCAGGAATTTTTGCTTCTGCATAAATAGCGGCTTTAATTTCTAAATCTTTTTTTAAACTGGTGTTTGCAACTTCAATTATCCAATAAATATCTTCTGTGTAAGGATGACGTTCATTATAGTTAGATTCTGGTAAATGGACGATTGCAATATCTGGTTCTGGTTCTGAGTTAGAGAGAGTAATGAAACCGTTAAAACGCACTTCGGCTTTATCTTTTAGTAGTTCTTCTAAATATTTCGAGCCACGTTTTGCGGTATTATAATGAATGGGTGTTTCTGGAGACATTTCGACAATTTCACCTGCTAATAATTCTACATGTCGATCGCGCAAAATTCCGACCTCAATCATCCGGTGATAATCATCTATACTCCATTTGGCTAAAGTCTTCATTTTGACCTGCTTTTTACATAACTCTAATTTGATTTTAACACTTTTCCTAAAATGGTGTTTTGGTTTGTAGATGAATGATTTCTCCTGTTTGGGGATGCTGAAAACTCAACTCTCTCGCATGGAGATGTAATCTAGTTGCGTTGGGGTTGGGACTGTAAAGTTTATCTCCTAAAATGGGTATACCTAAACCTTGTTTATCCGCAGCATGGACTCTGAGTTGATGGGTGCGTCCGGTTACTGGTTGAAACTGTATACGGGTGTAGTTTCCCTCATGTCTTATGACTTGAAAATGCGTGATACTTGGTTTACCTTTTTCAAAATCAACTTGCTGATAAGGTCGATTTTCAGGATTTCCCCATAATGGTAAGTTAATTGTTCCTTTTTCAGTTTTGAGTAAACTTGTTAGAATTGCTTCATAAATTTTGTGGATTTGTCGTTGTTGAAATTGTTGATTGAGGTTAAGATAAGTTTGTTTATCTTTCAATAACAACAAAATCCCTGAAGTATCCTGATCTAAACGGTGTACTGTCATTAAGTCTGCATTATATAAATTACGTAAGCGACTGAAAACGCTATCTTGATTATGAGAATATCTTCCAGGTACAGATAATAATTCTGGGGGTTTATTTACTGCAATTAGCCATTCATCTTCATAAATAATTTCTAGTTTTAATTTATTATTAAAGGGTAGAGACGTTCCATGGAACGTCTCTACATTATTGTGATTAAATGTCTCTATATGATTGTTATAATTAGATGAAATTCCCGATAATAAAAATCCCATTAATGGCTGACATCTTTCAGCACACGCACCGTAAAATTCTCCGGAAATTTTATCTGGTATGGAAGCAGAACCCCACCAAAACTCAGCCATAGCTATAGGTTTTAATTGATGTGTTGCTGCATAGTGTAACAATTTGGGAGCGCAACAGTCACCTGTACCTGTGGGTGTTCCTGTGGGTAATAATTGCTGTAAAGATAGAGATTGTCCAGCAAAATTAGTTAAACTATAAGCTGCGTGCATTTGTGCTTGGAGTTGTCGAGAAAGTGCTTTTCTTTGTTGTTTTAATTCTTGAATGCGTTGGTCTGCGGTGGTGATAATTTCTGTCAGTGGTTGTAAAATCTCATGATGACGACGTTTGAGATGTCTGCGTTCGATTCCTTGGTGACGACTTTCTGCTTCTAGTTGTGCTAATGCTTCTGTGAGAGTTTGTCCGGTGAGGGTTTGACAAAGTTGCTGTCGTTTTAGCTGTCGTTGTTGCTTACTTTGAGAATGGCGATCGCTCATTTGTTGCAATTTTTGTGTAAAATCAGCTAATAGGGTGTTATATTCCTCCCTTGCTGGTAATTTTTGCAAACTGATTAATTCTTGCTTTATCGTTTCCAACTCCGCTAAAGTCCGCGCTTCCTGTAAAGCAACTTCCTCACGTCCGGGGATAGGAGAAACCCAACCTTCAATTAAACTGCAACCTTGCAATAACCCAGAAAAAGCTTTAATTACTCTTTGTTCTCCGGTTGGTAATTCTACTAACAATACACCGTACATTTTCCCTTCACGGGAATAAATCTCATTTTGTTTTAACTGTTGCATTAAACCATTAGCAACTGCTTCCGCTAAAGCTGTCCGGGGTAATTTTAATAATTTGCCAGTTTGTGGACAAATCCCTTCATAATAATAGTTAGGTGGGGTTTGGGGAATTGTTGCGTTAGTGTCGATAAAGTCTGCAAGCGGATGTAGAATCACCATAAAAGGAGTATTTGATGTTTCGCTATTTTTAGTTAATTTGCTATAATCATCATAGCCATATTGTGAGTTTAACTTAATCACATCGGCAACCCACATCTAATTTTTTTAATTTTTAATTTGTAATTTTTAATTCTTCCCATGTCTTACAGTGATTTTAAAACCATTGACCAAGCTGTTACTTCTCTAGAATTAACGAAAGAAACTCTAGACGAAACTTTAGATTTAGCATCTAGTATTAGCACAGAAAAGGCTCGTTCTGAATTAATTATTACACCAATTTTATTGGAAGTAAGACGTTTATTTAAGAACAAAATTGGTTATTTTTCTGGAAATAGCTTTAATGTAGAAGAATCAAAGGGTTTAACAGGTGCTTGTGATTTTATTTTAACAGCGTCTAGTAATCAATCTTTAATTACTGCACCAGTATTAACTTTAGTGGAAGCTGAAGATAATGATATTCGTATCGGTTTAGGTCAATGTGTCTCGCAAATGGTTGCAGCACAAATATTTAATACGCGCAAAGGAATAGAAAATCAAGTAATTTATGGTGCTGTTTCGACTGGTACAAACTGGAAATTTATTATGTTAGAAAATCATCTGGTTAAAATTGATTTGACAGAATATTTTATCACTCAAATCAATCAAATATTGGGAATTTTAGTTGAACCTTTTAAAATAAAGTTTCAACAGTAAAATCATAATCAAAGCTAATTTAAGTTGAGTTATTGATGACATTTATTTTTAGTCAAGTCTTGAGTTTAATCTTTCTTCCCCTCTTGAGAAAGTAAAACCAAATGAATTTCCGTAGCTTTGTTGCGTCCTTTGAGTGGGATATTACCAATAAATTTACTTTCAAATTTATCTTTAATATATAAATAAGTTTCTCCACAAATCAAAATTCGGCAATGTCCAGTTTTTAAAGATTTATCATAACTTTCTAATCGAGAAGCAATATTGACAGTATCTCCCAATGCGGTGTATTCTACTCTTTGAGTACTACCTAATGTTCCGGTAATTACTGTGCCAGTGGCAATTCCTACTCGAATAGATACTGTTGGATAACCAATTGACTGCCATCTTTGATTTAATAGTTGCAATCTTTCTGCCATTTCTAAAGCACAACTCACGGCATTTTGAGCATCAGCAGCTATTTCTTCTTTGGTAGTGCGTTGAATAGGTACTCCGAAAAGTGCCATGACAGCATCACCAATAAATTTATTTACCATCCCGTTATATTTGAGGACTATTTCTGTCATGGCCTCCATATATTCATTTAACCAAGCCATGAGAGTAGAGGGTGAAACTTGTGTGGAAATAGTGCTAAATCCCTCTAAATCAGAAAATAGAACTGTAGCTGTCATTTCTTTACCATGAATTGACCCTTTTGTCAATAACTGATCACGAAACTGCCAAATCTCATCAGCTACTTGGGCTGTGACTTGCTGTTTAAATAACGCCATGAGTGTAGCGCGGTCTTGACGTTCTAGGGTAGAGGTATAAATAGCAACGCTGACAGCTGCACCTGCTAAAGCTAGTAGAGGTGGAATAACAGGCAGCCACCAACCTTGTAAAAAAGCTAGGTAGGAAACGACTATTAAACCACTTCCTGCGAGGATAAAACTTAATACTGTGCCTCCCAAAGAAACGCTTCTAGAGAGGAGTTTTTGAGAACGTAATGTCCAGCCAAGGGTAGCACCAACTGTAGACCAGGCTAAAATCCACAACCATTCCCCTGACTTATGCCAAACTTGGAGCATTGGTCTGTTGTCAATGGCTGCACTCAAAATTTGGCTGATAAGATTAGCATGAATTATTACTCCGGGCATTCTCTCAGGGAAAGCACTGAAAGAACTGCTGTAAGGAGTAAAAAAATCATCATGGAGACTAGCAGCTGTGGCCCCAATTAATACTATGCGATCGCGTCCCCAATTGTCAGGCAACTCACCATTTAAAACTTGCATCAAGGAATATTGTGGAAAGCGGTTTTCTTGGCCTCGATAATTGAGTAATATCTGATAACCTTTGTCCTCTGCCCGAATATAACCGCCATCATTTTGCCCAAAAGGAATAAATTGCGCTTTTCCTAACTGATAGTGACGTTGTTCTGCATTTAATTCTTGTAACTCAATTTTCCTAGCCTCTAAATACATTAAGGATAATCTAGCCCCTAAACCCAAAACCGTCTGACCTGATTGATCCTCCAATGAAATTAAACCCCTCCGCACTTTGCCATCAGCATCTAAGACCAAATCCGAGGCCGCAACCTGATCCAGTTGACGCAAAACAGGATTAGCATTGACTTCACTTCCCGCTTCATCTCCCACCACTTTTTGGACACCAATCAGATTAGGTGTAGATTTTAAAACCTTAACAAATGCTTGATGACCTGGTTCTACTGGTAAATCTCGATATACATCCAAACCAATAGCACGGGGTTGTTGTTGTTTAATTTTCTCTAGAACTTCTGCTAAAACTCCATCAGGAAGAGGCCATTGTCCTACTTTTCTAATTGTGGCCTCATCAATAGTAATAACGACGATGCGTGAGTCTATGGGTTCTGAGGGACGCAGACGAAACCACTGGTCAAGTGCTGCCCACTCTAACATCTGCAATAACCCCAGCACCCGAAGCAAAATCACCAAGCCCGCTACTGATGGAGATGTTATCAGTACCACACGTGAATTTTTTAGTTTACTGAATATTTGTTTCAGTCGATTCCCATTGTTCATTAATCTTTAATTTTGGGCTTGGCAACAGTTTCTAATTGGTAGTTGGCTATGTTCAGTTAAACCAACAGATTCTAGAAGTTCTTGCCATGCAGAGGTAATTTGCTGATCTTGGGGATTTAAACGTCTGAGTTCTGCTAATGTGGCAGCAGTATCATACCAAAATCCGTTTTCTGCGTAGATTTTGGCTTTTTGCAGTGGGTCTGCACTTTGCAGCTTACTAGCCAAATCTGCACTAGGTTGGACACGTTGCACGAATCCTTCTAGAACTACATCTCGTTGTCGTTCCGAGGAATCGCAAATCATGGCTACACTCCACTTATACTGCTTACCGACTGCCAAAGGGCCAGCAGCTTGGGGAACTTGGATGCCAATAATCCCGGCTTTATCTTTTAAGGGAATATTGGTTTGGTAAATTCCATTACCCTCGTCATCCCACAAACTAAACTCGATTGTGGCAGCATTAGTCTGGGGAAAATCTACCAAGATGGTAGGATAAGCTGCGGTGGTGAGTTCCATGTCTGTAGATGGAATCAGGGCGGTCAACACGCGGTTAGAGGCTGTACTTTTAGTGTTGGATACACTAAGGAGTGACAAACAATTTCCCCGTGATGCACCTCCAGCAGTTTGAGTGGGTCTGCCTTTTGGCTGAAAAGTCACACCTTCAACTGATTTGATGGGAGTCAATACTGCGATCGCCAACAGAGGTGCTAATACAAGAGGCCACAAGGGGCGTTGCAAGTTATGTTTAATCATTGTTGAAGTCTTGAGTGTAGAGGAATTAAAAACTGATGCACCCTGTACTAGTCATTAGTTAACTAACACCAGTATAAATTATATTTATTCATCGTCAAATATTCCTAGATGAGAAGGCAGAGGGGCAGGGGGGCAGGGGAGCAGAGGGGCAGAGGAGACAATAATTTGTGACTAATGACTAATACAGCATATTTCAGGTAAATGAGGTACAAATTTTTAGAACAAAGCCTGATGCTAAAAGACTTTCAACCCTGTTCCCTGTTCCCTGTTCCCTGTTCCCTGCTGTAACTTTTTGAATTTTGAATTTTGAATTTTGAATTGCCTATTGCCAATTACCAATCAGTACAAATGGGGCCCAAAAGTAGGGGTTTTGAAATTTGCGGTTTTGCATTAGTGCTAGTTGGGCATTGCGGAGGGCTTCGGCTTTGGTGGTGTTGGATTTAGTCAGTTGTTGATAAAACTCTGTGAAAAAGATAGCTGTAGACTCATCATTAACTTGCCATAATGTGCCTACGGTGCTGCGAGAACCGGAACGAATACCTATGCCAG
>DATGXQ010000400.1:0-19529 GCA_035298905.1 Nostocaceae cyanobacterium | reverse complement strand
CCCCCAAAAATAAATATTTTTTCCCTTGGGTTGAGGATACTTTATTTGTGCTGCGGTTAACACAGATTCTGCAAAGGAGGGGATTTTATTGTCAGTGATCAGTTTGTTTACAGTCAACTGTTTACCAAACTCACTGGAAAGGCTATGAATTTTGCCGTCAACTTCTATAGGAAAATTTACAAAGCCAATAGATACTGACCCTGTGTTAAATATCTGCTGCGGTTGCGTCAGTTGCCAAAATTCTCCCTGATGAGTCTGAGAATTTTCGTAAACCGCAGCTAAAGTAACTTTAGAGCCATATTTTTGTAATGTTGCTTGGAGTGAGCGATCGTCAGCTTCTCCGTAACTACTTGGTCGATCAAATACAATATCTAGAGCTACTGACCGCGCTCCTGCTCTCATTAACTTAGTGATGATTTGAGAGTATGCTTGGCGTTTGTAGGGAAAGGATTTAAGCGGTTCTAAGTAAGCGTACTGACGCGGATCTGTTCTATAGTATTGTTCAGGATTTGAAATAGATTGATCATCAATTGCCAAAATTACGATGTCCTCTGGGGGCTGAATTTGCCCACGCATTTGAAAAAAAATGCTATGAACTCGCTTTTCTGGCAACTGCACCCCATCTCCACCAAAGCTACTCAGTAGTGCTGCAAATATTGCTCCAGCACCAGCTAACAAATGACCTAAACGTGTCATCAGCTGAAATTGGCGTATTGATCCCGTTGAAACTCCTCCTGTGGACTTACTTGACGGGCCATCGGCAGCAAAGACTGATTTTTTGGTTAAGGTAGATGTAGGCTCTTCTGCCATATTGTGTTACTGATTAATTTAAGTACGATAATTTTATTTATTGCTACCCTGTTTAAGTGCCAAAATTTTGAAATAACAGTTAAATGAGCATCTTATACCTCTCTTTAATCCACTTTGATCCTTGTCAAGCTGACATTGGTGTATTTTATTCTATAACTTGCCAACATAGATCCCTAGCGGCTATGGCTGTGGCTGTGACATAGACACAGGCTGCCACAACTCTTCCTTAGCAATTGTTGGCAGCACTATCTCCATTTTGGGCTACAGGGAGAGATGTCTACTGCCAATGGTGAAAGTTTGTTGCTCTCAACAACAAGATCCCCACTGGTAATGATTACACTTATTTAGGGCTATCACCCTATATCTTACCCCAAGGCTATACCATACCTCTTTAGGAGTAAACTTGAGTGTTATACAGAGCAGATTGCAGTTAGTGAGTCAATTTTATTGGTAGATTTTGATCACGGGACATTTTGAGAAAGTATTGGAGGTGGAATAGGTTCAGTTTCCGGGATCTCAACTTTTATGTTTTAGCCAATTTTACGCTTTGCTAGAGGTAAGATAAAAGCTATACATCAAAATCTACTTTATAGATATTAGCAAATTTACCATTTGAGAATTGCTATAATCTATTGTTCCATCTAACATTCTTATCTATTATTAGGTGTAAATTTCTATGGGTTCTCCAATGAATCGTCTGTCTATTTTTGTAGACGGAAACAATATGTTCTATGCTCAACAAAAAAATGGCTGGTTTTTTGATCCACGACGGGTTTTAGAGTATTTCAAAAATGAGCAGTCAGAAACTACTTTAATCAATGCCTTCTGGTACACTGGCTTAAAAGACCCCCAAGACCAACGCGGTTTCCGAGATGCATTAATAAGTTTGGGTTATACAGTACGCACTAAAATTCTCAAAGAATACTATGATGATGCCTCTGGTCGTTACTCGCAAAAAGCGAATTTAGATATTGAAATTGTCGTAGATATGTTTAATACGGTCGATCAGTATGACAGGGTAGTTTTATTTAGCGGTGATGGGGATTTTGAAAGAGCGATCGAACTCTTAAGATCCAAAAATACACATATAACCGTAGTATCAACTGAAGGAATGATTGCTAGAGAATTACGTAATGCTACTGATAGATATATAGATTTGAATGATATAAGAGACCAAATAGAAAAAGTAGAAGGCTGTTAGTAAGCAGAAAAAATATTTACAAATCTTCAAGAAAAAACAAGGTTCAAAATATTTTAAGTCTGAGAATTTAGGAGTCAGGAGGGAGATGAGGGAGATGAGGGAGAAATAATTTTCTGATCCTCCAATCACCAGTTACCTACTTTCGAGTCAAAATCTAGAATGCTGGTAAAAGCAGGAATCAAAAATATCCTTTTTGTCAGCCGTTGAGCGTTGATGAGATTGCCGAGAAGCCATTTTACTTGGATGTAAACCTATTTTTCATTCTGACTTCTGGATTCTGAATTCTTACTTTTAAGCCCATCCTACAAACTCAAGCACCGAAGACAAATGAGCAAAGCAGATAGAATTATCATTTTCGATACCACACTCCGCGACGGTGAACAATGTCCTGGAGCAACTCTCCACATAGATGAAAAGTTAGCGATCGCCAAGCAATTGGCCAAGCTAGGAGTTGATATTATTGAAGCAGGCTTTGCTTTTGCCAGCCCTGGAGATTTTGAAGCTGTCAATAAGATTGCTCAAACCGTGGGGACAGAAGATGGTCCTGTAATTTGCAGTTTGGCTAGGGCCAGGGAAGATGATATCAAAACCGCAGCAGCAGCCATCAAGCCAGCAGCTAAGGGGAGAATTCATACTTTTATTGCCACTTCCGATATTCATCTCCAATACAAGCTGAAAAAGACCAAATCTGAAGTGCTGGCCATAGCTGAGGAAATGGTAGCTTATGCCAAAACCTTCACCGATGATGTAGAATTTTCTCCCGAAGATGCCGGACGCTCTGACCCGGAATTTCTCTATCAAGTTCTAGAAAGAGCGATCGCTGCTGGTGCGACAACAGTTAATATCCCTGATACCGTCGGCTATACCACTCCCAGCGAATTTGGAGCTTTAATTAAGGGCATTAAAGAAAATGTCCCCAATATCGACAAAGCAATCATTTCTGTTCACGGACATAATGATTTAGGTTTAGCTGTCGCTAACTTCCTCGAAGCAGTGAAAAATGGCGCACGTCAGCTAGAATGTACAATTAACGGCATTGGTGAGCGGGCGGGAAATGCTGCTTTAGAAGAGCTAGTGATGGCCTTACACGTCCGTCGGCAGTATTTTAACCCCTATTTTGGTAGACCAGCCGATTCTATTGAATCCTTAACCAATATTGACACTAGACAAATTTATAAAACATCCCGTCTCGTTTCTAACTTAACGGGCATGTTAGTACAACCAAATAAAGCCATAGTTGGTGCTAACGCTTTTGCCCATGAGTCCGGTATTCACCAAGATGGAGTGTTAAAGAATAAGCTCACCTATGAGATTATGGATGCCCAATTAATTGGGTTAACAGATAATCAAATAGTTTTGGGTAAACACTCTGGCCGCAACGCTTTCCGCACCCGCTTAAAAGAATTGGGCTTTGAACTTTCCGACAACGAATTAAACAAAGCCTTTATCAGATTTAAAGAAGTAGCTGATAAAAAGAAAGAAATCTCTGATTGGGATTTGGAAGCCATTGTTAATGATGAAATCCAACAAGCACCCGATTTATTCCGCTTAGAATTAGTACAAGTTTCCTGTGGTAGCAATGCCAAACCCACCGCTACCGTTACCCTCCGCACTCCCACAGGTGAAGAATTAACCGATGCAGCCATTGGTACTGGCCCTGTAGATGCAGTTTATAAGGCGATTAATCGGGTAGTCGATGTACCTAATGAGTTGATTGAATATTCTGTACAATCAGTTACAGCCGGAATTGATGCGATCGGGGAAGTAACTATCCGGTTACGCTATGAAGGTAGGGTATTTTCCGGTCATGCAGCCAATACAGATGTGATTGTAGCCTCTGCTCAAGCTTACGTAAATGCTCTAAATAGATTGTATGCAGCTTTACAACAGCCAGGGAAAGCAGAGGAAGTAGTTTCACAAAGAATTTAATGGCAGTATTTCTCCAACTATACCTAACAAAAATAGTTGGAGATGCTTTTTATCCGTTAACTAGATGCTGGCTTCTGGGAATAGTGATTACAAATTCTGCACCTTCCTCTGGTGCGGAGAAACACTCAAGTTTGCCACCATGTTTTTCTACAACAACCTGATAACTGATAGATAAGCCTAGTCCTGTACCTTTACCAACTGGTTTAGTAGTAAAAAAGGGATCAAATAACTTAGCGCGTACGTCTTCATTCATCCCTTTGCCATTGTCAATGATACTAATTGCTATCCAGTCATGATCAATGAGTTGTGTAGAAATGTGAATTTCTAAATTTGGCCATGGTAAATTTTCATTACTTTTTTTTGACCAATTGCTAGGTATTTGATGGTGAGTAACAAGAATTTGTGCTGTTTCTTTGACAGATAATTCCTGCATTTGTTGATGATAGCTATCTTCTAATGCATCTATGGCATTATTCAGGATATTGATAAATACCTGATTGAGAGGCCCAGCGTAACATTCTACAGGAGGTAGCTGACTATATTCTTTGATAATTTTAATTTCTGGACGCTGCGCTTGAGCTTTCAACCGATGAGACAGAATCATTAGGGTACTGTCGATACCTTCATGAATATTTACTAATTTGAGTACTGCTTCGTCTAGACGCGAAAAATTTCTCAGTGATAAGACAATTTCATTAATGCGCTTGCATCCAACTTGCATGGATTGAAAAATATTTTTTAAGTCTTCGACCAGATAGTCAAGATCAATAGCTTGAATTTCTACTTGAATAGCTGGGTTAGGAGATGGATACT
Source organism: Nostocaceae cyanobacterium (assembly GCA_035298905.1). Lineage (GTDB taxonomy): Bacteria > Cyanobacteriota > Cyanobacteriia > Cyanobacteriales > Nostocaceae > DATGXB01. The sequence goes on along the minus strand of DATGXQ010000400.1, from coordinate 14,776 downwards.
CTTGCTGATAAAGCTTGATTAACCCAACTAAACTTTGAGTATATTCGATCGCATATCTTAAGTTACCCTGAATAAAAGTCGTAGGATTGTTAATTTCGTGAGCTACACCTGCAACTATCTGACCCAAACCAGACATTTTTTCGCTCTGCACCAAATGAGTTTGGGCTTGTTTTAATACCGCTAAAGCTTGCTCTAGCTGTTTAGTTTGTGCTTGGAGACGGTCTTCTATTTTTTGCCGTTCAATAATCTCATGCTCTAGTTTAATTAGGGTGGCAGTTTGCTCACTAACCTTTGTTTCTAAGGAGATAAGTAATGCTAATCCTAATATAGAGAAAGTGACAATACTAATAGTAGTAGATAAATTTGCGGAGTCCAGGTGAGAATAGGCAATCGTTTGGGTAGTAGAAGTGAGATGAAAGCTAGTTGCAGCCATACCAGTGTAATGCATTGTTGGTATAGCAGCACCCATCAGAATTGCACCACCAATTTTTTGCCATCTGAGATAATTTGAATTACTAGAGTTGATATGAAATGTCAACCATAAAGCTACTAGGGAGACAAAAAAGGCGATCGCTACAGATAATCCTACTAATAAATAGTTATAGTGAATAGTAGCTGGTAATCGCATTGCAGCCATGCCTGTATAGTGCATGGTCGTAATCCCAGAACCCATCATCAAGCTACCTAATAATAACTTGTGGGTATTAACTATTTCTTGACTGAGAATAAACAAAGCAAATGCTGAAGCCAAAATTGCTGATAATATAGACAGCAACACGGTTAATTCATCATATTTCACAGGAATTGGTAGACAAAAGGCCAGCATTCCCACAAAATGCATTGACCAAATTCCTGTACCCATTGCCACTGCACCACCAACTAGCCAAACAAGTTTAGCTTTACCATTTGAGGTGCTAAGTTGTCCTGCTAAGTCAAGGGAAGTATATGCAGCTAAGATTGCAATGATTACAGAAAGGATAAGTAATCTCATGTCATAGCTGCTAGTCATCTGTGTAGCCATTAATCCTTGATCTTAATGTTAATAAAATTCACCACGTATTTTTATCAGAATTTAGCCAGTAGTATGATTGCTGCCTTTGCACACCCTGAATTAACTGACTTGGTTTGAGCAAAAAATTTTGTTTTGAGAATGTGTTATTTACCTAAAAATTTAAATTAGTTATTTGCCTATTTTAAACATAATTTATTGTTATTTGCAATCAGAGATTACCATCAATGCTTATCACTATTAAACAATTAAAAACCGCATTTTACTATTTTCAATAAAGCACCCTATAAGCTGGTATCCCTTCAAGTTGTACATTGAGGCAGGGGGGCAGAGGGGAGGGTTTACTGGTTTGGTTCACAAATTGTCATGATGCAATTTAGGTGAACAAAAGCTTACTATTAACTTATAGCAGAGAACAGGTTTAAAAGTCTCTTGGTATATGGCTTTTTGCCTAAAATTTGTACCTCATTTACCTGAAACTTGCTGTAAGTGTTTTTGTCTTAATATTGCTGTTTTATTAAGGATGTGACTGGCTTCTATTACTACTGAATTTTTACTTAATAGTTAGTACAACATGGCAAAGAGAATCAGAAAAGTAGTTATTTATTAGTTTTCAAGCCTTTTTTAACTGCATATTTATTTTCATTAAGGTTGGCTATTGTAATATTATGCCTCTGAATTAAATAAATTTAAAAAGAAACTATAAAGATACCATAAATTTTATTAAACTTTTGCTGGACAATTAGTTGTCTTCTTGCTGTAGATAGAGTTGATTGAGCTAAATATCATTCTTGATCAAGTTCAAATTTTATAGCTAATCAAGTGTTAAAAATATTCCTCTAGTTAATAAAATTACATTTGTTTTTATCCCAGAAAGCTTTTAGTTAAAAAATATGACTGAGATTTTACTGTATCTTTGATTAATTTCTATAAAGGTTAAAAACTTAGTTCCATTTTGTACAGACAAATATTTAACTTTGCGTAAAAGTACTCTAAATAATCAGTATAAGTCTGGTTTTTACATCAAATAATTATTTACGCCTCTAAATCTTAGTTATAAATTTTACAAATCTTAGAATGAAAAATTTAATTTTTTTAAGTAAATATTACTGTTGTGTAGAAAAGTTTGTAATAAAATTTACTAATATCTTAGTGACATTAATAGCTGTATATTAGATTAAGAAAAAATTTAATACATGGTTTTACCCAAAAAAACTAGAAGTAGATGATTTAGCGACAATGAATTACTCCGTAAAAAAATCTTGGGAAGAAGTGCGTGCAGCCTTAAAAAATATTTGGGGATATGAAGATTTTCGTAACCCGCAAGGAGAAATCATTAGCAGTATATTAGAACGCAAAGATGCCTTAATTATTATGCCCACAGGCGGAGGGAAATCAATTTGCTTCCAATTACCAGCATTATTACAAACTGGTTTAACTTTGGTAGTTTCGCCTTTAGTGGCATTAATGGAAAACCAAGTTGAAGAATTACGCCAACGCCAATTAAAAGCGGCACTTTTACATAGTGAATTGCCTCCTTTTCAGCGTCGTGCTACATTACAAGCTGTGGAAAGACAGCAGTTAAGATTACTTTACCTCTCACCGGAAACTTTACTCAGTCCACCGGTTTGGGAAAGATTATGTAAACCTGAATTAAAAATTAATGGGTTGATTTTGGATGAAGCACATTGTCTAGTACAGTGGGGTGAGACTTTTCGACCAGCTTATCGGCGTTTAGGGACAGTACGTTCAGCATTACTAAAATCTAAACCACCGGGAACAAAAATTGCTTTAGCGGCATTTACGGCTACTGCTGACCCTACAGCCCAAAAGATTATTACTTCAGTTTTACAATTACAGCAACCAGAAATTTTTCGCCTTAATCCCTACCGTGCAAATCTGCATCTTACTGTGCGAGTTGCTTGGACACCCAGAGGGAGAAAGCAACAATTATTAAAATTTATTTCCCAAAGACCAGGACAAGCAGGTTTAATTTATGTGCGGACAAGGCGGGATAGTGAAGATTTAGCGCAATGGTTGGGGGAAATGGGCTATAAAACTGCTAGTTATCATGCAGGTTTGGGGGCGGAGGAACGCCGTAAGGTAGAAGCTAAATGGTTGGGTGGGGAAATTCCCTTTGTGGTGTGTACCTGTGCTTTTGGAATGGGGATAAATAAACCTGATGTGCGCTGGGTTTTACATTTTCATGCCCCACATTTACTATCTGAGTATGTGCAGGAAATTGGCAGGGCGGGAAGAGACGGAAAACCGGCAGAAGCACTGACATTAATCAGTGAACCGACAGGGTTATTGGATGATACAGATAAGCAGAGACAAAGATTTTTTACAGACCAAATGCGATCGCAACAACAAAAAGCCCAACAATTAATCAAGAAGTTACCACCCAGAGGTGATGTTAATACGATTATAAAGCAATTTTCTGATGGAGCGATTGCACTTTCACTTTTACACAGCACAGGACAACTACAATGGCTTGACCCTTTCCACTATGTCATTACTCCAAAATCAGGCAATCAGTCAACCATGTCTTTGTCAGGTGGTGAGGAAATGCAAAAATACTTAACAACTAAACAATGTCGTTGGCAGTTTTTGTTAAATGCCTTTGGTTTTAGTGAAGAAGCAGTTAATTTTCGCTGTGGACATTGTGATAATTGTCGCCAGTTATTATAAATATTATCAAGGGCGGGGCTACCCATCCAGGGCGGGGAGACCCCGCCCCTACGTTAAAATTGTCTTAAAAAGCGTAAATCGCTGCTGTACAAGCGACGAATATCATCTAGTTGATGTAACACCATCGCAAAGCGTTCTACACCGAAGCCAGCAGCAAAACCACTGTAAACTTCTGGGTCATAACCCACAGACTTTAGCACATTGGGGTCAACCATACCGCAGCCCATTACTTCTAGCCAGCGTCCATTCCACTGTAAATCTACTTCTGCTGAGGGTTCTGTGAATGGGAAGTAACTAGCCCGGAAGCGAATCGGTAAATCGCCAAACATAGCACGTAAAAATTCTTTTACTGTCCCTTTGAGGTCTGTAAAAGTTAGTCTTTCATCAATAGCTAACAGTTCAATTTGATGGAAAACGGCTGAGTGAGTAGCATCTACGTCATCCCGTCGATAAACCCGACCAGGGGCAACAATGCGGATAGGGGGTTCTTCTTGTTCCATGTAGCGAATTTGAACCGATGAGGTATGAGTCCGCAACAAGTTTCCATCTGGCAGGTAGAAAGTATCCTGCATATCACGGGCAGGGTGGTCTGGTGGGGTATTGAGGGCTTCAAAATTGTAGTAATCAGTTTCCATTTCTGGCCCTTGGGCGACAGTGTAGCCCATACCCACAAAAATATCGAATGCCCGGTCAATAATGCCATTGAGGGGGTGAATGCGACCTTGGGGACGATAAACACCGGGCATAGTCACATCTAGAGTTTCTGCCTCTAATTGTGCTTGAATTTGGGCAGCTTCCAGATTAGCCCGTTGTTGATCAAGACTATTTTGCAGTGCCTCTTTAACTGTATTAGCGATCGCGCCGATTTTGGGGCGTTCTTCAGCACTCATTTGTCCCATGCTACGTAACAGCGCCCCCAGTTGCCCTTTTTTCCCCAGATAGTTAACTCTGAGTTCTTCTAGACGTTCGAGAGTATCAGCAGAGGCGATCGCTGCTTCTCCTTCCTGTTGTAATGCTAATAGTTGAGCTTCTAAATTGTTAGTCATTAGTCATTAATCATTAGTCATTAGTTATGAGTCCAAAGCCTGGAACTACAGGGCAGGTGACTTTGTGTAGCATTCCGAAAACTGCACCACTTTTCTCTTTTCCAGTTTAAACGCGATCGACCATGATTCCAATCTTAAGATTGGGGTATTGGTGATCGGGGATTGGTGATTAGTCATCGGGTAAGAATTATATTTTCCCAGTCCCCAGTCCCCAGTCCCCAGTCCCCAGTCCCCACAATTTCCCCCCCTTGTGACATGGGACACTGACAAAAGGTAGTTAATCAATAACTAATTACTAATAAATAATGACTATTGGATGATTACTAATGACTTTGCAGCAATGAAATTATTAGTTAGCAATGATGATGGGGTAAATGCTCTTGGTATCAGGACTTTAGCGAACCAGTTGGCTGAAGCTGGTCATGATGTCACTGTAGTTTGCCCAGATCGGGAGCGATCGGCTACTGGACATGGATTAACCCTACTCCAACCAATCCGAGCAGAAATTGTAGAATCAGTGTTTCATCCTACTGTTAAAGCTTGGGCTTGTGATGGCACTCCTTCCGATTGTGTAAAACTGGCACTATGGGCTTTGCTAGATTCCCCCCCTGACTTGGTATTATCAGGAATTAATCAGGGTGCAAATCTCGGCACAGAAATTCTTTATTCCGGTACTGTCTCAGCTGCAATGGAAGGAGTGATTGAGGGTATTCCCAGCATTGCTTTCAGTCTTGCTAGTCATACACACAAAGATTTTCAGCCAGCCGCCAAGTTTGCCCAACTCCTAGTAGAGCAATTAGCAGCCGAACCTTTGCCAGATTTAATGTTACTTAACGTTAACATTCCTCCTCTTGCCTGGGAAGAAATTATTGGTGTCACTCTGACCCGCCAAGGAGTGCGCCGTTATGTTGACGTTTTTGACAAGCGAATCGACCCTAGAGGTAAAACTTACTACTGGTTAACAGGAGAAGTACTAGAAGATGTAGAACCGCCACCAGAGTTTAATTTGCCACAAAACGTTCCCATTGACGTACATGCCATCCGAGGAAATTACATCAGTATTACACCATTGCAGTACAATTTTACCTACGTAAATGGATTGCACAAATTGTCAAAACGAGAATTTAAATTTCCGTAAAATTTTTGCTTTTGAAGAAAAATAAAGAAGCAATAAAAGGCATGGCAGTAGAATTTAAGTTATAAAGTTAGGAGCTATCTTGGAATAACTAAATAGATAACAAAATGTGAGGACTTAAGACTTGTATATTGCAGTACCTCATTTCCCTATTGCCGAACCAAATCGAAAGCCAGTATGCTTTTTTACACAAAAATACTTACTTAAAACAGTGGTAAGAAAGCATAAACTGAACACAATAAGTAACATTTTTTTAGTCGATCGCCCGCTCAGTCCAGCAAGCAACACCCATGTCTAGGATAGAGAACCAATTTACCGTACAATTTTGGGGCGTTAGGGGCAGTATCCCCAGTCCAGGTCCACACACCGTCCGTTATGGAGGCAATACTCCTTGCGTTGCTATGCAAGTGGGCGGTAAACGCTTGATATTTGATGGTGGCACAGGACTGCACGTACTGGGACAATCTTTGTTGCGCCAACTGCCGGTAGAAGCTCACATATTTTTTACTCATTCCCACTGGGATCACATGCAGGGATTTCCCTTCTTTACCCCAGCATTTATCCAGGGTAATAAATTTCATATTTATGGCGCGATCGCCCCAGATGGCTCCACAATAGAACAGCGTCTTAATGACCAAATGCTTCATCCTAATTTCCCCGTACCCCTGCAAATCATGCAGGCTAACTTAGATTTCTATGATGTGGAGCCAGGGCAGCCTATTCACATTGATGATATAACCATAGAAACCGCACATTTAAACCATCCAGGTGAAGCAGTAGGTTATCGAGTCAACTGGCGCGGTGGTGCTGCCGTCTACATTACCGATACTGAACATTTTCCCGACCATTTAGATGAAAATGTCCTGTGGCTATCCCGTAATGCTGATATCATGATTTATGATTCTACTTATACGGACGAGGAATATAATTCACCCAAATCTCCCAAAATCGGCTGGGGACATTCCACCTGGCAGGAAGGCGTGAAAGTAGCTAAAGCTGCCAATGTCAAAACTTTAGTAATTTATCATCATGACCCCGCTCACAATGATGATTTTCTAGATAACATCGGACAACAAGTAGCTGAAGAATTCCCTGGTGCAATTATGGCTAGAGAAGGATTAGTCCTTCATGTTCCCGTATCTACTCATTTATCAGAATCTTACCCGGTCAGCAAATCCTCAGTCTAAAAGTCCTCAGTATGGGTGTGGGGTGCAGGAGGTCACCAGTTCAGTTATTTTTTCCCTGTGTCCCCCTATCTGCTAATCCTAGTACCATTCCTCTGTGACAACAGTAGTAAGCTATCAGCTAGACTCAAACATTGAGGGGCTGGGAATCAGGATTCCCTCTTTCTTTCCTTGCACATCCCCTGGAAAATTTTTTTTTGTTTGATAACTAAATTTTAGTGGCACTATTTCTTAACTGATAGCTATTTGATAAATTATTATCCAGTCCTCAACTCTAAACCCCGCACGCTGAAGATGGGATTTGTGATCAAGAGCCTTTAGCCATGTCATTGTCGGCATCCTTGGCAGTTTACTATGATTTTGGTAGCTGATCACTGATAGCTAAAATAAACCTAAAAACCCAGAATCCACGTGCTAAATTTGTCTCAAAATGGGTGTGATGTGTGGGTTGCTTCTTCAACCGAATTAGCTCTAACACCAACTGCTGTTGCTCTTGGCAAATTTGATGGAATTCACCTTGGCCATCAAAAGGTAATCCAACCAGTATTGGAGTCAGTCAGGGGTAGGCTGATGCCGGAAGACAGGAAAATAGCGGAATGGGAAAATGGGGAGAACTTAGGAGAATGCTCATCCCATGTAACTGCAAACCTAGCACCCACAACATCCACCAAAGAACATATATACACAACAGTTGTCACCTTTCATCCCCATCCACAGGAGTTTTTCACAGGAAAACCCCGGACGTTGCTAACGCCACTAGATGAAAAAGTCCAACAACTGCGATCGCTTGGCATGGAACAGCTAGTATTGCTACCATTCGACAGAGAACTGTCCGCCCTATCTCCAGAAGACTTTGTCAAAAAAATTCTGGTAGAACAATTGCAATGTCACAGTATTAGCGTTGGACAAGACTTTTGCTTCGGTAAAAAGCGCATGGGTACAGCTAATGATTTACAACAACTAGCCGCAAAATACGATATACCCGTTACCATTGTCCCTTTGCAAACTGATGCCAGCAACTTGTCCACTACATCTAATGAAGTTGATAACCAGCATCTTGAAGAGACGCGCATTAGTACCTCATTTATCCGTCAAACCTTGGAAGAGGGGAATATTCAAAAGGCAAATAGCCTTCTAGGAAGACCTTATACCCTAACGGGTTTAGTTGTCCCAGGGCAAAAATTAGGTAGAACCATCGGTTTTCCTACTGCTAACCTCCAGCTACCAAAAGATAAGTTTATACCCCGTCATGGAGTTTATGCCGTCCGGGTTCTCATTCTCAGCCAAACTCAAAATACTCAGCCAATTCAAAAATTAGGCGTAATGAATATTGGCAACCGCCCAACAGTTAGTGGTACTCATACCTCTGTGGAAATACATCTGTTTGATTATTCAGGTGATTTGTACAGTCAAAAACTAGTGGTAGAGTTGGTAAAATTTTTGCGCCCCGAACAAAAGTTTTCCTCCCTAGAAGAACTCAAAACCCAAATTCAACTCGATTGTACTGTAGCGAAAGAAGTTTTGAGTGCTACATGCTGAGTTTGGAATGATAATTGGGAAGACTGTAGATATTGGGGTAGGACATGGGGCAAGGGAGCAGGGGGGTAAAAGAGACACGGGAACGCGGTGACACGGAGAAAAGAAGACGCGGTGACGCGGTGACAGAAAAGATTCTCCCTTCTCCCCTCCCCGTGTCTCCCCTCTCCCCTCCCCCCTCTCCCATCTCCCTCATTTCCCACCTCCCCATCTCCTCACCTCCCCCTTTACCCTTTCCTGTAAGCATGAGAGAAAAAATTGACGCTTTAACGCAAAATCTAGCTCTGACCATCGTTGGTAAAAATGAAGCCATCCGCCTTGTATTAGTAGCCTTACTTGGTGGTGGTCATGCGTTACTAGAAGATGTTCCCGGTGTAGGAAAAACCCTCCTTGCTAAGTCCTTGGCTCGCTCCCTAGATGGCAAATTTCAAAGGTTACAATGTACTCCAGACTTATTACCCACTGATATTACTGGTACTAACATTTGGAACCCCAAAGACGGGGCATTTAGTTTTTTACCAGGGCCAGTATTTGCTAATGTGTTGTTAGCTGATGAAATTAACCGCGCCACACCCCGGACACAATCAGCATTACTGGAAGTTATGGAAGAGTATCAAGTAACTGTAGATGGTGTCTCTCGTTCAGTTCCTCAACCTTTCTTTGTTATTGCTACCCAAAACCCGATCGAATACCAAGGTACATTTCCTCTACCAGAAGCACAAATGGATAGATTTATGTTGTCCTTGAGCTTGGGCTATCCTTCAGAAGCAGAAGAATTACAAATGCTGCAAAATCAGCAGTCTGGTGTACAACTAGCTAATTTACAGCCTTGTGTGACTTTGGCAGACATAGCAGAATTACGCCGACTTGTCTCCCAGGTAAAAGTAGAAACTTCTTTACAAGAATATATTTTGGAATTGGTACGCTCCACCAGACAAGATGAGGAAATTACTCTAGGTGTCAGCCCTCGCGGTACTGTAGCTTTACAAAAAGCTACTCAGGCATTAGCTTTTATCTTAGGGCGCGGTTATGCTATTCCTGATGATGTAAAATTCTTGGCTCCTTATGTTCTCAGCCATCGTCTAATTCCCAGAGGCGGACGTAACGCTAAAACTGTAGTTGAGCGCTTACTGCGGACTGTGGCTATTCCTTAGAAAGTAGCAGGTGAACTACTGTTGCGGTGAAGCCCTGTACTTCTTCCCTCCAAGATACAACGCGAAAAGGGAAACAAGCTAGGCTCTTTTCTGTAGAAGAGAAGGAAAAAAGCTGGTTTAATTATCCTTTGAGCATTGTGAAGAGGGTGGTTATTTCCGTCAAGCTTGAAGTATCTGCACTAGCTAAAGTTAAGATTATGAGTTAAAACTCCTACTGATTTATACAGCAGGGAACAGGGAACTCTTAACAGGGAACAGAGTTGAAAATCTCTTGGTATTTTGTACCTAATTTACCTGAAACCTGCTGTAAGTAAGTCTATTACTTATAAATCAACGCGATTTTGGTGAAAATTCTGTTTATATTATTTGGGTTGCAAGTGTGAGGTTTATGTTAAATTCTAGTGCAAAATGGGGGAGACAGAGAGGCGATCGCTCATCAAAAAAGCCACTCCAACGCCGTCCCCTGATTTTACTATTGATAGTATTGGTCTGGAGTCTAACTATAGGTTGGTTACTCTCATCGGCTGCTTACAGTGCCACTCCTAACACCCCAATTGGTACAATAGACGTAGTACCAGCCCAATATCAATTAGGACAAGAAATTTACATAGAAAACTGCTCAACTTGCCATATTGCCTTACCACCAGCAGTATTTCCCACCCAAACTTGGAGAAATCTCCTCAAAGACACCCAACACTACGGCACACAGATTAGCCCTCTAGTTGACCCGCAGCGTCTTTTAGTATGGAAGTATATTTCCACCTTCTCCCGTGTGCAACTCCAAGACGAAGAGACACCTTATCGTTTAGGTAAATCTCGCTATTTTCTGGCTTTACATCCAGGGGTAAAATTACCCCGTCCAGTGCAAATGAGTAGCTGTGTTACTTGTCATCCAGGGGCTAATAAGTATAATTTCCGCAGTCTTTCTCCTGAATGGGAGTAGGAGACACGGTGAGATGCAAGGAGGGGAGAATGTTATTTGTCAGAGTGTATTTTTTGCCAATCCCTGATCAGCGATCGCCAATTATCAATCCCCTTGATTAGCTCCAGCTTCTCGATTCAGGATAGTATATCTTTAAATGGGCTGTAAATTCCTCAGCTTATTGCACATCCGTATTTGGGGTGTGTAATTAATAATTGGTTATATTCGAGTGAGGAAAGCAAACTCGTACTATTTTTTTATAATCATATAGCCAAACCTTTATTTCCCATCCCCCTTGATTTAGTTCCATAAACTGCCATGCTAAAACTTTTGTTGGGCGATCCCAACGCTCGTAAACTGAAAAAATACCAACCTTACATCACAGAGATTAATCTGTTAGAGGAAGAGGTTAAAGCACTTTCCGATGAACAGTTAAAAGGTAAAACCGCCGAATTCAAGCAACGGTTAGCTAAAGGTGAAAGTTTAGATGATATCTTACCTGAAGCTTTTGCAGTTGTTCGAGAAGCGGGACGGCGAGTGTTAGGGTTAAGGCACTTTGATGTGCAACTACTAGGTGGGACTATTCTGCACTTTGGGCAAATTGCCGAAATGAAAACTGGTGAGGGTAAAACCTTGGTGGCTACCTTACCTAGTTATCTTAATGCTCTCACTGGTAAAGGTGTACACGTTGTGACAGTGAACGATTACCTAGCTCGTCGGGACGCAGAATGGATGGGTCAGGTACATCGTTTCTTAGGGTTAAGCGTGGGGCTAATTCAGGCTACCATGACCCCTACTGAACGCAAGAAAAACTATGATTGTGATATTACTTATGTCACTAACAGCGAGGTAGGCTTTGACTATCTGCGCGATAACATGGCTACCTCAATGGCGGATGTGGTACAACGTCCGTTTAACTACTGTGTAATTGATGAAGTTGACTCAATTTTAATTGATGAAGCCCGGACACCCCTGATTATTTCTGGTCAGGTGGAAAGACCGACAGAAAAGTATCTGCAAGCGGCCGAACTTGCTTTGGCGTTGAAAAAAGATGAACATTACGAGGTAGACGAGAAGGCGCGTAACGTTCTGTTAAGTGATGAAGGCTTTGCGGAAGCTGAACAATTGTTGGGTGTGACTGATTTATTTGACCCGGAAGATCCTTGGGCGCATTTTGTCTTTAATGCGATTAAAGCTAAAGAATTATTCCTCAAAGATAAGCACTACATTGTCCTCAATGGGGAAGTGGTCATTGTTGATGAATTTACTGGTCGGGTACTACCGGGAAGACGTTGGAGTGATGGCTTGCACCAAGCGATCGAAGCTAAGGAACATGTAGATATTCAACCTGAAACTCAAACTTTAGCGACTATTACCTACCAAAACTTGTTTCTGCTCTATCCCAAATTGTCAGGGATGACGGGAACAGCCAAGACAGAAGAAGCAGAATTTGAGAAGATTTACAAGTTAGAAGTAACTGTCATTCCTACCAACCGCACCAGAAACCGCCAAGATTGGTCGGATATGGTGTTTAAAACTGAGCTAGGTAAATGGCGGGCGATCGCGCGGGAATGTGCGGAAATGCACGAACAAGGTAGACCTGTGTTAGTTGGTACGACCAGCGTAGAAAAATCTGAGTATCTCAGCCAACTGCTGAAACAGATGGAAATTCCCCACGAACTGCTCAACGCTAGACCAGAAAACGTCGAACGGGAAGCGGAAATCGTCGCCCAAGCGGGACGCAAGGGAGCAGTAACCATTGCTACTAACATGGCGGGACGGGGTACAGATATTATTCTGGGTGGTAACTCCGAATACATGGCGCGGTTAAAACTGCGGGAATACTTTATGCCCCGGATTGTTCGCCCCGATGATGAGGATACCTTTGGTGTACAAAGGGCTACTGGTTTACCAGGCGCACACGGAGGAGGACAAGGTTTTGTCCCTGGTAGAAAAGTCAAAACTTGGCGGGCTTCTCCAGAGATTTTCCCCACCGAACTGTCAAAAGAGGCAGAAAAGGTATTAAAGGAAGCCGTAGATGCAGCTGTGAAGGAATATGGCGATCGCTCTTTACCAGAACTAGAAGCTGAAGAAAAAGTCGCCGTAGCTGCGGAAAAAGCCCCCACTGATGACCCAGTAATTCAAAAATTACGCAATGCTTACCAACTGATTAAGCGGGAGTATGAAGAATTTACAGACCGCGAACATGAGGAAGTAATTGGTTTAGGCGGGTTGCATGTAATTGGTACAGAACGCCATGAATCACGACGCATTGACAACCAGTTACGCGGCCGTGCGGGAAGACAAGGCGACCCTGGTTCAACTAGATTTTTCCTCAGTTTAGAGGATAACCTGTTGCGGATTTTTGGAGGCGATCGCGTTGCTGGCTTAATGAACGCTTTCCAAGTCGAAGAAGACATGCCGATCGAATCGGGAATGCTTACCCGCAGCTTAGAAGGCGCACAAAAGAAAGTAGAAACCTACTACTACGACATCCGTAAACAGGTGTTTGAGTACGACGAGGTAATGAATAACCAACGTCGCGCCATTTACGCCGAACGCCGTCGGGTATTAGAAGGGGAAGACCTGAAAGAACAGGTAATCAAATATGCGGAAAAAACGATGGATGACATCGTTGATTATTACATTGACCCAGACCTACCCTCGGAAGAATGGGAATTAGATAAACTGGTTGATAAGGTCAAAGAATTTGTCTATTTACTGTCTGACTTGCAACCCAGCCAACTGGAAGACATGAACATGACAGAGATTAAAGCCTTCCTCCATGAACAGGCGCGGATAGCTTACGACATCAAAGAAGCGCAAATTGACCAAATTCAACCCGGTTTAATGCGTCAAGCAGAAAGGTTCTTTATATTGCAGCGCATTGATACCCTCTGGCGCGAACACCTGCAACAAATGGACGCTTTGCGGGAGTCCGTAGGCTTGCGCGGTTATGGACAGAAAGACCCACTCATTGAGTATAAGAGTGAGGGTTATGAACTGTTCCTAGATATGATGGTGAACATTCGCCGTGATGTCGTCTACTCGCTGTTCATGTTCCAACCCCAGCCCCAACCAGTGGTACAAACATCATCTGAAATGGTGTAAAAAAACATTAAATTTCACACCGAGACGTAGAAGCGTACAAGCGTTTTCTGCGTCTTTGTTTTATGCTGGAAATAGGCATTTAGTTTTGGAATATGAGCCAATTTATTAGTCCGGTTAATTTACAATTATCCCCTGATTCAATTAATCAAGGTGAACAAGCTATTATCCAAGAACTTGCTTTACAGCTATACGCGCAGAACATTTTTACCTTTGGACAAGCGCGACGTTTAGCGAAATTATCCGTTTGGGAATTTCAAAAACTTTTAGGAGAAAGAAAAATGCCACGTCATTACACTGAAGTTGAGTTAATGGAAGATATAGAAACTATTAACGCAATTTCTTAGCCGTAAATTTTAAAGATTCGTTAATTTTATATAAAAAATCACAAAATAATTAACGAGTATTATCATAGATTCTCTTTGTTAAGTTTAGAAATTGGAATTATGATTAACCTTACTCCAAACTGGAAACAAATTAAGTTAAATCATCCAGATGTACATATAGCATTAGAATATGTAGCATCTGCAATTTATCAAAATCAAGAAGATGCAATTTTAGTTTCTCAAGAAGATGAATTAAAGCTAAATTCAGCATTAGCATTTGGTTCATTAACAAAAATTAACAACAAAGTAGCTTTTTCTGAGCCAAATATTAAATTTGAGTATCTAGCTAGATATGCTGCTAGTTTAGCTCTTGAAGCTTGGGATGATTTGTATAGATTTTATGAGATTTTTAAAGAAATATATCATCACAGTTTTCGTCTATCATATAACTATGAAATTTGTAATATTGTGCTGCTTATTCTAAATCAAGAACATCAAAAAGACATCACTAGTTGCTTAACAGAGGAATTGCAAGAAAATCAGGAAGTTAAGGGAAGTGGAATTTTTTGGATTATAGTTACACCCTTCTGTCAGGTATTACCAAGCCTGCATTTTGAACCTAAATTACTAGCAGAGAAATTGGAAATACTACTAAGATGTATGGC
>DATGXQ010000399.1:0-4891 GCA_035298905.1 Nostocaceae cyanobacterium | reverse complement strand
ATCTAGTATGGTATCATTTACTGATGGGGCAATTACTACTAAAGAAGATTCCAAAGGTTCGTTATATTCCCAAAAAGAATCTATTTTTAGTGGTTGGGGAGTTGATTTTTGAACTTCTGATTTTTCAACTTCGTGAGAATTTTTATCAGTAATTACTCCAGTTTTATTACTTCGTAACTGCCTTAAATCGCTAATAATTTGTTCTTTAGTCCGTCCCCGTAATTGAAATAAAACAAAGGGGTCTTCACTGAAGCGATCGCCTAACTGATAATACACCGCACCGACGTGTTTACAGGGGTTAGCTTTATCAGGACAAGAACATTTACTATGAACATCTCCTAAAGTAAAGGGAAACAAAGAAAGACCATTTGCGGTAAAAACCTCTTCGATATTTTGCGGCATTTCTCCTGCTAATAGTTTAGCTGCAAAAATTGCCTTTTGGGACATAGTTTCAATTACATAACTCCATTCTTCCTCACTGAAAGAGTTAATAAATAATGAAACTTGATAAGGTTCAACCTCACTACCTTGAACCCTAGCTAAAACCTTAGCACCTTTAAACTCAATACTTAAAACATTTCCTTGTCGAGAATAAATTCTTGCCCGTTCCAACCGCTTCTTAAACCTGTAAGAATCTAATAAATCTAACCATCTTTGTGACCACCATTCCCGACTTGCTTGTAAAGTAGAATTTTCCATAATATCAATTACCAAAAAATAATTTATCTGCGTTCATCTGCGTCCGTCTGCGTCCATCCGCGTTCATTCTTCATCCTCATCAATTACAGAATTTCGGTCAAGTAATAACAAATTCCGTAACTGATCCGTATCTAATTCCGTTAACCAATCTTCACCAGCACCTATCACCTGTTCTGCTAATTGTTTTTTACTTTCTATCATGTCATGAATTTTTTCTTCTAATGTTCCAGTACAAACAAATTTATGTACTTGCACATTCCTAGTTTGTCCAATTCTAAATACTCGGTCTGTGGCTTGATTTTCTACTGCGGGATTCCACCATCTATCAAAATGAAAGACATGATTTGCCCTAGTTAAATTTAAACCTACACCCCCAGCTTTTAATGATAAAATCATAATTGGAGGTCCTTGGGGGTCATGTTGAAATCTGTCAATCATTTCTTCCCGTTGCTTTTTGGTAGTGCTACCATACAAAAAGAATATTTCTCGACCAAGCTGTTTTTCTAAATGGGGTTTGAGGAGTTTTCCCCATTCGGCAAATTGGGTGAAAATCAATGCGCGATCGCTTGCTAAAATTACCTCTTCTAACATCTCTTCTAGCCGTTGTAATTTGGCTGAATGATGTTTTGCTAAACTGCTTTCTTTTAAATATTGGGCTGGATGATTACAAATCTGTTTTAGCTTGACTAATAAAGCTAAAATCATCCCTTTTCTTTGTAAACCTTCCGCTTGATCAATTTCTGTTAACGATGTTTCTACTAATTGTTGATAAAGCGTTGCTTGTTCGGCACTTAAACCACAAAAAACGGTCATTTCTTGCTTGTCTGGCAAGTCTTGAATAATGCTTTTATCAGTTTTTAAACGTCGGAGAATAAAAGGTTGAACTAAAGCCCGTAATTGATTTAAAGAAGCCGCATCACCATATTTTTGAATCGGCATCGCAAAGCGTCTTTGGAAAAATTGCTTATTCCCCAAATAACCAGGATTGAGAAAGTCTAAAATTGACCATAATTCCTGTAGTCGATTTTCTACGGGTGTTCCAGTTAAAGCAATACGGAAAGTAGTTTCTAATTGTCTGACAGCTTGGGATTGTTTAGCATCGGGATTTTTGACGTTTTGCGCTTCATCTAAAACCACTATCTGCCAAGAAATGCTTTGCAATGATTTAATATCTCGGTGAACAAGTGAGTAACTTGTAATCACTAAATCATATTTTTTCACTGTTTCTGTAAAAACTTTACCCTTGGGACGTTTATCACCGTGATATTCTAAAACTTTTAATGAAGGTGCAAATTTTTTAACTTCTCTCTCCCAGTTACCTAATACTGAAGTAGGACAAACTAGAAGACAAGGGTTTTCTAAAACATTTTGTTCTTTGAGGTGGAGTAAAAAAGCAATGAATTGAATTGTTTTACCTAAACCCATATCATCTGCTAGACAAGCACCTAAACCCCAACGTTCTAAAAAGGCTAACCAACCCGCACCACGTTGTTGATAAGGTCGCAGTTGTCCTTTAAAATTAGCAGGAGTGGGTAAATTTTCAATATTTTGATTATTGGTTAAAGCACCAATTAATTCTTGTAATGCACCGGAAGCTTCAAAACTGACAACAGGTAATTTTTCAATTACTTGGGTGTCTCCTGTACTCAGTCTTAAAGCATCTTCTAAAGACAGGGACATTTGTTCTTTACGGGAAGCAAAAAAGTTTTGAGCGGTTTTAATATCTTGGGTTCTTAATTCTACCCATTCCCCGTTAATTTCTACTAATGGACTCTTTAAAGCTACTAATTTATCAAACTCTTTTTTACTAATTGTCTGTCCACCGATAGCTAATTGCCATTGAAAGTTTAATAAGCTTTGTAAACTTAATCTTCCTAGTTTTTCTTTAGAGGTTTCCGCACTAATTTTTAAGCCTAAACGATTTGCCCATCCTTCCCGATTAGCTAAACTTGGTGGTAAAATTACTCCTAAACCGCTATCCTCAAATCGCCAAGTTATAGATTTAATAAATTCATAAGCTTGAATAGGCGTAAGGCGATAAAATTGAGGTGATTCTGTTTCTAAACTGGGTGCTATGACGGGATATAGCCGAGACGCTAAACCTAAACCACGTAAAAACGTTTCCTGTGGTTGTTCAATAGTGCGATTTTGATAAACTAACTTTTCTACAGGATGATTCCAAATTGTCGCTGCATCAATTAAAAAATTGGGATCATCTGCGGCTTGAAGAAAATAAGTTAAAGTCCAATCTGTTTCTGCTGAAGTTGGGGGAAGCAGTTGGAAACAAGTCCGAAATGAGGGTTTTGCTGTTAATTGATATTGTAAGGGTAGAGTCCAAGCCTTTAGTGCTGCTTCTAGTCTTTCTACTCCCATTGCATCAGCAGTAATATTATTTGTGGGATTTGTTAAAGATTGTAACCATTGCTGGACTGCTAAGGGTAAAGACATCATAACTCTGGTTTCAATGGGAGATTGAGAACCAAACATTTCCCGAATTTGGGCATCAATTACACTGTTGAGAAAGCCCAAAATTAACTCTTGGGGTGTTAATGATAAATCTATTGCTAAGTTTGTATTTTCTTGATAAGTGCGACAAGCCAAGGGCATTTTCGCTGCAAATTTTTCTAATCTGGTACTATCAATAGCACTATCTAGCAGAACTTGCCATTTAGCAGAATTATGGTGAATTGTTGGTAAAAATTTACCACGGGAAATCAAATCTAAACTCCATCGGGCAATTTGTACCCAAAATTTTAAATCTCCTCCTAAAAAAGCATTTTTATTATCTGCTGAACTTAAAGGCAGAGAAGTGAGAAATTTAATTGCCGTTTGGGCAGGAAGACAAAAACCTTCAATTTGCCAAGGTTGTAGATATTGTGAATAATTTGTATCAATTTCTAGACTAACAGAATGTACAGGTGAAATAGTGGTAATCTTTTCTTTATCTGTGTCTAAAAAGTTTGTTGGTAAAACAATTGTTTGTAATTTTGTCGGTAAAGATTTTTCTGAGTTACTACTGCTTTTACGTCCTTTAACACTGGTAGTAGCAATAGCAAGTTGCTGGGTATATTGAGTAATTGATAAATTTTGGGATTCTAGCCACTCATTTAACTCTGTTGGTGTCATCGCTAGGGGATGTGGGGGAATCTCTCCAGAAAATCCCTCCCAATTTACTTGCGAATAACGCCAAGTTTCTCCCCAAATTACTAAACAGCTATTTTGCTCTTTTTCTAACCAACTACCGTGTAAAATTGCCATGTTCTCAATATACTAAGTTAATACTAATTTTTATCTTAATTTTATTTATAATTACGGTTTTTCCGTTTCTCTTATTGTAGAAATATAAATTTAATTTTTGTAGGTTGGTTTGTAGCTTGCTTCTCGTAGGGTACACAGTGAAACCCAACATTAACTGATAATCACAAGGGGGGTGTTGGGTTGCGTTCCTTAACCCAACCTACAACCAATGTTGGTTTGCATCAAGAGAACAGTAGAGCCATAATTACTGATTTTTAAGGTTTAACATTGTGTAAGTTAAGTTATAATTTTGTCATAATTATCACCTATTTTTAATTATGTTGTTACCCCTTTACAAAACTTTAAAAAATGGCACAAAAGTAGAATTAGACTATATGCACCAGCAAGAAGAGGAGGTGGTAAGAGCATTATTTAATCAAACTATTATAGCTGGTAAAACTTATCCTCAAAAACAACCACTTTCTGCACAGGAATTTGCTGCTTACTGGTTAGCTAAGGATGCTTTTGTTGTGCGTTTAGTCAAGGATTCCAGCACATCCCAAACTCGGCAAGTGTTAGGAGCATTTTTTCTTAAGCCTAACTTCCCTGGTCGCTGTAGCCACATTTGCAACGCTGGTTTTATTGTACAACCGGAATGGCAAGGTCAGGGAATAGGGCGACTGATGGGTGAATCAATGCTGTCAATTGCTGCTGATTTAGGTTATGAGGCAGTGATGTTTAATCTTGTCTTTGAGACTAATATAGCTTCTATTAACCTTTGGCTGTCTTTAGGATTTGAGATAATTGGGCGTATTCCCCAAGCGGTAAAGCTAGAAGATGAGAAGACGATAGACGCGCTGATGATGTATCGGGAGATTGGTGATTGGTGACTGGTGATTGGTGACTGGGAAAGAAAACAATCTATTTCTCCCCTCTCCCCTCCCCGCGTCTCCCC
>DATGXQ010000398.1:0-27470 GCA_035298905.1 Nostocaceae cyanobacterium | reverse complement strand
CAAGGGCTATCCATCTTGCTGACCCTAGTACTGTTTTTCCTAATAACGGACTTAGGGTAGCAAAAATCAGAATTAAAAAGAATAACAAAAACCAGTGTGTTACCCCCAAAACTTTCCGCAGGGGAAGGTTAGTGATGATGTTAAAGATAATTAAGGCAGCAAATACCCAAAGAACTTGACGTTTAAAGTAGTATAGTCCGTCATTATGATTTGCATCAGCAACAGGATAAGATGCTGAAAACAACATAACCAAACCGACAAATAGCCAGGTTAAGGTTAACCAGCGTAATAACCGCGCTTCTACAGACCAAGTAGAAACGGAGTGATCAAAAAAGGGAATTAAGCGACGTAAATTCACAATTGTTACAGAATTGAGATGTTTTAAATTTTTTCAATGAGATGCAGTGCTGCTAGTACACCATTAGGATAGGATAGCTGAGTTACAGGTGAAACTCGGTTAAGGAGAATCTTGACTGTAGCTATTGCCTGATCAATATTTTGCACCCAGTAACTTTTTTTTGCTCTTTTGGCTTGGCGATCGTACAATCTTTTTAAAGCTAATGCTACCAAAGGTACACCTAGCGAAGTACACTCGTAAACGGTGTTATAACCTGCACTACTAATCACGATGTCTGCTGCGGCTATACACTCAATTCCGGGATGGTGGGATATCCAGAGTTTTTCTAAACCATGAGGACAGTTAGGTGCTAAAATTTTAACTGCACAATGGGTAAAGTTTTGCTGTAGTTTTTGGGCTAGTTGACTAAAAATAGGCAGTTCTGATGTTTGTCCACTAGCGCAAACAAGAATTATAGGTATATTTTCTTCTAAGTGGAAAATATGCGATCGCACTTGGTTTTTATCTGGTAATTCTTCAGCATTGCGAATTAACCAGGGGTCTGTATACTGGATTTGTGGTAAATCAGATAATGGTAAATCTTTCCCTTCTCCTGGGACGATCACTAAATCAAAGTTGTCTCTGACAAAAGATTTTAAGTTTTTAACTTTAACATAATGCGGATCAATATCCCGATGAATTAAAATTCGGGGTATATGTTGTAATTGGGGTAAAATATCGGCTAACTCACCACCTAAACCTCTAGGAAAGGTATCGATAACGAGACGATGATAATTTTGTTGTTGGAGAATTTCTTTGATATATTCACAAGTTTGATTAAAACTCAAATTCTCAGGAATTATCTGAAATAAACAACCTTCGTGGTTAATTTTGTGAATATAAGGACTATTAGTTATTATTCTAATTCTATGTTTTTTAGCCGCTATTCTTCCCAAAGATAAAGCGCGGGTGAGATGTCCCCAACCATTACCTAAAGCATAAATTAACCATTCCTCAGACATTAATTTAGATATTAACTAGCATCAAAATTACTTTCAAAGTCTGTATCGCTTTCTGTGTCAAAACTTGCAGCATCTGCTTCTGTAAAATCTGGATTACGCCGATAACTCTCATAATAACGATAACGTCCATAACCTGGATAGTAGGAGTAATCATCTTCATAGGATTGATTACAATCAGGACAATTTTCTGGAGTTGTGCGATCGCAGCGCCGTTTAAATAAGAAACCTACCATGCGGTTACACACCCAACCGCTACTAGCTGTCAAGGAGATAGTGATTTCACAGCTACCAATTTGGATGCGATCGCCTTCTTGCAAACGAGCTTCATTTAATTCTATACCATTAACTCTAATCCCATTACTAGAATTTTGAGCAACAATAAATATGTCTCGATTGGGAGTATAAATTAAAGCATGATAATCTGCAATTGAGACATCAGGAATAATGAGCTTAGAAACTGTGTTATTATTAATTCTAGAAGGTATTTGATCTGAATTTCTCCCAATACCTATGGGAGTCAATAATAATTGATTTCGGCGAATTCCTGTTTGTGGATCTATCCAACTGAGATTTATTTGCAAAGTTTATTTTCCTCCTGTTAAACTTACTGCATAAACTAAAGCTGCTTGTTGTTCACGGGTGAGAACATCGAAACCTAAGCAAGCAAAAGCCAGAGAAGACATTCCTGATTTTGTGTAGAAAACTGAATTATTCCCCGCTTTCAGCAAAGATATCTTACCCTTATTTTCCTTTATTTGATAAACTAATTGATTACTTGGTGTTTTAATTTCCCATCCATTAGCTTGGGAATTAATTTGATAAACTAATTTGTTACCTTTATCTTCTAATTGATAATTACCATTATTCTGCTTTTTTAGAGTATATAAAACTTCTTTACTGGCATTTTTTAATTGCCAAGTTCCTGGTTGATTATCAACATAACCTAAAACTTTATCACTAGCATTTTTAAACTTAATTTTCCCCTGATCTAGTTTGATTCTGATAATTTCTTGATTATTAGCGTCAACTAATTTCGCACCATCAGCCTTTTGTTTCAACGATAAAAAATCTGCACCTCCAGCAGTTTTAATCTTAATTTTATCAGATTTTTCTACCGCATCTACATTTGCAGCAGGTTTACTCGTAGCTGCTACATTTGCTTGACTATTAGTTGTAGATTCACTAACCTGTGGTTTATTCCCACTACAACTAGATATAGTAAATAGTAAAATCACTAAGAGAAAGTGTTTGAACAGAATTTTATCAAGCATAGTTATCTGAGGATTTGGATATCTTTTTAGCTAAATTTAGAGATTGGTAACAACTCAAAAACATCATCAAAATTGTTTGATAGATTTCTTGTGAGTTATCTATTAGCTGAGATTCTAATCTCACAATTAAGTGTAAAGCTTTATCTGTGATTTTCACTCCTTTAACATAAGCTGATTGAGGAACTTGAATACTTTTCAATAGTTTATTTTCCAAATCTTTAATAGCTGCATAGCGATTTTGGGGATAATTTAATGCTAAGTGAATATCTAGCCCTGATGATTTAGTCTTTACCTTATACTTACGTTTACCTCTGTAATTAGTTTTCCAACCGTACTGCTTTTTCGCTAAATTTGTCAGAGTCACTGTAAAACGAGTTTTATCTAAAAATTTACCTTGAATCATTAACCAATCTTGTTCTAAATAATCTATTTTCCAGCCTGGTTTTTGAGGATGAGGTACTGTATTTTTTTTGTATTCTTTACTATCAATTTTGCGAAAAGATAACTTTACCTCTACTTCTGCATTCTTATCTATATCCCTATCTAAGAATTGTAATATTTTGTAAGTTGATTCGTAACGATAATTATCAAGATTTAGTCTGCCAATTCTAAAATATAAGACTATAAAAATCATCATGGCTACAAAACAAATCGGTGCAGCCAAAATTAATAAAATTCCTAAAAATCCTATTAATACTTCTGGTAAAAAAGATAATTGGGAAAGGATGACAAGTAAAATAATCGAGCCAAATATCCCACCAAGAGAATAATATATTTTTTTACTGCGTGCTTTTTGTTTTATTTCCGCATCTCGATCAATTTCTTTAATCTCTTCTAAACCAGCGAGAATTTTAGAAATTGGTGCGATTGATATATAAGTTAAGCTTTTCCTAAATTGTTTAACATCAATAATTGACATACTATCCCACCCAGTATCACTAAAGATTAAGACCCGAACTTGGCATTAGATAGGAGTTGATTTATATTAACAATTGGGATAAATATTCTTTACTTGGTGGCAATGCTAACAAAGTATAAATTAGTTGTCAATATATTTTTATATATCTTATGAATCAGTGTTCAATAGCTTACATCTCCTTTGATACAGTTCCTGCTCCCAAAGGTGCTGCTATCCATATTACTGCTTTTTCTACCGCTTTAGCATCAGCTTTTAATGAAATTCAATTGGTAACAGTTTCACCGTCAGGAACAATACAAACATCTAATAATATTCATCCTCATATACAACAAACTATGCTTCCAGCTATAGGAAATAACTTAATTAATAGGGTTTTGTCTTTTCGGAACTTCTTGCGAGAATTCTTAGCAGGGAAGCGATGGAAAGTGATCCAAATTCGTTCAATTTATGAAGGATTTATTATTGCTAATAATAAAAAGCAATATTGCGATTACTTAATTTTTGAGGTTAATGGTTTACCATCAATTGAATTAAAATATCGCTATCCGGCTGTTGCAGATGACCGGGAATTAATACATAAGTTATATACTCAAGAACAAGTTTGTCTAGAAACGGCTGATTTAATTATTACACCCAGTAGTGTAACATCTGCATTCTTACAAAATAGGGGTGTAGATATTAATAAAATTAAAGTTATTCCTAATGGTGTAGATTTAGATGTGTTTACGGTAAAGGAAAATTACCATCATGAAGACATATTTAAACTTTTATATTTTGGCACATTTTCATCTTGGCAGGGTGTAAATTTAGCAATTGAAGCTTTAGGATTAATTAACCGTGATTTTCCTGCTAGTTTGACATTAATTGGACAAGGAAGAAATGCACAAATTAAAACCTTAGAAAATTTAGCTGACAAGTTAGGAGTTTTAGATAAATTAACTATCTTAGAACCAGTTTCTCAAGTTAAATTAGTGGAATATATTCATCAATCTGATGTAATTTTAGCGCCATTAACACCTAACGATCGCAACTTAGTCCAAGGCTGTTGTCCACTGAAGGTTTTAGAAGCAATGGCTACAGGAGTACCTGTAATTTCTAGTGATTTACCCGTAGTCAGGGACTTAGGAGAAAATGGTTTAGATTTTTTACTCGTTAAACCAGGTTCCGCTAAAGCTATTAAAGATGCTGTTTTACTATTACGTAATAATCAGGAATTAATTACAACCATCACGAACAATGCCAGAAATACAATAGTCAATAATTATACTTGGCAAAAAGCAGGTCTAGATTTAATTAACGCTTATACAGAATTAGGTATTAAACGGTTAATCACAGCTTGAAGTTGGATTTTTTCTTGATTTAGTCCATAATTAGTCAAGATGCGATCGCTTGCTTTGTGTCCTATCTTTTCTCGTAACTCCAAAGGCAATTGTAAAAACTCTAACACAGCTTCACCTAATTTATGCAGTTGCGATCGTTCCAAAATAAAACCATTTTCACCATGTACAATTACTTCTGGAATCCCTCCCGCATCACTAGCAATACAACAACCACCACAAGCCATCGCTTCCAATAAACCATTTGGCATTCCGTCCCACAAAGAAGGTTGAAGATAAATATCACATAACTGTAAATGTGCAGCTACATCTTCAGGATTTGTTAAATGTCCAGTCACAATCACTCTTTGACTGTGTTCTGGTTGTTGAGTTGCATATAATTGTAATATTGACTCCTGAGACTTTCTCACCTCACCAATAATTAACAAACAAGCAGGAATTTGACTCCGAACTGTGGTTAAAGCATTGAATAAAAATTGCTGTCCTTTCTTTTCTCTTAACTCCCCACAGAATCCTAATACTACTTCATTATCTGCAATACCTAAACTTTCTCTACTAATTCCTAATGCTGATTTGGAGTTATTGCTAATTGGATAAAATATATTAGTATCAACCGCATTTTGTAAAACCATCACATCATCTCGCTTGCTTAACAAACGCACTTTACGAGACATTTCAGCACTGACAGATGTAATTAAAGTAGCATTTTGTAAAGTCCATTGTAACCGCGCAAAATCTCCTGGTGGAAACATCTCCTTATCAATATCATTTCCCCGCACACTTACCGTACTGGGTATTTCCTTTAATCCAGCGAACCAAGTTGCTAAAAATCCACTGGGTAATAAATAATGACCCCATACAGCATCATAATTATGGGCAGAATGTAACCAATCTAGTACATTTAAGGTATGAGGCATTGTCATATCCCAATTGCGGTATAGTCCAATGCGATAAACGCGAAAATTTAACCCGATTTGTTCCGGTGGTAAAACTTCCCCTGGCTGTAAATAACGACTCCAGGTAATTACATCAACACTGATATTTAACTGGCTAAGTGTATTGACAATTCTTGTTGCACTTTTAGCCAATCCACCTAAATCTGGGGTAAATCTTTCGGTAATAAATAACAGTCGTTTCATCAAAAAGCTGATTGAGTAATACTTTAATAATGCCACGGATGTAAATTGGTAAAGCCCGATCAAATCTTACTTGACCAATTTTTAATTTTTAATTTTTAATTTTTAATTTTTAATTTTTTCCTCTTCCATAAAAAAAAGAGGTCTAGAATAGACCTCAGTTCACTTCTGATTAAAATTTCAAATCTATAGTAATTACTGCAAACCAGTGTTTGTACCTTGC
The DNA here is from genome assembly GCA_035298905.1 of Nostocaceae cyanobacterium. Lineage (GTDB taxonomy): Bacteria > Cyanobacteriota > Cyanobacteriia > Cyanobacteriales > Nostocaceae > DATGXB01. The sequence continues at coordinate 21,225 of DATGXQ010000398.1, read as the reverse complement.
TTACCGGTTGCCAATTCTACTTTAACAATTTTGCCGCCTGCTTTTTGAATGCGTTGCTGTTCACGGAACCAGTTTTCATAAGGAACTAGCTTTGTGAAATAGGTGTTTTGCAGTTCGCGTTGGGTGCGAATTCTGGTTTGGCTGGGAACGCAAGCAGTAATTTTAAACAAACGGGCCATAACCTTGAAATCTCCTGTAATGTTGGGAAAACTTTTTTATCTCAAAGTCTTGAGTGTCAATCTTTAATTATTTTCTCAAAGTCTGGAAATCCATCATCAATACTAGACCGCTAGTACTCATATTATGGATAAGCAGTAGAACGTCCTAGCACTCACGATCGATTCCCAGACCTTTATAATGTTGCACTTAAATCATCAAGTGCCAACCTACTCTTAGCTTAAGCCAGAGGAGATGTAGTCTAAGTAAACGCCCATTTCTTTACCAGCGTCGGGACCTACCAAGCTAGCGGTTACTTCTTTGATTGCTTGGATAGCTTGAACGGTAGCAGCGATGGGTACACCCAAGGAGTTGTAGGTTTCTTTCAAACCGTTGAGTACGCGCTCATCCAGGATGGAAGGATCGCCAGCTAACATTGCGTAGGTAGCATAGCGCAAGTAGTAGTCTAGGTCACGGATACAAGCAGCGTAACGACGGGTGGTGTACATGTTACCACCGGGACGGGTGATGTCAGAGTACAACAAGGACTTAGCTACTGCTTCTTTGACGATCGCAGCTGCGTTAGCACTGATGGTGGTAGCAGCACGAACACGTAGTTCGCCAGTGGAGAAGTAAGCTTTCAGCTTTTCTAAAGCAGCTGTATCGAGGTATTTACCTTGAACGTCTGCGGAGTTAATAACTGCGGTAATTGCGTCTTGAGCCATTTTTTTAATTCCTTATTTTCAACTTGATTGCAATAGTTCCATTTCCGTAGGGAAATAGCTTTACCCTATGACAATGCACCTACTACGTAGTCAAAGTAAGAGCTTGCTTCAGCTGCATCTTCAGCAGATAGTAAGGTAGCAGCAGCGTTCTTAAGAGCGCGTACACCTTCGCCTACTGCTTCGATGGGAGTACCCAAAGACTTGTACATTTCACGTACGCCAACGATACCGATTTCTTCGATGGGGGTAACGTCGCCAGCTACGATTCCGTAGGTAACTAGACGGAGGTAGTAGTCTAGGTCACGTAAGCAGGTAGCGGTCATTTCTTGACCATAAGCGTTACCGCCAGGAGATACAACGTCAGGGCGTTTTTGGAACAGGCTATCACCAGCTGCCTTAACCAAACGTTCGCGGTTGTCGGTTAAAACTTGAGCGATGCGGAGGCGTTGGCTGCCACCAGCAACGAAGGTTTTGATCCGATCTAATTCGCCAGGGCTGAGGTAGCGGGCTTCTGCATCAGCGTTAACAATCGCTTTCGTAACGATACTCATTAATGGATTCCTCCAAAACTAATGAAACCAGATTTTTATTGATACTGGTGCAATTTTGATTGATGGTAGCCATGTCACCAGTAGATCGACTGTTTACTTGTCTTTACTCAAGTTAACTAGCCATTAAACTCAGCTACCTTCCGCAAAATATTCTCCGGCATTATGTTGAGCATTTATGACTGCTCTTAATACTTTGTAACATTCCTTTTCAGATTCACTCTTTTTTGGGGGATCGGGGATTGGTGATCGGTGATCGGGTATTGGGTAAGAGGGGATTGGTGATCGGGTAAGAATTATTTTTTGTCCCCAGTCCCCAATCCCCAGTCCACAATCACCAGTCCCTAGCGATCGCTGCCACGACCGGTTAAAACAGCCGGAGACAGACTAGACCAAGATTGCTTAACTAGGTCAGCTGCGGCTTGTACGCTACCCAGGTAGTTACCAGCAGGTAAAGATGGGAAGCGAGGATAAGGTACAACATCTTCGCCAAAGTAACGGGCATACTCTGGAGAGTTAACAATTGCTTCTACAGCCGCTCTTAAACCCTTATCAGCTAGCAATTTGTTATACTGGCGAATTTCCCCTTGGGTAGCGGGTGCGCGTCCCAATAGGTGACGGAATAGGAATTCAATCACTTTGGTGTTGGGATAGGGGGTATAGAAGCGTTTGCGATAGATTTCTGAACTAGCTAGTTCCCGGACAAACTCACGGACAGAGATTTCCCCATTCCGCAATTTACTGTCTAAGTCAGAACGGCGGAAATAATGGGGTACTTGACCGCTAAATACATCCATAACTTGAACGTAAATAGCGTTAATCACTAAATTGTTTTCGCCTTGGTTTGCACCGGGGGTAAAGCGGTAAATCCGTGCAGGTTTACGACGGCTAGTTCCTACACCCACTTCTACAGACTGACCACGGCCATCATTGAAAGAGCGACCTAATTCAATGAACAGGGGCTTAGTCTTGTCCATTTGTTTGGCTTTAGCTGCCAAATCGGCGATCGCCAACGCTAAAATCGGCGTATTCTCAGTTTTAATTCTGGGCTTAACTGGCTTAAAGCTAGGAATAACCACATCATCATTTTGCTTAGTGAGTTGGTTATACAGCTTTTGCGTGTTGGGGAAGTTAGCCGCAGGTAAGGTCGGGAAGCGACGATAAGGAACAGTATCTTCACCAAATAATTGGCGATATTCCTCGCTATTTAACAACGCCGCAATAAACGCCCGTAAACCTTGAGTAGCCAGAATTTGGTTATACTTGCGGATTTCTGCTTGGTCTATAGGCGCACGTCCCAAGAAGTGCTTAGTACCTAACTCAATTACTTTGATGTTGGGATAAGGTGTATAGAATTCCTTCAAGTACAGGTTAGAGTTACCTAAACCTTCAATAAATTCCTTAACGGTAATTTCCCCATTACCCAACTTACTTTCTAAAGCAGTAAATTCGTTTTGGGCAATGTAGGGTGCAATATCCCGTTCAAAAATTTGCCGATAAGCAGCACTAATTACAGTTTTTACTGCGGTCTTATCAACATTATTGGCTACCAGCTTAAAGACCTTGCTTTGTTCCCGTTGCTTGGTAACACCTTGGTTGACGCGGAATTGAATATCTGGTTCTGTCCGTTCTTCTTTAACAGCGCCCAGTTCCACAAAGCGGGGTGTAACTTCCTTCTCAGTTTTTGCACCCACATCTTCGCGGATACTGCCCACACGTAACTTCCGCAGTGCTACACCCCCCGGAGTTAAATAACGCTCATAAGGAACGGTATCTTCACCAAATGCCTCGTTATATTCCACGCTATCAATAATCGCATCTACTACGGCATAAAAGCCCTTCTTGGCGGCGATATCAAAATAGCGGTTGTTTTCTTGGCGGCCATAGGTGGGACGACCTAATAAACGCCGGTGAATGTATTCGATCGCTTTACAAACGTACAAGGATGTCCAGTACATCTTGCGGAATAAATCCGACTTAGCCAAAGCGCGGACAAATTCCCGGACAGTAATTTCACCGTTTTCCAGCTTAATTTCTTGTACCTTCAGGCGTTGACCTTCGTAAACATCCCGCCCGAACACTTGCAAGTAAGTAGCTTTAATTACCGCTTGGGTAGAGCTTTCGGAGAATTTAACACTAGCACCTTTAGCAGCCTTCTTCCCAATAGTTCCTGGTAGCTGGTCTAGCTTAAATACCTTGGGTCCTAAAGAACCAGGTGCTACACCTCTAGCACGAGGATTGCTCAGTTGGTTATTAATACCAGGGCCTTGGTTAATCAAGATCCGGCGGGTATCCTTACCAAAAGGAGCGGGGCTGGTGCTGGGGTTACGAGTTTCTTTCGGGAAAATTGCCCCAAATTGAATTTCTAGCGGGTCGTTACCTGAACCGTAGGGGTGTTGGTCTGGTAATGGCTGTTCGTAAGCAGCAAAAGTGGTAATAAATTGGGGTACTTTACGGAAAGGCGCACTGTAGTTAAACAGGTCTTGCTGTGGTCCCCAGTTGCGGCATTCTTGAGCTTCTTGACCCAGACCGCGAATGTAGGGAACAGTTTCTTCCCCAAAGTAATCGCCGTACTCGTCAGAGTCTACCAACGCATCAACTAAAGCTGGTAAACCACCCTTAGAAATAATCGAGAAGTATTTTTGCACTTCTTCCCGGCTGCTGGGACCCCGTCCTAGAATGTGACGGAATGCCAACTCGATGACCCGGCTATTGATAAAAGGTTGGTAAAACTGCTTTTGGTAAAGAGGAGATTTAGCTAAACGACGAATAAACTCCTTCATGGAGATATCGCCATTTTTCACCTTAGATTCCAAATCAGAAATTGACAAACTATAAGCGCGGGTAATGTCACGCTCAAAAACTTGCCGATAAGCTGCTTTAACTACTTCATTCTTTTCAGTAGCAGACAGACCGGGCTTCATTGCATATTTGGGTCTGCGTTCTGCCGCATTGTAATAAATTTGTGGCAGTTGTAAACCTTGCTGGTCGCCAGAAGGACGCTGACGCAGTTTAGTAGATGGTGTGGGTGCTTTAAATTCTGTCAGCAACACATCCATGTACTGAGCCACAATCTCGGTGGCTTCTGGATCTTTGCGGAAGAAAGATAAAGAAGCTGCTTTGATTTCTTGTAAAGCTACTAAAGTCGCTTCACCAGAACAAGCATTTTCAATAATTTCCCGCAAACCGCGTGTATTAACAGCAATGATATTCGGGTCGCCAGCGACGATCGCATAGGTAGCATAACGTAAGAACCAGGACAAGTCCCGTAAGCTCTTGGCCATGTTGCTGGGGCCGTAACGAGCAATGTTAATGGGTCTAAAACCTGGAGGTGTAGGGCCACCGGCAGAGGTATTGAAAATAGAGCGTAAGTTTTCAAAGAAACCGCCCCGGCTTTCTACATAGGTAACAGTACCTAACTTCATCCCCTCTTGGACATTACCAGCACCAACCGCTACCAGTTCAGGTTCTTTAGGCTTTTCCAAGAAAGCCATAGGAGAACCACCAACAAATATGCGGTTAGCAGCACGAGAGACTATAATCTCGGAATTTTCAGTCAGAGTCTGGGCAATTTCTAACCGCTTTGCACCAGAGGCAAAATATCTTGCTAGTTCGCTCAGTTCACCAGTTCCCAAAAAGCGGTCTTGTTGCTCTGCTTGGGAAATGGTTGCCACAGCTAGGGTTTGATATAGTTGCGGACGCGCAACCGAGCTTCCACCACTTGCCTTAACACTCATTGGATTTGTAAAACTCCTATCTTTAAGTTTATGTGTTAAGCCTGGGTTGCTTTGAGGCTTGACATACGAGTATTTTTATGCTTCGAGAAATGCCTGCAAAACTACCAAATAAATTAACCCAGTCAGTTTTTAGATTAGAACGTTTTGCGTTTTCACTGTTGATTTATTAAGAAGTATGTACGTTCTGTAAACTAAATGTAGCCATTTGCCAAAGTAATCGCTGGACTAGGCTGAGAAGGAATGTAAGTTTTGTGTCTAATTTCGTTACATTCCTGTGTGAGCAGTGGCGATCGCCAGTCATTTACAACTTTTGATAGTTGACAAGTTAGGCGTTATACCCTTTTGACATAAGCATTTTGAGTAAAGATCGGTACACAAGCACTAACATTGTAAGCCGCAGCTAATTCAATATCTGACTCATAGCCTTTGGCAATTAATTCTTTACCTGAACTACACTTTTGTAGGTGTGAGAGCAAATCCGCTTGGACATTTTGGAAGGAAGTTAGAGCGATCGCCCCTTCCGGTGATAAGCTACCAGTTAGATGACTTAAAATAGCACCCGCCCCAATTAAATCCTCAAAAGCAGGTCTAAGAGAACCATCAGGCCACCTTTCACCAGATGGAATCACAGCAATTTTTTTACCATAACTTTGAGCCGCTTCAGCCACAGCCGCACAATTGCGTAAACATCCCGCTAAAGTTGGAGTATTACCCGTCAGCAAACTTAAAGTAGAACCATTAGGAGAAGGTAAAACTAACTTAGTTCCTGGGGGAATCTTCATCAGAGATTGAGGAGATAAAGAATAACCCTTAGTTGACACACCCCTCCGCACCGCTACCTCTGCACCCAACCTTGCTGCATAATCAGTCACAGATTCATCTGTACTAGCAAAAGGAAAATTAACAGTATGATAGCTAGTATAAGGAAAAATCACCGCACCATTATTAGTAGCAATCTCTACACAAGTAGTAAAAGACAGCACATCAACAATTATCACCACATCACTAACAGCCGCAAGTTGTTCAACCCCCTGCTTCCCCCACTCACAACGCAAATCAAACTCTACTTGGTTGTAAATCATTTTCAAGAACTTGCTTATATTCAATACTTTCTTCTAAAAGAAGATAGAAAAAATGAGGAGTTTTCAAATTAACTGAATGTAATAGACTTTGATAAACTTGACAAGCAGATTCATCATTTAAAATTCGGTTATGAATAATTCTTGTCCATTCAGGTGCAGTTATCATTAATTGAGGTACAACATTAATAAATGCTGTGATTTGTTTTTCTATATCAAAAGATTCCAAAAAATGAATCAAGTTAAACATCACTTCTGGCTGTTGACATTGGTCATCTAAAATTAGATGATATGCAGATAAATTATTTTCATCAGGATCATTAGCTATTTCAGTTAAAGCATTTTCAAAATTAATAACTTCTTCTTCGGTTTGCATCAAGCGATTATCTTTTAAAGTTGCTAGTAAATCATTTTGATTCATGCTTGTTTACCCCATATATCGAAAATAAATTACTAGATGGAAAATGTCAGTATCAGGATTTTTAGGATTAAAGGATTTACAGGATGAGAAAATAGATTACTGCTAAGAACATTCTGTCAATCTTCAAATCCTAATAAATTCTGATTCTGACTAATTTAACGGATTTTTAAATATAAAAGGTCGTAAATAATATACAGAATATACAGACAACCTTTATTTTTTTAGGGTTATTGACTCAATAAATCAATTAAAGCATCCTTGCTTTTCTTGGTATAACCTGGAATACCTCGATTTTTAGCCATTTTTTTCAATTCTGTAGCAGTTAAAGTTTTCAAAATAGCAGTGTCTTTAATGATTTCTGGTAGCTGTTCAGGTGTGAGATAAAAGACTTCATCCAAAGCCTTTAATTTAGATTTTGTAATTCCACATTTCAGTGTCGTTATCGGTTCTAGATTCTTCCAATATTTACGCGGTGCTTCTTCAATACGATTAGTAGCAACTGCCAGCTTAATACCTTTTAAAATACTACCAGGTTTCTCAATTAAATATTCAAGTGCTGCTTTTATTTCATCTCTTGTAGCATAAGACAAATTAATTTTTGGTTGTGTTTCACCTGATAAAATTTTAGTCAGTTCAGCAGTTTCTTGACTATCATCAGCAATAATACACCAAACTTTTTCTAAACCAGCTTCTTCCGCAACTGCATAAATAAATGAATTACCAATTACTTCATACTCGTCTTCTCCAGTTTCTTTAACAATAATTGGTATCCAGTTACGTCCACCTAATTTATTTAAAGCTTGTGCAGCAGATTTGATTAAAAATTCAGGAACATTTGTAGCTTCACCAGGAAAAATTTCTTTCCTGTACAGATACATTAAATTACCAATTTCATCTAGTTTCATTGTACAAAATATTCCTTTGCTAAGTCTAAATAATAGCTATAACTGATTTTGTGTTGATAAACAGATGGCATTTTAGAAAAAGTAGCATTGACTATATGTGCAGAATAAGGCACTTCAAAGATATGTCTAGATTGATTATCTTTCATATAATTTTTAAGATAAGGATAAAAATATGGTTGTAGATCAAATGGACATTCTTGATCTTTCTTCGACTTTTCTATAATGTCATCAATATAATTAAAGGCTGTTTCTCTTTGAGAATCAGTAACCTTTTCTCCATTCCAAAAAACAGGTAAAGCAATTGGAGAACCATCTTTTTTAAACTGTTGAATTTCTGGTATATATTTCTTGATAGTTATGGCTGCATTTTCTAATGAAAAAATGTCATTGGGTCTAGTAGGTATTAATACAACATCTGATGCTATAATCGCGCTTCTACTAAAAAAACGCCAGTTTGGTGGTACATCAATCAAAATATAATCATAATACATTTTGAGCTTTTCTAAAACCTGACTTAACCGATTTAGTTTAAATAATTGTTTAATTTGGTCTTCTCCTAAATCTGCCAATTTGCTATGAGCAGGGATTATATCAAAACTAAAAATTTTGTTCATTTTTTTATACTTAATAGAATAAGTTCGGAATACATCTTTAAATGAGATATTATTATTTTTATCTTCTAAAAGAGAATAAAGTGTTTCTGTATTTTGTTTTAGATTTAATGCGTTAGTTAAATCTTTTTGATTTGGGTCAAAATCTATAATTAAAACTTTTTTACCCAGGAGAGTCAGTATTGCTGCTAAATTAACAGTAGTTGTTGTTTTTCCAACTCCACCTTTATTATTATAAATAGCTAGGGTTAATGCTCTGATCGTGTTTTCGATTTTTTGTTTAATTTGTCTAGTAATTTCATTAATATTAATTTTATTAATTTCTAAACAACGAGAAGCTGGATATATTACCTTACCATGCTTTCTGAATAACTGTATGTGCAGTGAATTGGTAATAATTCCCCATTGGACACTTTTACAGTTTGGAGCCAGTAAATATTTATTTATTTGCTTAACTGTTGATTTGTATTGTGCTGTTCCTTCACTGAGATTAATATCTCTACCTTTGATTTCAATTAATACCTGTGGATTAGCTCCAGTATTAATGAAAATATCTGAACTATCTCGATTATGACGCAAAGCAAAATCTACCGCTTCTCCACCATTTCCTGTGCTAAAGCTAGGAAAAACTTCGGTGATATCATAACCTAGCTCTTTACAGAACTGAGAGATAAAGATATTACCAACAACAGGTTCTTGTGCGTTATCAGGAAGACTGTTTAATGCTTGTATAAGTGGTTGTTCGTTCATTTTTAGACTCCAAAGTATAACTATAATCTAAATGTATAATTTTATTTGTTGTTATAAAAAACACGTTTGTAAATTAATTATGTTGGCAAAAACAAAATATGCAAAAGCATAAAGAAGGAAAGTAAACTTTTTACAGTTCACTTGGGACTTTGACTCTATTAAACTTTGTTTACACAGTTGCGTTTATTGCTAATCTACTTAGCTTACCACTAATTAGCGTGTTAAAACAAAACTACGTACTTAAAATTATAGAAAAATAACCGAAATATTGTACTAGGGCATCAGTATCACTTATGCTTTAGGGTCTAGGTAGATTTTTTAGTACAATAGTATGTAATTATAGAATATAAATATTAACACTTTATCTCATCTGTGAAGATTTTTATGGAAAGAATAAATTACCCGCAAATCATTAAAGATATTCTGAAAAAACATAGTATTAATGATGTGGATAATGGTACGGAAACTCAGTTATTATTTGATACAGAAAACCATCATTTCCAAGTATTAAATATAGGCTGGAAGGAACAACGGAGAATTTACGGTGTAATTATTCATGTAGATATCAAAGATGATAAAATTTGGATACAAAGGGATGGAACAGAAATTGGTATTGCTAATGAATTAGTTGCGGCTGGTGTTCCTAAAAATGATATTGTCTTAGGATTTCATGCACCTTATAAACGTCCATTTACTGATTTTGCTGTGGGATAAATTAGAGTAAATTCGAGGAATTTGATTGAAGGAAGCAATGAAAATTACCAGCAGAGGTTAAACTAAATATAAATGAATCAGGTAATCAACAAATGAAAGCAATAGAACTAACAGGAAGTATTAATGAACAAGGTCAATTATTACTAGACCAACCTATCAAGCTGGAAGTATCAGGAAAAGTTCGTGTTATTGTTCTATACACTGAACCTACAGAGGAATTAGAATATGATCCTGATGATACTCCGATTGAGGAAATTAAAGCCAGTCTGAGGAGAGCGTTAGAAGAAGCTAAAGCGGGACAACGTATTTCCCTTAACCAAATGTGGGAGGGAATTGATGTCGAATGATGTCCCAATAGTTACAATAGACCTGACACCTGAATATCAGCGAAATTTGCGTTCTCTGGCTAAAAGATACCGGAATATTCGTCTTGATACTCAACCTATAATTGAGCAAATTCAATCTGGAAATTTTATAGGTGACAGAATAGCTGGTCTGGGTGAAAATTATATTGTTATTAAAGTCAGGGTAAAAAATAGCAATATTCAAAAAGGAAAAAGTGCTGGTTATCGAATTATTTATCAAGTTGAGTCATCAACCAGTGTGCTTTTGTTAACTATCTACTCGAAATCAGATAGAGAAGATATTGAGGTGCAAGAAATAATCAGTATTTTAGCTGAATTTAATGCCAGCGAATGATTTACTTTGGTAATTCACCTTTGCTCTAATGACCACGATCGGCTAAACTCGAAAATGCTGCGTTTTTCCTGATCATGTCTGATTCCCAAGTTAGTGCTGCGGTTGCTAAACTCTACGATACATACCCTTTTCCACCTGAACCGATTCTGGATGAACCACCTCCAGGTTATAATTGGCGCTGGAATTGGTTAGCAGCTTATAGTTTCTGTACGGGAAGAAAGCCAGCTAAACAGGATATTCGCATTTTAGATGCTGGTTGTGGTTCTGGTGTGGGGACGGAATATTTAGTACATTTGAACCCACAAGCGCAAGTGGTCGGTATTGATTTAAGTGCGGGAACTTTAGAGGTTGCGAAGGAAAGGTGTAAACGTTCTGGTGCGGATAGGGTGGAGTTTCATCACCTGAGTTTGTACGATGTGGAACAGTTACCAGGGGAGTTTGATTTAATTAATTGTGTGGGGGTGTTACACCATTTACCTGACCCCATTCGCGGTATTCAAGCTTTAGCGCAAAAATTAGCACCTGGTGGACTAATGCACATTTTTGTGTATGGGGAGTTGGGACGCTGGGAAATACAGTTAATGCAGAAAGCGATCGCACTTCTCCAAGGTAACAAACGCGGTGACTATCGGGATGGTGTACAAGTCGGTAGACAAATTTTTGCTTCTTTACCACAAAATAACCGTCTTGTCAAGCGGGAAAAAGAAAGATGGTCACTGGAAAATCACCGGGATGAATGCTTTGCTGATATGTATGTGCATCCCCAGGAAGTTGACTACAATATTGATACTCTGTTTGAATTGATAGATGCTTCGGGTTTGGAGTTTGTGGGTTTCTCTAATCCGGGTTTTTGGCAGTTAGAGCGACTTTTAGGTCAAGCACCGGAATTAATTAAAAGAGCGCAAGAGTTGAGTCAAAGAGAGCTTTACCGTTTGATAGAATTATTAGATCCAGAAGTTACTCATTATGAGTTTTTCCTCACCCGTCCTCCCCTCACCAAAGCCGACTGGTCAGCAGATAAAACTTTATTAGCAGCTATTCCCGAACTCAACCCCTGTATTGATGGCTTTCCTAATCCTTGTATCTTTAATTACGATTACCAAATCGTGAATTTATCACCTACAGAATTGGAATTTTTGCAACTGTGTGACGGTAATAATACAGTGGCAAATATTTTAACTAAGGTAGATTTCAGTTTAGAGGGAGTTAGAAACCTCTTGAAACAGCAATTGATATTATTGACACCGCGTTAATTAGAAGAAAACCAAACTTCGGGAAGTTCATTTACATCTTCCACCAAAAAATCTCGATACACCCAGATTCGAGAAGCATTGTAGAGATCGCTAAGAATAGGTTTTAATACACCATTTTTATCCCAAGGTTGAAGATCAGAATCTAGCTCACAGAAACCCACCCATGAAAATCCTTGTTGTTGCAAATTCTCAGCCCTGACAAGGATTGCAGCCAATACAGCCATATCATAAGGTTTTAGGGAAGTATCCATTGCACCAATAGAAACTTGCCTTTCCAGCATAGACTCTGAAAGAGGAAAAACATTCAAATGTGGATGCTGGGCTAATTCAATCAATCTTTCTGGAACTTTGGTTAGTTCATTAGCAACTAATCCATCAAACTTATCAAAGACTCGAAACGCTGCCTTAGCATCTTCTGTAGTAAGTTGCCCTTCTGTTTTAGCCCATCTGACAAATTTACGTAAATCTTCAGAACGAGAGCGTGGAGTGAATCGTCGGGGTATAGTTTCGCGTGCTTCTGTTAGGCAGATAGCAGGTACATGTAACTCAAACTCTCCAGATTCGGCACGTGCAAGCAACTGAGACGCTTGTGGACTCTGTAAATGTGCAGGTGCAACAATATCTACAACCCAGTTTGTTTCGACAAAAACCGCTTGAGGCTTCATTTTGCAGCTTTACTCCACCTTGGTCCTGCTGCCCTAACTTCACCAATTTGCAGAAGATTGATTATCCGGCCGCCAAATAAATTTTTCAGATCATCTGGTAATCTGTTTACATTAGCTTGAAGTTTCAATTTCTCTAACCATCGCTGAACTTGTGATTCAAACTCAAGGTAAGGGTTTCCTTTCCATTGCTCATCTGCTGGTGGTAACAAGTAATTTGGCAGCTTTGCTTCACCAACTACGTGAATTGATGAACCATGAGAATCATCAAAAGAATCTTGGAGGACAATAACACGCTCTCTTGCCACAAGTAAACCAATGGAGCAACCAAATTCAATCATTAAGCTTTTAAGCTGGTTAATAGCGTTTTTATGATTGATACTGACATTATTGAGTTTTACTTCAACAATCATCAAATATTCTCCATCTGGACTGGTGACAATAATATCTGGATGTGATATTTCCATAGCAATGCTGAAATATAGAACTTGAGTTCATGAACAAATCTGATTGTTCTGCCATATTGACTAACATTTTAGCCCAAGTCGAGTTAGACTTAAACGGAGTTAGAAACCTGTTGAAACGGCAATTGATATTATTAATACCAGGATGATGAGAATAGATGGCGATCGCTTATATACGAGATGTAAAATTAGGCGATCGCTTCCGGTGGGTTTTCCGCCATCGCTTTTTGGTTTTCTGGAAGTGATATTAGCCGCTATTGTAACAAGAGTTCATTTATCCTGAATTTATCCTGAATTTATCCTGAAGATCGTTTTTTGTTTTCTGGAACTAGCTTCTTAATAGCATCTTGCAGAACATCTTTTCGTTCGCGTAGCATTCCGCAGGAAATTTATCAGATGCTTGTGTAATCTTGTGTTTGTTTTATGTGTTTGATACTACCAATAACCTGAATTTATCCTGAATTCATCCTGAATTTATCCTGAAATAACCTGAATTTAAAACTCCTGAATTTTAGCTGAATTATAGACTTTAAAAGTTTTGTATTGTGACAAACATAGAGACCTGCATTCTACAGGTTACTCAAAAAAGCTTTTGGCATTCAGCTATTGTATCAGTCTAGTTAAGGCTGAATGAATTTGAAAAGCTGAGTCGTTTTCATAAACTCTTAAACGGAGAATAAAACATGAATCGCTTATTTCGCATTCTAGCATCTTGCGTATTAGCTACAGTAGTTGCCTTCGGTAGCTTAGTTGGTGGAGCTTTTGCCCAAACAACTCCCGACCCTGCTAATTTCACTCTTAAGGCACTTCAAAGCCAAATTGTTAAGTTTAATCCAGCATACTTTGGTTTTTCTGCTCGTTATACAAATCCCACAGCTCAGCCTGCTGAAATTGTAGTGTCAGGTGGTGGTTGCGTAGATGTAACAAATGTAATTTCAGCAGGTACCGTAGGTTTTAACGTTCCATATCCCTGCGGTAGTCTTGTTTTTGGTACTTTTGAGAATAAAGGTCCAGGATCAGTAGATGTTCAAGTAGTTCAGAAGTAGATACATCATTAATCCATGATTTGGAACTTCTAAAGGTTCATAAGTCATTCGGATTAAACTTGAGGAGGGTAGGATAATCCTGCCCAACTCATGAATTTTTGACAAGTATCAAATCTGGCTATTACTTCTATATTCAACAATAAGGTTTATTAAAATTTATTCATCTAAATCAGGAGAAAGAAAAATGTATTATCAGTGGATTTGTGTGCCAGTTAACTACATTCCCAGAGAGCAAACTTTTTCATGCTCTTGTGGCTGTAGTCCGATACAGTGTGGATTTCCATCAGAACAAAGATGTCAACCAAGTTGCCCTCCCTACTATCCTCCTCATATATATGGCTGCCATCACTCCAACCTAATGCAATCTCCTTGCTCTTACGGGTTCTCTTTGAAAAGGGTATGATGAATCCATCTTACTCATTAATTTTGAGGAAACATTTAACTAGGCTATTTCTCTGATTCATTATTTAGGGTTTGTCGAAACTCCTCAGCAATTTATATATCTAAATCAGCACCAGGAAAATGTATTATCAGTGGATTTGTGTGCCAGCTAACCACATTCCTGGAGGACATCAGTCTCCGTGCCCTTGTGGTTATAGTCCTATGCAGTGTAGGTTTCCATCTGAACAAAGATGTCAACCTGGCTGTTCCCCTTACTATCCCCCTTATGTACATGGATGCCCCCCAGCCACCCCAGCGCAACCTCCTTACTCTTGTGGTTTCCCTCCTGTTCCGGGAAACTCCCCTGTTGGTTACTATGAACAATACGTTGTTCCCAATTATGAACAGTATATCACTCCTGTAAATAGTCCAAATTCATGTAGACAACCTGTTTCACCTCCTAAAACTTGCTGTCTTCTTTCTCCACTGGGAGAGTGCATTTTAGATTTAAACCCAACTATTCCTTCTTTTACTGTTACTTACACCAATATGGCTCCTGCTAGTCATGCAACTATTACTTTAACAGCAGCAGGAACCTGCCCAAGATTACCAATTACTATCCCCCCAGGAGAAGTTGTTACTCAAACTTACAATTGTGGCAATATAAGTAAGATTTTCTTTAAAAATGAAACCTCTACTGCCAGTGTGGAAGTTCGCGTAAACCAGTGAAATCTAAATTTTTAGTTAGCCATAAAACTTTGAATGTTTAAAAAAATTCAGATTTGTCAATTGGTTATTGCTTTTTTATTCTTCTGGTGAGAAAACAAAGTTAAGCGTAAGGATTGTAGATAGCACATTTAACTAATAATTTCTTTGGAGCATAGACAAATGTATCATATAGTTCCAGTACCACCACAAACCCCTGTTGAACCAACTAGAAATTGCACCCTTTCTCCTTTAGGAGAATGCGTTTTAGAACTTGACCCAAGAATTTCCAGTTTTACTGTTACATATACTAACCAAACTCCATCTAATGGTGCTCGTGTAAGTGTACTGGCAGGAACTTGTTGCCATCTTCAAATCAATATTCCTCCTGGTAGTGTTGTGACTAAAACCTATAACTGTGGTCATACAACTAAAGTCTTGTTCAAAAATGAATCTGATAATGCTGTAGTGGAAGTATTACTAAACCAATAGCTTTTATAATATAGGCAAGAATAGTTGCTTATGTTATTTACAGGAGTGGTGATTTTATATATCTTTGAGAAAACCAATTATCAAGTATCTGCTACAAAACTCAAAAGAAATTAAGCAAATTTAACGAGAGTAACCAAAAATGAATACGTTATATTTTTTGTTAACATCTTGTGGGTTGGCAGTAATAATTGCATTTTGTAGCTCAGTTGATGTATCTTTTGCCCAAACTACCCCTGATCCTGCTAATTTTACTTTGCAGGCCAATGAGAGTCAGTTTGTGAGGCTTAATCCAATTTTTCAGACTTTTTATATTACTTACATATCTCCAGACTCCAAAGGTGCAGAAGTTTTGGTAGAGGCAGGAATGGGTATTAGTCAAGATATAACTGTTCTTCCATTCAGCACAGTTCCTGATGTTCCATACAATTGTCCGAACATTGTTAGTGCTAAATTCACAAATCTGGGACCAGGAGAAGTAAACATTCAGATCAAGGAGAATCAAATATGAATCGTTTATTTAGTATATTAGCATCTTGTGTGTTGGCAATAATAATTGCCTTTGGTAGTTTAGTTGGTGAAGGTTTTGCTCAAAATGCCGCATCTCCTAACAAATTTACCATTTCTCCATTTCAGTCTCAGATTGTTAAATTTAGTCCAGTAGTCAGATATTTGTCTTTTGTTTTTGAAGCCCCTAATATTGGTACGACAGTTTCAGTAAAAGCTGGACCTTGCTCTGAAAACATACCTATTCCTCCAACGAAATGTTTTAATTTTGATGTAAGCATCTGCGGAAACACTGCTATATTTACAAATGAAAGACCAGGATTAGTCAATGTAACGATTAATCCTGGTAAATGTTTAGATAGCTAAGGATTCACATTGCCAAATAAATCTAGCATCTCAGTTTTATCATATTTTTTTAAATCTAAGTGAGTAATGTAGAATAAGCCTACCTTACTCACTAACTTGTGAAGGTATTAAATGTAATCACTTTCAAAGTAATTTAAACATCAGAAAAAAACACAGTGAACAATCTGAACAGATTGATGAGTTTAACAAACTAATAGAATCATTTGAATTATCTAACTTTTATTAAGAAAAAACAAAGTCAATTTGCATTCAATTCTATACTCATAACCTCCTTAAAATAACTCCGATACAGCTGACAGCGTGGCTCTACTTTATTGCCTAAAAGTTTGACTAAACCCATACTTTGCAACTGATAAGCCGAAATAGTTTCCAATCGCACTGGTCGAGGAGAAGTAATTACTTTCTGAAATGCTGCCAAGAGTTTTGGTTTCTGTTGCAAACTTAACCAATAATCCTGTAAGTGATAGCGATAAATTCCTGCATAGGTGATAGCTTCTGATAAAAATTGCTCAAGAGTCACATCGGGATAACTTTTGATGTGAGAGAATGCCTGTTGTAATAAATAAGGATGACCACCTACCAATTGTATTAAAGAGTCTACTAAAGTTGAATTGTCTGTTAGTCCATACTTTTTGGCCAATGTCTGCACCTGTTCTCTAGTTAGTTCTGGCAACTCAATCACCAACCCCACATTAAAAGGTGACTGATTAATATTTAATCGAATGTATACTTCGCTAGTGTGAGCGATCGCTAGACGTAGTTTTCTCCAGTTTTCGCGGCTTCTAGCTTTCTCATACCACGAGCGTAACAACTCAAACAAGTCTTCGTAAACTTCAGGATGAGGGAAAAGAGCATCCACATCATCCAGATATACAACTAAAGGACTGTCTGCTGCTGGTAACAGATATTCTTCTAAATAAGCTGTGCAGCTGACTTTCGCTCCTATTCCCCCTTCATCCCAATATTCATCTAGTTTGCTGGGTAAACTGAGCTCTCGACTGAGATTCAGACAGAACCAACGCAAAAACTTATTTAGATTGGTTAGATGAGTATGGCGATCAGCCATCTTGCAACTTATACTAACTGTCCGAAAGCCTTTCTTGCGTATTTTTGTCAATACTCTTTCCATCAGTGAGGTTTTACCCATTAGTTTTGGTGCTTTTATCCGCACTAAAGAAGCGGGCTGCAACAGAGTTTCATAGCATAGTGACTCTATCGGGTATCTCTCCACATAAAATTGATCAATTAGAAAGTCCGGCTTTGCTGGGATGAAATCAGAAAAAATTTCAATTTCTTTATATTTACTATTGCTTTTTGGTTTACTAAGTGTTAGTTGGCATTGCCCAGAGGAAAAATATACATCTTTTAAATCTTGTGGGGAGTTTTGACTCTTCAGAAAATAATGTTGTAAAACATCCTTAAAATTACTTTTTTTTACTTTTATTCCAAAAGCACCCGTTAGTACCTTCCAAAGTTTGGGAGCAACATCTTGACTGATGTAACTGGTTGCATATCCATGTCTAGCTGCGATTTGATCATATTCTTCCCGTTGCCAAGCCGCCTTAAGCACAATTATTTCTACATCCGTTAAGCTTCTAGAAAAGCTAGTAAAAACTGCTTGGTGAGCAATTTTAATCGCCTCATCTACATATAAATCCATAGCCCTAAGTGTAAAATAGCTTATTAGTAAACTTGTGACATCAAGTTTTTATCCCGTTCAAGTACATAAACGGGGGTGGAGATGATTAGACTGCTAATCTCACGATTTCATCCTTAATAAAGTATCTTGAACGGCTTTTAATAAGGTTAAATGAAACCCACTTAATTCCACTGGGTATTTACAAGCGCTTAACGATGTTATAAGAATATCATGCTCTATCCCTGGCGCAATCTGATTATTGTTAAAAATTTACTAATGGACAAGATTATGTATTTTGAAGTAACTTAACGATAACAGGGTATTGGGTGATGAAATGAGCTAAGTAAGTTAAGTAGTGAATCAAATAGTAAAGTAAAACTTGTTTTGTGTACAAACTATCTTCACGCAAAAGGTTCGATCACTAATCTCCAATTAAGTTACTCAGTAACATAAAGTACTTAGCTTTTTGTATTCTCAGATATATTTACCGAAACTAATAACTTTACCCTTGTCATTCGCTTCTTTTTGTGGTAGTTGTCCCCCCATCGCCGATCGCCAATACCCAATCCCCGACCCCCCAAGAAGTTAATTGTTTTTTTCTAAAGTATTGTTACCAGATCGTGATATGATTCAGCTGACTGAATGTGCAGTCATCATATTTAGCTGTACTGGTTTCAAATCCCGTGAGCTTGTCAGACGAATCAACTGTACCCACTCCCACGACAGAACAAAATGCTCAACCTGGTTTTGACGACACAGAACCAGCAAACTCTTCTATGCAAGAGTTTTATCAACTCTATCAAGAGTTGCTAGTCATCACACTTGTATTAACAGGGGTAACTTTTGCCAGTGTCTGGTGGTTTTATTCCCTCAACATTGCTCTAAATTATCTATTAGGGGCATGTACAGGTGTGGTTTACTTGAGGATGTTGGCGAAGGATGTTGAGCGTCTAGGTCGAGAAAAGCAAAGCCTAAGTAAAACTCGACTAGCTTTATTAATGGCGTTAATTCTGCTAGCATCACGGTGGAATCAATTGCAAATCATGCCCATATTCTTGGGTTTTCTCACCTATAAAGCTACGCTCCTCATCTATGTAGTTAGGGTGGCGTTCATTTCTGATTCAGGAAAGCTCCGGCAACCTTAAAAAAATCCACACAAGTTTTGCTCTCGGAAAATCCCCGCCGCAAACTTGCTCCTGTTCTCCAGTAAGATTGGAGAAGCGATCGAACTACAAAGAAAATGCTGAATTTTCTGAACTCCTACACCCTTCCACTTGCCGAATTGGAAGTGGGTAAACATCTGTACTGGCAGATAGGTAACTTAAAGCTACATGGTCAGGTGTTTCTCACCTCATGGTTTGTTATTGGCGCACTAACATTAGTATCCGTCTTAGCAAGCAGTAACATCAAGCGGATTCCTAGCGGCGTACAAAACCTAATGGAGTATGCCCTAGAATTCATCAGAGATTTGGCCAAAAACCAGATTGGCGAGAAAGAATATCGCCCCTGGGTGCCTTTTATTGGCACTTTGTTTTTGTTCATTTTTGTGTCAAATTGGTCAGGGGCGCTGGTCCCATTTAAGTTAATTCATCTCCCAGAGGGCGAATTAGCAGCTCCCACTAGTGACATCAACACAACTGTTGCCCTAGCGTTGTTGACCTCCTTGGCATATTTTTACGCAGGATTCAGCAAAAAGGGCTTGGGGTATTTTGGCAACTACGTGCAACCTGTTTCCTTCATGTTGCCATTCAAGATTATTGAAGATTTCACTAAACCCTTGTCCCTAAGCTTCCGTTTATTCGGTAACATTCTAGCTGATGAGCTAGTAGTCGGAGTGCTGGTACTATTAGTACCCTTGTTCGTGCCTTTGCCAGTAATGGCTTTGGGACTATTTACCAGCGCCATCCAGGCACTAATTTTTGCCACTCTCGCAGCTGCTTACATAGGCGAAGCGATGGAAGACCATCATCATGGTGGCGAAGAGCATGAGGGACATCACTAAAACCCTCAGATGACAAAATAGTCAGAAGTCATTAGACAACTGACGAACATACAACTTGAACGCCCAATAGTTTCTGTAAAGTAAGGAAAGAATATCATGGATCCATTAATTTCTGCTGCTTCCGTAATTGCTGCTGCTCTCGCTGTTGGTTTAGCTGCTATCGGCCCTGGTATTGGTCAAGGTAATGCAGCAGGACAAGCTGTAGAAGGTATCGCTCGTCAACCAGAAGCTGAAGGCAAAATTCGCGGTACATTGCTCCTCAGCTTGGCGTTCATGGAAGCTTTGACAATTTACGGTCTAGTTGTGGCTCTGGTGTTACTGTTTGCTAACCCCTTTGCATAATCGCTACTAAGTGCTTGTTGTAAGGGCGGACGGCTGTTCGCCCCTACAAGTACGAACATCATCAATAGGAATTAGCACCATGACACACTGGATCACCTTATTGGCAGTAGAAGAAGTTGCCAAAGAAGGGGGTTTATTTGATCTAGATGCGACTTTGCCTTTGATGGCAATTCAGTTTCTAGTCTTAGCCCTGATACTAAATGCAACTCTGTACAAGCCTCTAGGTAATGCCATTGATAGCCGGAATGAATATGTTCGGGAAAATCAATTAGCAGCCAAAGAGCGTTTGTCAAAAGCAGAAAAAATCGCCCAGCAATACGAGCAAGAACTAGCAGGTGCTAGAAAACAAGCTCAAGTAGTTATTGCTCAAGCCCAAGCCGAAGCACAAAAATTAGCTGCACAAAAAATAGCCGCAGCTCAACAAGAAGCCCAGGCTCAAAGAGAACAAGCTGCAAAGGAAATCGAGCAGCAAAAACAACAAGCTCTGGCGGCGCTAGAGCAACAAGTAGATGCATTAAGTCGCCAAATACTAGAGAAGCTGTTAGGAGCTGATCTAGTAAGTCGGCGTTAATCGTTAGAGAACATTATTAAAAACGCCACAGCCAAGTGTCCATTTGGCGGCGTTGGATGATGTTAAGCTTTGGCAGCGCAGTTGTGGATGAAAAATCATGGGGACTTTATTACTGTTGATGGCCCAAGCCAGCGCCGTCGGAGGTGAATTGGCTGAGGAAGCAGGTCACGGTGGTTTTGGTCTCAATACGAATATATTAGAGACCAACCTGATCAACCTGGTCATTATTATTACTGTGCTGTTTGTGTTCGGGCGGAAAGTTGTGGGTAATACTCTGAAAACCCGCCGAGAAAATATTGAGACAGCAATTAAGAGTGCAGAGCAACGCGCTAGTGATGCCCAAGCGCAATTAAAAGAGGCGCAAGTTAAGCTAGAACAAGCCAACGAATGCTTGATTCGACGGATGCCGAACTGATCGCCATCGCGGCTAAGCTCGGCGTGACCAAAGCCCCG
>DATGXQ010000397.1:0-3199 GCA_035298905.1 Nostocaceae cyanobacterium | reverse complement strand
CCCCCCGATGAGGAAATGTGCAGTATTACTGCTACCGAAGGTTTGATCAAACAGTTCCAAGAAGGGGAGGAAAAAGAACAGGAAGAAATTTGGATACTCAATCCTACTCGGTTTGGTTTAGTTACAGATGCCTTTATTCCTTCCCAGAAAGTGTTTGTTAGAGAAGAGGATAAAGCCACTAGTCCTGCTTTTGGGATTAATCCAATGGGAATTAATTCTGAATCATTAGTAACAAAACACCGCGTCCAAATAGACAAAGGAAATGACCCTGTTGATCACAAGTTCGCTTTTGAACCTGTGAGGAAAAAAGCACCGACAGCAATGTGGGGAGAACCTAACCTCAATGCTCTAGGTCGTCTCAAGCTTCCTGAAGTGAATGGACAGCAATTTGTGGAAGATGTTTTATTTGGTTTCCAGATTGTTCCCGCACAAAAGCCTAACCTTAGTAGCACTCAGGATATTGCAATTGCCAAACTTCAGTATGAGACGACAAAATTTGAGCCGCCTTATAAGTGGGAAATACTTACTACTTTTGGGGCAAGTACGGATGATGATGCAGTACGCAGAAAGAAAATTCGAGATACAGTTGCCAATAATACCAACCGCAACCAGATTTTAGAAGCATTAGGCTTTGATCCAGAAATGGTGAGGGTTGATGCGGCGATCGCTGATGTTTTTGTCTTTGCTCCCCTAGTTAAGTAATTTTTAGTTTTCATTGAGAGAGAAAATCTAAGTAAATCCAAGGAAATATCAATCATGGTTACAAGTAGTCGCCGACAAGGAAGGAATGCTCCACAAGGAAAGGTAGAGTTTATCCAATACCACCAACCATTTATTGAGAGTGGTGAATATCACCTGAAAGTTGAACAAACTATCGCAGCTGGTGAAAAAATTCCAGAGCAAACGTTTTCCCGCGAGATTACTTTTGTGATCTCAGGAGAACGTTTCGGCCCTCTAGCGCCAACAGACATTCATGCTGTTTTCCCTCCAGCCGACACAATTGGAGAGCATTCTAACGTCCTACCGCATATCACCCTTGAGTGTAGTACCTTGCCTTGGGAACGCTTTCCCGGAACTGTAGATGAAAATCTCACTTGGCTGATATTACTGCTATTTCGAGAATCAGATTTTGTTGATGAATCAGAACAACCGCAACTGCAAAGTATTACCCTCCAGGAATTACTAGCAACTTCTAGTGCTAAATTTCCCCGAATTTCCCTGGAACGTGGACAGCACGAACAACAATTAGTCAATATTATTGATGTCAAAAAGAAATACTTACAGCCTTTACTCCCTACTAAAAAAGACCTAGCTTTTCTTGCTCATACCCGCCAACCTAAAGATGGGAATGGCAAAACAGAAGGTGAACAACTAGCAACGATTTTGGGCGATCGCCTCCCTGAACCTAGTGGTATGAGTAAAGTGTATTTGGTTTCTGTTGAAGGTCGCTATACAAATGGAGATGAAGGGAGTTTTAATTTCCATGATGCAGGAGATGAGGATTTAATCCGCTTGGTGACACTAGCTAGTTGGAGTTTTGGTTGCATTGATCCTGATCAAAGTTTTACTCGGTTGTTGAGAAATCTCAATAATCAACCTAGTTCCCCTCGCTTACCAATCAACAACAATTCGGCAGCAGAAAAGTTTTTGGCTCAAAGTTATGTCCCTCTTCCTCATGCTTTGCGCGAAGGTAGTAAAACTGTTTCTTGGTATCGAGGCCCGTTAATTTCTGGATCTCAACCAGACACCTTTAACTTGCCTGTGCGAGCTGCGGACGAATTACTGCGCTACGATTCCAATACAGGATTATTTGATACTTCTTATGCCGCAGCTTGGCAATTGGGACGAATGCTAACATTACAAAATCAGCATTTGGCCATTGACCTATTTAACTGGAAACGGGAAAACGCCCAAAACCTGAAGCAATTAGAACAACAAGTAATTAATCCTCCCCTGCGGAGTTATCGGCAGTTTCAAGCAGAAGAGATTACTATTCCTGAAGCGATCGCCCAATGGTTTTATAATCTAGAAATCTTGCGAGGCATCCCCTTTAATTATCTAATTCCTGATGAGCGTCTGCTGCCACCTGAGTCTATTCGTTTCTTTTGGGTTGATTCAGTATGGGTAGACTGCTTGCAAGATGGGGCTTTCAGCGTAGGACGGGTGACTCCTGCTGAAGCTGAAGACGATCGGAAAATGACAGCCCGTAAGGCACTGCGAACAGACGATAGAAGCATTACCGGTTGTATTTTGCGATCGCAAGTTGTTTCTGGCTGGCCGGATCTCCTGATTGAAGCTTACGATACTGTGATTCAAGACACAGAGTTTATTGCACCAGATGATGCAACTCCCCTAGTCCGCTTACGGATGGAAAGATTAGCACCAGATGTGTTGATTTGCCTGTTCAAAGGAGAAATCAAAACAGTAGATATTCACCAAAAACCAGAAGGAATGCACTTTGGTTTAGATGCGGGTAATGAGTCTGGCACATTTACCAAAAATTTACGCGATAATTTTGGGGAGGGTAGTCAAGAGTTAATTATCACAAATATTCCTTGGCGCGATTCAGAAAAAGGGATAGTCAATATTTCTGCAATAGTTGATGAAATAAAAAACTTATTGAAGCACCCATCCGATCAACCCTTCACCTCAGCCCAATTTGGCTTACAGATGATTGAAGGAGTAGAAAAAGTCAGATTCCGCTTTAATTCATAAAGTCAAGGTCATTGGTGTACCTATCCAGGGTGAACACCTCAAAAATTCACAAAATTAAATGGATAGAAAATAGGGTTTCTGCATTTAACTGAGAAACAAAAATTTTGCGTGAATTTTATTTTTTATCCAGCATTGCTGATTTTTAAAATGCAAATGATTTTACACAAAGCCAAAATCATTTTAGAGAAGTTACAACGAAATTCTCTACACTTAAAAAGTCATACACCAATTCAGCAATGCCAAAATTCTTAATCAACAAAATATTGAATCAAACTTAGTTATAAAATTTGATTCTTTTAATCACTTGTACGCCGATTTTTAGCCCCTATCACAATTGTAGATCCTATAGCTCCAGCAACCATACCAAAAAATAAGTGCATTAGTAATGGATATACAAATCCAAAAGATAAAGCACCGTAAACACCGATTCCACCTATACTCATGATTATCCGAGTTAGAGGTTTAACGAGGTGAATAAGTCCTG
>DATGXQ010000396.1:0-7026 GCA_035298905.1 Nostocaceae cyanobacterium | reverse complement strand
CCAGGCCAGCCACCGCCGCCACCGCCACCGCCAGTCCAGCCACCCTGCCACTGACCACCGGATAATAGCTGTTGTTCATCAGTGGATAACTCTGCAAGCAATTCAGAAGTAATGTTTTGTTCAGACATGATAATTAGCCTCAATACGTACATAGGTCGAATCAACCTATGCTTTTTTTATAGAAATTTTTACCATAAACAAAATGATTCTAGAGTGAGAAATTAGGTAATAAAAATTATCTCTTTTGGAGCATTTGATTTTTGGATAAAGAGTATGTAATTTATATAGCAATCCTAAATGAAACGTGAACAAACCCAATGGCACAAGCCTAGCCTGATAGGGTTGGGGACATGGCATAGCTGGGATTTCTATTTGACAACAATGTTTCTAATGCCGTGTCCCTACTTTCAATCTTGATTCTCCTCACTGCCTAAGTGCCTATCAGTTTATAACTCAAATAGGAATGCTATGGTATCTTTAACATCGTATAAAACAAATCATTTGTTTTTAAACATAAAAAATTAGTAATTAGGTGAAAAGTTGAGAATTTGATTCGGTTTATTAGATTTTTATTCTATAGATTTAGAGTATATTACTGGTTAATAATCAATTTATTTTTAATTATAATTTGTAAGAAGATTGTAATTTTAGGTAATTATTCAGAATCCAGAATCCAGAATTAAAGAGACTTTTACAGTCAAGCTGAATTATTCTCCAGAAATATTACTACTATCTATTCCTGATTGGATCAGCATTCTGATTTCCGACTCCTGAATTCTTACGATTTTAGATTCCGAATAGTTGATTTTGGTTATGAGTTGAATATTTATTGTGTAGCCAATAATTGTAAAGGTTAATTTTTATGAAAATAAGCCCTTCAATCTAGATAATAGTTTATTCATTTTTAACCCATTTGTGCTTAGGCTTGGCAGAATAAATTGGACAGATGACACGATAGTAACTTGAGATAGATTATATGTAGTAGTTTGTGAACTAGAATCACTACCTCCGAGATTTAAGTTATTGGTTGCACTACTTTGAATGTTGGTGTTTTGGAAGAAAAAATCAGTATTACCAAGACCAGGAATATCTATGTTTTGACCAGCGACTATACTTTCTTGTTCTGTTTCAGATAGGTCATTTATTAGTTTTTCATGATTAGATGCGAAATTTTCAGACATAGTTTTAAATTAATCCGTCAATGGAAAGGTGATCTGATACCAATTCAAAATTCAAAATAGCCTTCGGCAAGGCTTCGCCAACAAAATTCAAAATGAAGAAGACCTGATTTGATAAGGGTTTGACGATTTATATCTGTTACATTCTTTTAGTGAATTGGTATGACGTGGGGATGCAGAGATTCATCTGTAGTAAGTAGTCGTGCAAAATAAATTTCATAGTTAGGAGAGGGAACAGGGAACAGGGAACAGGGAACAGGGAACAGGTAAGAAATACAGACATTTCTGTTTTCAGTTTATATGTGCAATTAATTTTGCTTGGGTACTTATAAATTGAGAAAATTTGTTTGTGTCGTTAAACAAAAAAAGCTCAGAAGTCAGGAACAAGAACTGAAGATTGAATTCTGCAAGGGGAGCGGTAGAACCATTAAAAATTGGGAAGTCAACAAGATAGTGCTTGTTTTAAGTCGCCTGGTAGTTAAGGATTTCTGATTTTTTGACTTCTGACTTCTGCTTTAAATGGTTAAGAACTTGAGATGTTCTCCTTGTTGAGAGAGAAAGGTTTCTAAATTACCTTGCATTTTTACTTGACCTTTATCTATAAGTACAATCCAATCTGCGCGATGGATGACGCTGGGACGGTGAGTAATTAAAATTGTGGTTTTTCCTCGACGATGTTCAAGGAGGCGATCGAGTACGTGTCCTTCACTAACTGGATCTAATCCAGCAGTCGCTTCATCTAATATCAGGACTGGTGGATCTGTGAGTATTCCGCGCGCGATCGCTAATCTTTGTCTTTGTCCTCCAGAGAGATTCGCACCAAATTCTCCTAATACTGTTTGATACTTATTCGGTAGTTGACTAATAAAACCATCTGCATCAGCAATTTCACAAGCTCTCACAATTTCTTCAAAAGCAATATAAGGTGTACCTAAACGGAAGTTATCTAAAATGGAACGACTCCAAAAATGCGGTTCTTGGGGTACATAAACCACTTGTTGACGCAAACAATCAAGAGCTAAGTCGTGAATGTTAAAAAAACCAATCCGAATATTACCAGAATTTGGTACATATAAACCGCCTATGAGTTTTGCTAAGGTGCTTTTCCCACAGCCTGATTGACCAATTAAAGCAATTACTTTTCCGCCTGGTAATTTGAGGGAAAATTCTTCTAATAAATCTACTCTCCCAGGATGATGAAAAGTGACTTGAGAAAGGCGAATATCTGCACTTGCAGAAATTTGTGCTACTGGCTTTTCACTTCCTCCTACTATTTCTGGTGTTGCGTCAATTACTTCTAAAAGGCGAGAAATAGCTGTTTGTGACCGAAAGTATTCATCTACTAAACCTACTAAGCTACTAATCAAATTTAGTACATTCACTTGGAGAGCATTAAAAGCCAGCATTTGACCAATGGTTAATTTGTCACTCATCACTAATATGCTACCGATTCCTAATAAAATTACTCCTCCCATCGTCGAAAGTAGCTTAGAAATTGTGCCATTGATAATGCCAATTTGAATTGTACTAAAAGTCAGATTAGCTAGACGACCAAAGCGACTTTGAAATTCATCCCAAAATTGCGGTGCTGCATTTGTAGTTTTAATGACTTGTGCGCCTTTAAATGTTTCTACAAGTACGCCTTGATTTTCTGCTCCCAATACTAAAAGACTACGGGTTTTTTGCTGTAATATAGGTAAGAATGGTAAAGTTGAAAGAGTCATTAATATACCAAACATAATTACAGCTAAAGTCAGTTGCCAGCTATAAAATAGCATGAGGCAGAAGGAAATAATGGCAATAAAAAATTGACTTGGTAATAAAACAACTACTTGAGATACTAATTGGTTGATTTCATTAATATCACTCAAACGGCTAGTAATTTCTCCACTACGGCGTGATTCATAATAATTTAAAGGTAATTGTAAAATTCTCCGCCCAAATTCCAAGACTAATCCTAATTGTATTCTTTGTCCAAAGTGAGCAATCATGATTGATTGAATCACTTGTAGACTGCTACTAAATAGAGTCATGACTACAACCGCCGAGACTACAACGGTGAGTAATTGCATGTCACCACGGACTAAGACATCATCAGTTAATAATTGAATTAAAACAGGACTACCCAGACCCAAAATACCCAGAACAACATTAATAAATAAGACTTGAGTTAGTAATCCTTGATAGGGTAAAATACGCTGAAAAAAGCGAATAATCCCAGTTTGTGGTTTTTCTTGCGGTTGTTGTAAAAAGCGTTCTGGATCTGGTTCTAATAGGAGCATCACGCCGTTCCAGGCGGCCATGAGTTCTTCGCGGGTGATGTAACGAATCCCGACAGCAGGGTCAGCAATCACAAATTTGTTGCCCCGTTTACCATATAAAACTACCCAGTGATAACCACGCCAGTGAATAATTGCGGGCAGATGAATTTCTGTGATTCTGTCAATAAGTTCTGGTGCTGCTTTTACGGCTCTGGAATTGAAGCCTAAATTGTCTGAGCCGCGTTTTAATCCTAGTAAAGTTGTGCCTAGTTGTCCAGTACCTACAGCTTCTCGGCTTTTATTAATGCTTAAAAAGCGTTTGTAATATTTGCAAATGGAAACTAGACAAGCTGCACCACAATCTTCTTCACTAGCTTGTAAAACACATTGATATTTGTTCCGGGGTTGGAAGAGAGAGAACATAGTCAAGAAATTGAGATTTTAGAGATGGGATTTTGTTTTGCGACAGTGAAAAATCATTACAGTAGGGAACAGGGAACAGGGAACTCTTAACAGGGAACAGCGTTGAAAGTTTTTTGGTATATGACAGGGAACTCTTAACAGGAAACAGGAAACAGGGAACAGCTATGACAGGGAACAGGGAAAAGCGTTGAAAGTTTTTTGGTATATGACAGGGAACTCTTAACAGGAAACAGGAAACAGAGAACAGCGTTGAAAGTTTTTTGGTATATGACTTTGTTTCTAAAATTTGTACATCATTTACCTGAAATCTGGTGAAGTATTCAGCCTTTTTGCTGATAGCTGAAAGTTGAGGTTCACTATAAATCTGTGATTAATCTGGCTTTTCTGAGGATGAATTGCAGCACTGTTTCTTCACGGGAAATAATATCAGCCCTACCTTCCATACCTGATTGTAAATCGCATTTTCGATCGCCTTTCCCGACATAGAGGCTTTCTGGCTCGATGGTTACTTCATAGGCAAGGGATTTAGGATTATTAGCATTAGTTGCTAAAGCATCTGGGGCAATAATTTTGACAATGCCATTCAGAGTTCCATGATCGGGATAGGGACAAGCGGAAACTTGCATTTGTACTTTTTGTCCTACTTGTACTTTGTCGATGTCTTGGGATGGGACAAAGGCTTTGATTTGTAAGGGTACGTTCTGGGGGGCAATTTGGGCGATCGCTTCGCTTGGTTGTACTACTTGGCCTGGGTTACGCAGTTTTAATTGGAGGATTGTGCCAGTAATCGGGGCGCGAATTATACTCTTACTTAGGTCGGTTTCTGTCTGTTGCAGTTCTTGACGAGTGCGAATTAGTTGTTTTTGTACTTCTAGACGTTGCTGAAGTAGGGTTTCCCGTTCTTTTTTTAAGGCGGCTAAGTTAGCCTCTCCCCTGGCTTGTTCTTGTTTAATTCGTTCATAAGCCACAGTCACGGCCGCATCACTAGGATTAACGGCTGTTTTAGCTTTAGCGAGATTGGTTTCGGCTACTTTTAGAGCTTGTTGCTTTTCATCCCAAAGATTTTTAGCATCGGCTTTTGCTTGTTCTAACTTGACTTGGGCAGATTTTACAGCCTGTTGTTTTTCTTCGATCGCCTGACGGGAGATAGCACCAGAATCGGCGATCGCTAAAAATCTATCTCTTTGTGTCCGAGCTAAATTTAAAGCTGCTTCTGCTTCTGCGATGTTGGTTGACAGTAACTTTTCCCGTTGTAATCGTTCTAATTGGTTCTGGGCCAATCTCATCGCTGCTTCGGCTTGGGTCATTTCCGCATCAGCTTTAATTTTTTCATCCTCATAGTTGCGCTGGCTACCACTAAATTCTGCTTGAGCGGCTACCAGGGTACGGTTAATTAAATTAATTTGCGCCACAATTTGGGTATTAATTTCACCTAATTGGGCATCAATTTGAGTCAGTTGTAATTGACTTTGTTGAATAGAGTTTTGCAGTTGACTTTTTTGTGTTTGCAGCCGGGAATCATCTACAAAGGCGATCGCTTCTCCCTGAGTCACAAATTGATTGTCTCTTACTGCCACCTTTTCTACCAGACCTGTAATAGCAGATTGTACAACCCGCAATTCTCCTACAGGTCGGATATTAGCAGGAACTTTCACCGTTACTTTGTACTTCAGTACGGTTGTTAGTCCACTACCAACAACAAAAATTGTCAATAAAGCGATCGCAGCAATGCTAGTCCATCTATGGATTTCCGGGAGAAACTCATTTACTTCAACTAAATGTAACTGTTCAGGTATTGGTTCTAGAAACCGATTCCTAGCATAGTTTTCCTCGCGGCGTAAGGAGTCCACAGCGTTACACCTTTTGGTTTAAACATCATTTGAAGGCAGAGGGCAGGAGGGAGAAGTAATTTTCATTCCCAGTCACCAATCCCCAGTCACCAATCCCCAGCCACCATAACTTGATTGCAAATCCCCTGGCACAGAAAAATAACTGTCTGCGGTAATATGTCTTAAAGAAGAATAGATATTTATTACTTTGTAGCCAATTTTCAACAATAATAAGATAGGTAATTAGAGAATTAGCCAGTCACACATGCGATCGCTCCAGACTAGAGCATCAAAATCACCCATAAAACGGGAGTCAAAGCAAACTATAGCCACATACTCTAGAAAAATCGCTCTTGAGTTAACTACAACCCAAATATTCCCAAATACTGCCAACAGTAGGAAACATCCGGTTTATTATCTTCTATAATCACAGGTGGGGGTAGGAAAAGTAAACGCTTTCCTTGTATCTCTGACGTGGGCAACGCTTAGAGAAATCAGAGGAGACGCTCAAACTCCCTTAAAGACCTCACTTACGATGAGCGAATAATCATCTCCTCTCCCCCCTTCCTAATTTTCCGCATTTGAACCAAAATACAGCATATTTCAAATATATGAGGTACAAATTGAAAATCGAAACTCTCTCCACCAAGCGGCTTTCGCTTCTGATACCAAATCCTGTCTTATTACCCCCCTTATAAATTAGTCTGCGTAGGCAGACTTCGTTCTGGTAGCCGCGACTTCTAGTCGTTAGGGCAAAAGGGGGGTTTGAAATGAGGATTTAGTATGACTCCTGACTCTGTAACACCAAACAATAAAATTCAATTTGCTGGAGTAGTTATAAAATAGGTGGCGGAGGTAAAGCAGTAATGTTCTCAGGAATATTGCCACCAAAGCCCAGAAGATTTTGTGCAGCAGTATTAATAGACTTATTCAAACTTAGAGAGAAACTGTTATTACTTAAGGGGCTAGAAGCGGTTGAATCCAAAGAAATTACAACCCTCTCAGCATAATTGGTGTTAGTTAATTCAAAATCAGCACCACCAACAATTAGCTGTTGTTGCTTATCTAATAATTCGACAAACAACAGAGATGTAATTACTTGCTCTGACATGATTATTAACCTCGCTTAATCCCCGTAATTTACGCAGGATAAAAGAGCAAGAAAAAAGAAAAAGTTTGGTCATGAGAACTAATTTATTCTGAACAATTGACTATGGGCAGAGTGTGATACCAATTCACCAAAATAAAGTAACATAAGTAAACCAGCAAAACCTTGTACAATCTGACTTTCCCAATTTTGAATTTTGTTGGCGAAGCCTTGCCGAAGGCTATTTT
>DATGXQ010000395.1:0-28098 GCA_035298905.1 Nostocaceae cyanobacterium | reverse complement strand
CCTGTCACCGCGTCCCCGCGTCACCGCGTCCCCATCTCCCTCGATACATAAAATTTATTTATCTTTCGGCAGATATTTTTTAGGAAATTTTCACGAAAAAACTGTACTGGCTGTTACAATCTTGTTAAGAAAAGTTGCCCGTTGCATATTGGGAACGCGCAATTTGGTTTTGACTCTATTGAGAAGACAACGCGAAAAACATTCTTAAGACCGGCTGTGGGAGGCTGGTCTTTTTTTAGCTTTGTGCTATTGAGACCAGCTAAAACTCATATAGATTAAATACAGCAGGGAACAGGGAACTCTTAACAGGGAACAGAGTTGAAAGTCTCTCATCATAAGGTTTTGTTCCTAAAATTTGTACCTCATTTACCTAGAATCTGCTTTATTTCTCAATCTCTTGTAGGAGAGACAGCACATAGCTTCATTATCAAAACTTCACAGGTTTCTTTCTATTGTATTGACTGTCCTTGAACAAGATGCCCAGCCTAATACCAATTCACTAAAAGATTGTAACAGATATAAATCGTCAAACCCTTGTCAAATCTGGTATTTCCCATTTTGAATTTTGTTGGCGAAGCCTTGCCGAAGGCTATTTTGAATTTTGAATTGGTATAATATGCACCTGTAATTAGTAACAGCTTATTTTCTTCAGCCTATAAACAGCAACGAAATAGTTCTCTTGTAGAGAAGATTCATTTTAAGCAATTTACCCCTATTTTTGAGCTTATTAACTCTAATTTTTAGCATTTCAGCTTTTTTCTCTATCTCTAAAATATTTGCTCGCTTTTGAGTTTAAACTTATAGAGATAGTTAAATAGAAATAGTCAATAATTCGCTATTGATGTCTCTTTTTTCATGAAAACAGGTAGAAGTTTAGTGAAATAAGTACATTATGTCACACATAAATACAGTAACTTTTTTTAAGTGATTATAACTAGATAATTATTTTTACCTTGATTGATTAGGTTTTCATAGGCATTTTAATCTTAGATATACTGAAAAATTGATTGTAAATAACACCGATTGTATTTTTTTGCACTTAATAAACATAAACCTCTAGAAAAATCATCTGACTTCAGAAAGATAAATAAATCAAA
This sequence comes from Nostocaceae cyanobacterium, assembly GCA_035298905.1. GTDB lineage: Bacteria > Cyanobacteriota > Cyanobacteriia > Cyanobacteriales > Nostocaceae > DATGXB01. The sequence continues at coordinate 27,001 of DATGXQ010000395.1, read as the reverse complement.
AAAATAGTGTCTTAGTATCTTTTTTCTGAGCTTATTTCTCAATTGTAAACTTTAAAAAGATAAGATTTTTTTTCCATAAAAATGGCATTAATATCCACACAAACTTTCATTTTTCTGCAATGCTATGTAGTGTATTAACACATTCAAAGAAAACAATGTTGACTCTAAAAAAACTAACATTAGGCTTGATTAGTGCAGCATTTCTTAGCATTATTTCTAGCCCGGCTAAAGCTATAAATATTACTACTGGTGGCATAACCGCACCAGGTCAAGGTCAAGTCTCTGCCGTACCTGGTAGCATTTCAGTTAACTTTGACAATGGTCAACTCCCCTCCAGTGGCCCTGTGATTTATTCTCCTTTTACTAATGATCCTGCCATAGTCACTGGAAATATTGGCGGGCTGTCTCAACCAGCTGATGATAATACTCCATACCTTGCTGTTGCTCCACTTGGTAATGCTGCTGGTGTTACGGGTGCTGTAACAATTAATTTTGCTCAGACACTTGATTACTTTGGTTTGTATTGGGGTTCAATAGATGCCTTTAATTTCATTAGATTTTTTAATAACAATACTGTAGTAGGAGAGTTTAGTGGGAGTAATATTCCCGGAACTGGTGATTTATTTGTTAATTTCTTCGCTGACCCAGGAGAAACTTTTAATAGAATTATCCTGAGTTCTTCAGCTGTAGGATTTGAAAGTGACAACCATGCTTTCAGACTAGCTCAAGTTCCAACTCAAGTTCCTGAACCTGCTTCAATATTAGCTTTACTAGCTTGCGCTGCTTTGGGTGCTAATTCATTAGTTAAACAAAAATCAAAAGCAGCTTAAAATTGTCTAGACCTTAACCTTGAAATATTTAAGAAGTCGTTTTCAAATCCCTAGCCTAGTATTTTTACTAGGCTTTTATTTTCTGAGCAGACAAAAAAGAGAAAACGCTGATTAAGTGTGTGCGTTTTCTCTATAAAAAATTCTGATGTGAAAGTTTAGAAGGTAAATGTGGTTCTAACTGTCCCAATTACCACATCATCATTTTGCTCATTATGATCTGGTGCAGTTAGCCAGATGACACCAGGAGTAATGGAGATGTTATCGCTGAGTTTATACTGGTAGAATCCCTCAATGTGTAGTGAAGTGTCTCTATCTTTAGCAACAGTATTCTGAAGATTACCACTCACCGCAGTAACTTTAGGCTCCATACCAACGATGATACCGCCGAGGCTACCTGGTTTACCCAAATCTGGGAAAGCAAGTGTTACAGCATAGTTCCATATATCCAAGTCACCGCGATCTATTCCCCCAAGAACGCGACTGTTGGTGTAACCTACCCAACCACCTACTGCAAATTTGGGACTCAGTTGAAAAGATGCTTGTAAACCATAGGAATTGCTAGAAACTGGTACGTCAGTAGGGCCATTGACTCCAGTCAGTACAGGATTACTCAGAAAAGCAGTCCGCAAGTTAGCGGTGTTGCTACCAGCAGTTAAGTCCTGATTATAGGAGTTGACATAGGTTAAACCTACAGTTAAACCTCTGGTTGGCATGACGGTTAATTGACCGATCGCACCGTAAGATCCATCAAACAAACCATTGCCATTACTGGGGTTATTTGCTGTACCTGCTAAATAACCGAGAGATAATTCTAATTTGTCACTAAACTGGTGTCTGAGTCCAATCCCTGAACCGGCAACTGGGTAGTAAATGGGGTTGCGTGTACCAAAGTTAGACAATGCACCGCTATCACCATCCCCATCAAAAAACGGGTTGACGGTGTTGACAAAATCATCAGCAGCACCTGCATTGGCTTCTAAAATGACTCTTGTCTTTTCACCCAAGGGGAAAGAATATAGCAGTGCATCAATGGAGACACTGTTGTTGCCACTATTACCAAAAGGACCGCTACCTAATCTTAGATCACCCTCTGGTGTGAATGTAGAAGTGCCAGATAAAGCATTAAAGTTGAGGGCTTGGAGTCGAGTTCTTAACAGGTCTTTACCTGTAAAGCTGGTATCCAAGTTCAAACGCACGCGATCGACAAAAATCGGTACTCTGTCTATTTTCCCTCCAATAGCATTGTCACCTGCTAAAACGCTCACTGGGGCAAATATAGCCACACCATTCAATTTGGTGGTAGTAGAAAATTGATTGGCTTCTAACTCAGATGTTCTTGCTTCTAGGGCATCTACTCGACCCCGCAAAGTAGCTAGTTCAGCCGAAAATTCTTCTGTTAATTTTCGCAGTGTAGCAACATCTTCAGCGCCCAGACCTGAAGTACTGCTACTAATCAATTCTTGAATGCGATCTAAACAAGCATTTAAACCAGCTGCAAATTCATATCTTGTTAAGGCCCGATTACCTCGGAATGTGCCGTTGGGGTAGCCAGCAATACAACCATAGCGTTCTACCAAAGATTGCAAGGCTTGGAATGCCCAGTCACTGGGCTGTACGTCGGAGAACTGAGAAACAGAAGTTACTTGTTCGATTTCTTCCCCTTGGGGTTGTTCTTCTGACAACTCAGAGACGGGGGTGAGTGGAGTTGTTTGTGATACTTGATTTAAGTTTTCTGTAGTGTCTGAGGTAATAGGTGTTTCTCCAGCCCAAGCTGTTGCACCTATCAACAGTATTGCCCCAAATGCCACTGGACTAGCCAGCAGAGACTTCCACAATGTTTGCATTTTTCCTCACACTGGTTGATGATTTACACCCTTGCGGTGTATGTATTAAGGCACATTTTATTAAAAAGCTACACAAAATGCTATGGAAGTATAGCCTTTTTTTAACAACAAGTTAAGAAGTCTTAACTAGGTGGTTAAAATTATACGATTTGGTAACTAGATATTACTGTCAATTCAATTGTAATTATTAATACAGAAAATTTAACTGAGAGATTGTTTATAGATTTTTAATGAGAATGATAATTATTTTACTATACTATGTAATAGTTGAGGTGCTACGGCCAACAGTAGTGTTGATGCTGGAAGAAGGTTAAGTGAGAATTTTTAGGGAGGAAACATAGTGATTGGGACTTTGAACAGCAATGAAAGAATGAGAAATAGGATTCTATCCTTAATGACACTGTTGCTGTTGTCCATTACTGCTTGTGACCGAACGAAAATAAATCAGGCGGCCTCTAGTACACAGTCACCGACACCACAAGATGTAAAATCTACTCCTGTGGGACAGTCAAAAAAAATTAAAGTGGTAGCCACATTTTTACCTATATATTTATTTACTAAAGCTGTAGCGGGTGAGGCAGCAGATGTAGAAATTTTAATCCCTCCTGGCACTGATGTACATGAGTATCAAGCTACACCAGGAAATGTGAGAGCGATCGCCTCTGCTAAAGTATTAGTAAAGAATGGTTTAGGTCTAGAGCAATTTCTCGCAGATACGGTTAAAAATGCCAAAAATTCCCAGCTAATGGAAATTGATACTAGCAAAGGTATCCAAGCGGTGAACGAAATTTCACCTACAGAAAAAATCACAGATGGAGAAAAAGACCACGATCATGATCATGATCACACACATACAAGTGGTAATCCCCACATTTGGTTAGATCCAGTTTTAGCCAAACAGCAGATAATAAATATTCGGGATGGTTTAATTAAAGCTGACCCTGAGAATAAATCAACCTATGAAGTCAATGCTGCGGCTTATATTCAGGAATTGGAAAAACTAGATCAGGAATTTAAACAGACTTTAAAACCTACACGTAACTGCACCTTTATTACTTTTCATGATGCTTTTCCTTATCTAGCTAAACGTTATAATCTCAAGCAAGTTGCCGTAGTAGCAATACCTGAAGATCAACTTTCTCCTGCTGATGTGCAGAAAACTGTGAATGTAGTGAAAAAATATCAAGTAAAAGCTCTTTTTAGTGAACCAGGAGTAGATAATAAATTGTTAGCTAGTTTGGCACAGGATTTAAAATTACCTTTGCAAACTTTGGATTCTTTGGAAGCAGGTCAGACAGAACCTAAGTATTACTTTCAAGTCATGAAAGCTAATTTACAGACTGTGGCTAATGGATGTAAATAAGTTAGCTGTTAATTTTTGCGTGAGAAGTAATCATTAGGCTGCATCTTTTTCTGGATGTCATACCATTTAACTTTAATAATGGTACATATACATTCGGACGGACATGGCAGTGCCATATCCCTACAAGCAATCTATATGTATCAGGGTTTTCGGAAAATGGTATCAGATGTAATTTTCATCTTTTTAGTTCTAGTAGTGAAATATCAAATCTTTAATTTTATCTTCAATGATTGACCAACAACAACCAGAAATATCACCAATATTAAAAGTAGATGGTTTAACTGTCTACCAAGGAAGTTATTTAGCTGTGAGAGATGTTTCTTTTGAGTTACTACCAGGAACAGATACAGCTATAGTCGGGCCGAATGGTGCTGGTAAAAGTACCTTAGTCAAAGCTATTTTAGATTTGATTCCTCACAATACTGGTAAAATTGAGATATTTGGTCGTCCTGTTAGCAAGTTAGGAAATTTCCGCCGGTGGTTGGGTTATATGCCCCAGAATTTTATTTTTGACCGGAGTTTTCCGATTTCGGTTAGTGAATTGGTAGGATTGGGATGGGTAAATACAAGAAAAAGTAAAAATTTTAGCTTTTCTTGGTTTAATCAACTAAATCGAGAGAAGATAGCAGCAATAAAAACCGCTTTGCAAAGAACAGATGCTTATCACTTGAGAAATCAAGCTATTGGCACTCTTAGCGGGGGTCAACTAAAGCGGGTGTTGTTAGCTTATTGTTTAGTTACCCCGAAAAAACTGTTAGTGCTAGATGAAGCTTTTGCTGGGGTAGATATCCAAGGTGCAGCAGATTTTTATGCTTTGCTAAATGAACTAAAGCGGGAAGAGAATTGGACGGTGTTACAGGTTTCCCATGATATTGATATGGTAAGTCGTCATTGCGATCGCGTCCTGTGTCTGAATCAAACTGTTGTCTGTACAGGTAAACCCGACATTGCTTTATCACCGCAAAATCTCCTCGCTACCTATGGCCCTGGTTTTAGTCGTTATCAGCACCACCACTAAAAAATTCAAAATTCAAAATTCAAAATTCAAAATTCAAAATTTAAAATGGAGAAGTTTTCAATCTTCCTTTTCATCTAAATGTTCAGCTACAGCCTGATACAAATGGAAAATATGACTGTCATGTAGACGATAAAATACATTTCGTCCTTGCTTACGATAACTGACTAATCGCATAGCACGTAAATTTCGTAATTGATGAGAAACAGCCGATTCACTCATCGCTAATAATGCGGCTAAATCACTAACACAAAGTTCTTGATTTGATAAAAGTGAGAGAACACGAAGACGATTTGCATCTCCTAAAAAGCTAAAAAATTCTGCCATACGCTGGGCTTTTTCCATGCTAAGAAGCTGTTCGGAGAAGGGTTGAACTAAATTATTCTCTAAAGTAGATGGGTGATTAGATTGAATCATGTGCTAGTGGTAAGTGAATTTAATTACTGGTAAAATTGGTAATTAGGGAATTGTAAATAGTTGCCTTAAATTTTGTAGATTTGAGGGAAAAATTAGCTAATTTATGCAGACAAATAAAACATATAAACAATTAAGTACAGCAGTCATCAATCATTTATGAACAGCAATCTGTTCTCTATTCCCTGCTCCTTGTTCTCTATCTTAATCATGCAACTAGACATGAATAATAGTCATGATTTATGGAACTTGTTGCAATTCCCGTTTATGCAACGTGCCATTCTGGGAGCGGTGTTAATGGGAATACTAGGCGGTTTACTGGGCTGTTTTGTCACTTTGCGCCAGTTGTCTTTTTTTAGTCACGCAGTCGCTCATGCTGCATTTGTTGGTGTTGCCTTGGGTGTATTATTACAATCAAATCCTACGTGGATGTTATTGCCTACCACCCTAATTTTTGGTGTTGCTGTCCTCTACTTAGTTGACAAAACAGATTTAGCTAGTGATAGCGTTCTCAGTATATTGCTTTCAGGGTCATTGGCGATCGGCATAATTATCGCCAGTATGATTAAAGGATATCGCGGCAATTTAATGAGTGTATTATTTGGTGATATTCTGGCGATCGACTCTACAGACCTAGTATTGACGCTGTTGGTGCTAGTTTGTAGCAGCACCTTCTTATTATCCACTCTCCGACAGCAAATTTTACTAACTCTTAACCCCGATGTCGCCCAAGTCCAAGGCGTACCTGTTCAATTATATCGCTATGGGTTTGTTGTGTTGCTGTCTCTAGCCGTGGCCGTAGCCATCAAAGCCGTTGGTGCATTGCTGGTAAATGCCTTTTTAGTTATTCCCGCAGCCACCGCTAAATTAATCAGTCACCATTTTGGGCGTTTTCTCATTCTGTCTGTGATTCTCGGCTCTAGCAGTAGTATCATCGGCATGATTGCTTCTGGCTGGTTTAACATCGCCTCTGGCCCTAGTATTGTCCTTGTCCAGTTTCTCTCTTTTGCAGTTGTGTTCACCTGGGTTAAGTTGGGACTAAAGGCGGGTTAAAAAATTTTTTCCCTTACCCCTTGCCAAATCCTTTTTCCTTTGCTACATTTAGTAATCGTGGCGCACAAACAAGCCCGCGCCGGGATAGCTCAGTCGGTAGAGCAGAGGACTGAAAATCCTCGTGTCACCAGTTCAAGTCTGGTTCCTGGCATCAAATAAAGAAGAAGCAAAAATTACTCCCTGTGAGGTTTTGATGACTTTGCGGGGAGTAGTTTTTTGAAAAAATGAGCGTTTGAGAAATCATTGATTGGGGTAAATTGGGGGTAAAAAAGTAGAACGGGGATGTGAATAAAGATTAACTTAAAAATTTTTACTTAGAGTTTGTGATAATTTTTTTATAATTAATTACTTTTTGATATTAGTCTTTAGTCCCACAGGACTAATACAGTAAACTGACTTGAAAACGAAAACAAAATCTGCTCTGATTGAAAAATACACAACTAAAGATAGCTATTTCTCTACAGTCTTAGCTTCTTTTTGTGCGTTTTAAATCAAGCTCACTTAAAACCAAGAAAATAAATCAGATGAAAAAATTCATAGCCGCTTTACTGCTAATTGTCTGCTTGACTTTCTCTCTAGGACAAGGACAAGCACTAGCTCAAACAAATTGTGAAAACGTCCTCAATCAAGGAAGTGCTACCATTGAAAATGGCTGGTTTACACAACCAACTGCAACCATTGGTTGGTATAAGGGAGTGATTACATCAGATGTTAAATACGATGTTTGTACACCTACCGCAGTGTTGAGAATTAATGGTAATGACTGGAACAGACTAGTAAAAGAGGGAAAACTAGATGGCTTGAGATATGAAGTGTATCAATATGCCGAGAAAGATGGCAATTACCAGAATTTCTTGTTTAGAAAAATCCAAGGTACAAGTCCAGTAACAATTACACCAACACAATTTAGAGAGTAATTTGTGAACCAAAATATCCCCGATTTCTCTGAGAAGTCGGGGATATGGATCAAATCTTACTTTTTAACGTACTTGTTTCAAGCCATCAACTTCTTTGGTAAACATATCTGTAAATAAATCCAGCACTGTTCTTTCTTCGCGGACTTTGATATTAGCACTGATAGACATACCAGACTGCAAAGAAATCTTTTGGCCTTGAGTTTCTAAAAATTGTCTGTTTAATTTGATTTTGGCTGGGAAACGATAAAAGTTATGTATTTGGTCTGGTGGTAGAGCATCAGAACCAACTTCTAGCACCTCTCCTTTGATATCACCAAATTCGCTAAAAGGAAAAGAATCAATTCTCACATCTACTTGCAGTGGTTTTTTATCAGTTTTAGCCTGTCTGAGTTTTTCTAAGACAAAACCGATATCTTTATTAGTAATAAAAACTTCCGCAACTAAGCTATCAGCAGGAACAATTTGCAATAATGTTTGGGTAGTGTTAGCAACAAAACCAGTTCCTTTAGCCTGTAAATCAAAAACTACACCACTCACAGGCGCACGCAATTCTTGATATCTAAAATTAGTTTCAGCTTGGGTGGCTCTGCTGTTAGCTTCTGCTATCCTTTGGTCATTTTCTAGAATTACCTTCATCAACTGACTATCAATTTCTGCAATGCGCTTTTTATTGTCAGCGATTTTATCTAAAACATCCTTATCAGTTACTGCTACTGTATTGGTAACTTGCTGGAGATTTTTTTGAATATCAAAAGTCAAACGTTTCTTCTCTTCTACTAATTGGGCTATCTCCGCGTTGAGATTTTGTACTTGTTGTTTTTGGTTTAAGTATTGGAGTTTTGAGATTCCTCCCTCTTTATACAGTTTTTCCAAATCATTTAAAACTCCGCTTTGGATACTCAAACTAGCTTGGGTATCTACTAATTTAATTTGAGTTTGTGTTAGTTGTTTTCTAATTTTCTCTACTTCTAGTTCTGCGGCTGTAGAACGAGAATTTAGTTCTCTTTGGGCTGCTTGTAGGCGCTGGCGTTCATCAATTCCTAATCCTTTACCCGTTGTCGCATCTCTTAATTGTAACCGGAGTAATTCATTTTCTGATATTAAAGCAGCACGATTCTTGAGGAGTAGTGCTGATTCTGCTGGTAATTCACTGGTTAAATCTTCTAATCCTACATCAGTAATTGGACTATTTACTCCCAATACACGGCGATAAATATTATTTTCTTTGATTAAAGAAGCGCGAATTTTTTTGAGAGAGTTAATTTCAGATTGGGTTGTCGTAGAATCAAATGTGAGTAATAAATCGCCCTCTTTCACAAGTTGTCCATCTTTGACATAGACTGATTTAACTACTCCATTAACAGGAGCTTGTACTTCTTTAACTTTGCCTTCTGGTTTTAATTGTCCGGTAGCTGGTACTACTTGTTCTAATGTGGCATATCTAGCCCAAATAAAGCCAAAACAAGCTAACCCAATTAAAGTAAGCATAATGGCTCGTGACCAAATAGGAGATTGGCGTAAAACTACGCTTTGGTCAAAGTTATTTTCTGGCAAGTTATTAGGAGGAGGACTTTTTATAACTTTGCCATTACTGGGGGGTTTATTGCCATTACCGTTGATAGCATTTTTTTGTGTGCCGTTGATTGGTTTTCCATTAACTTGAGTCATAAGAATTTGAGGTTGGAGATGTAAATTAATTTAAACAACTGATGAAGGCGGGGAGAGGTGGGGAGACACCGCCCATACGGGTTACAAATTCACTTCTTGTTGTTGATAGAGATAGTAATAATGACCTTTAGCCGCCATTAATTCTTGGTGGCTACCTTGTTCTATGACTCTACCGCCATCCATAACGATGATGATGTCTGCGTTGCTAATGGTGTTAAGACGGTGAGTAATGAAGAAGACTGTACTGCCTTTAAAGGCACTGGCTAAATTTAAACAAACTTGGCGCTCGGTGGGATAATCTAGGGCGCTGGTAGCTTCGTCTAATACTAATAGTTTAGGTCTTTGTAGGACTGAACGAGCGATCGCTAATCTTTGTCTTTGTCCCCCAGATAAGGCTGAACCCCGCTCACCTACTCGTGTGTTGTAACCGTTGGGTAAACTCATAATAAAGTCGTGCGCTGCGGCTACTTTGGCTGCTTCGACAATTTCTTCGGTGGTAGCGTCTGGGTTGGTTAAAGCGATATTTTCTTGGACTGTACCATCAAATAAAAGTGTGTCTTGAGGGACTACACCTATTTGCCGCCGCAGTGAATATAATTCCACTTTAGAAATATCATAACCATCAATTAAAATTCTGCCCGATTCGACGTTATAAAGTCTGAGCAGTAATTTCATCATTGTACTTTTTCCAGAACCACTTTGACCAACAATTCCTACAAATGTTCCAGCCGGAATATCAATGTTAGCGTTAACTAATTGTAGAGGTCCACTAGCAGCAAAGCGGAAGGAAACATTGTCATATTTGACTGCACCACTAATAGCAGGTAAAGCAATATTATCTTTGTCTATTTCTGCTTCTTGGGGTGTATCACAATATCGCTTAATCGTTCTAATGATAAGGCTGTTTCTTGGAAGCTTTGCCAAATTTGTGCTAACCGTAAAACTGGGCTAGTTACATAACTAGAAATGATTCTAAAGGCGATTAATTCTCCTAATGTTAAGTCTCCTTGTAAGACTAAATAAGCTCCCACCCAAAGAACTAATAAGCTACTGAGTTTATTCAGAAAATTACTGGTAGAACTGGCTAAGGTCGAGGTGACAACTGTTTTAAATCCGGCAGCTACATACCGTGCATAACGTTCTTGCCAGGAAAAGCGCGATCGCAATTCGATATTCTGCGCTTTCACTGTTTGTATTCCTGACATTACCTCGACTAAATAAGACTGAGTAGCAGCATTTCTTTCGGCTTTTGTGCGTAGCTGTCTACTGACAGTTGGAGCAGCAATTAATGTCAGAATAACAAATACAGGAATTGTGGCTAAACCTACTATTGTCAACTGCCAACTATAAATCAGCATGACAATGATGTAAACCACCGAAAATACTGCATCTAAACCTACCGTTAAAGCCGTACCTGTGAGAAATTGGCGGATATTTTCTAACTCATTAATTCTTGTTGCCAATTCTCCCACGGGACGACGTTCAAAATAACGGAGGGGTAATCGGAGTAAGTGGTCAATAATTTGTGACCCCAAACCCATATCAATCCGGTTGGTAGTATCCACAAACAAGTAAGTTCTTAATGTAGTCAGGATGGCTTCAAACACACCTACCACTAATAATAAAACTCCCAATATATTGAGAGTCCCAATGCTGTTTTGAACAATTACTTTATCAATAATTAATTGGATTACTAAGGGATTAGCTAAAGCTGCTAACTGCACAAAAAAGGAAGCGATAAATACTTCCATTAATACACGTTTATGGCGATTCAGATATGGCCAAAACCAGCGTATACCAAACCGCTCTTGCTGTGTTTCTTGAGTAGCCGCAACTAATAATACTCTGACTTGGGGCTGTAAATTGCCTTCTTCGCTCTCTAATTCTGAGAGGATTTGTGCGGGAGAACATTTAATAATTCCTTGGGAGGGAACACCCAAAATTACTTGATTAGTATCTACCGCATATAAAACTGCATAACTATCACCATAACGAATTAATGCCGGTGTGGGAATGCGATTAATTGAAACCGCAGGTACATCTACTAATTGTCCTTTCAATCCCATTAATTCTGCTAAAGAGGCACAAAACTGAAATGAGATATTACCTTGGCGTTTGATTTGTTCATTAATTACCCGGCGTACTACTTCCCGCCGAAAAGGCATTTCTAATTCTTTAGCCAGCATTTCAAAACAGGCTATGGTAGAATTTAATTCACCTTTACCGGAAAAGAAAGGATATTTTTTATGAGTTTGTTTAACCTGGATTGTTTCTTTGGCAACGGGGGTAATTTCTTCTACTGGTGCATAGGGGATATCTAATTCTTGTATTCCATTTGTGCTGTTAGTAATTCTATCTGTTGTTTGTTGGCCATTAATTAATGATAAATCTGCGGGATCAATACCAATTAAACGGGCGGGATTGTTCCCGGTAACTGTGAGCAAATCGTTACTATAATTAGAATCTAAACGAGAACCGGGGGGAAGGTTGGTCAGACCACCACTACTAACAAACCAAATCCACTTTGTATTTAATTGATTTAAAGAATTTTTACCTGGTGGGAGGTAGTGAATATTAGCCCGTGATAGAGCTTGTTGAGTAATTTCTTTCAGATTTAAACCTGCATTGGCTTGCTGGGCAATTTGGGGGCTGAGAACATCGAATACTTCGATTAAATTACTTTGGTTTTGACGAATATTTGCAAATGTCGGATTATTGCTCAGAAGTTGTAAATATTTATTAGCATCGATAGTTAAACATATCACTTCTGTAGAGGCGATCGCTGTTTCGCAAGCTACCTGTCGCAATAAACTGATTTCCCCTAAAATTGCCCCTGGTTGCAGTAATTTTAAAGTAATTGGTAGTTGGGTTTGGGGGTCATAAGCCAATAACCGCACGTTACCCGTGTAAATAATTGCTATGCGTTCCGGTAAACTTTCTTTACCAATCAATTTTTGACCGATGCGGTAGCGCCAAGCTTGTAGATGTTGGGAGGATAATTGGTTAATTTCCTCCGTCGATAATTGATTAAAACCTTCTAGGTTAGCGAGAAATTCTTGAAAGTTACTTTTAATATATGTCATGTTTATTTATATCTACAGTTAGTTGGTGATTTAAGTACCTAAACAGAGGCAGTTTCTGATTGACGAATTTGCCAATTTGTGGCTGCTATTTGGTTTTGCAACCATTGATTAAACCGTTCATTAATTAAGCGTTGACGTGTACTCCTGTCTAGTTGGGCTGGGAGGAGTTTTTCTAATCGCACAATTACAATCCATTCGCCAATTTGAGTAGGTGGTAATAACTGCTGTGGTTGGCTCACAGAAAGGATTTTGGCTAAAACTGGATGAATAGTTTGTAGTTCTATGGGACCGACTAAACCATCTGTTTGAGCTTCTGGTCCTTGGGCATATTCTCGTGCTAATTCGGCAAAAGATTGTTCTCCTTCTTGAATGCGGAAGTAAATTTCTTGAGCAATACCTATATCTGAAGTACTAATGAGGGAATAAATTACTTTGTCTAATTGGGATTTGCGCTGGAAAAAATAAGAATCTACATCTCCTCCCCAAGTTATGTCTTTAAACTTTTCCAGTTTGAGTTGACGAGTGGCGATCGCCTGAATTTGTTCTGTGCTTATCGACTGCTTTTGTAGCGCCTGTTGCGCTTGTTCATAGGCTAACTGTTCTTCCTGTGGTGTAGTTTTAATTTCGGCGATCGCTTGATCAATCACTATTTCTTTCACCAATAGTGGCATCAATTGATACTTTGCCAACAATGGTAAAATTTCTACGGCCGTCAGTGTGCGATCGCCTAATTGCAGTATCGGATTCATATCACTTGTAGTCAGAGTAGCCACCTTTATGAGTTGTCTTTTAAAAAGATACTAGAAACAAAGTGTAGCTAGATTATTTTTTGCTTAAGGTTACAATTTTTTATACTATTTTGCTATCTGCGTTTACCGCCACTCTGTTCTGTATCATCCATCGATGTTGAGAACTGCCTCTTTTAGCATTAATAGCCTGTTAATTAGGGTTAAATACCCCCCATTACAATAACATACCTTTGTAGTTTTGCAAACATCAAACATCTGGGTGAGGGTTCAAAAAGTGCATAACTTTACACTCTCATCAGAGAAAAAAGCAGCCATTACCCCAGATTCAGTAATTACACTAACTTTCAGGTGACTTAATCACAGATGACCATCATCTCAAGCTAAAACTTTGAGGATAATTTTCGTGGAGAGAGCAAAATAATTAAAGTAACCCACCCTCAACACCGTTTTTGTGTCTAGATAATTTTCAAAAATGGCAAAATAGACATAAACAAGTTCAGAGGTCTGTTTCATGTTGCTAACTATCCAAGACTTAGAAAAAATGCAAGCAGCTTATCCAGAATATCGGATGGAGTTGGTAAATGGAGAAATTATAGTCATGAGTCCATCAGGTTACGAGTCGGAAGAAGTCGGAAGTGAATTTTTGCGTATTTTGGGTAACTGGGTTAGACCACGCAAACTGGGAAGAGTAACAGGTTCTAGTGCAGGTTTTAAATTACCAAATGCCAATTTACGTGCGCCTGATGTATCTTTTATTAGTGCAGAAAGATTAAAGGAAACAACAGAAGATTATGCAGAAATAGTACCTGATTTGGTAGTAGAAGTAAAATCAAAAACTGATAGTTTAGAAAAATTACGAGCCAAGATTCAAGAATTTCTTAATTTGGGTTCGAGAATTGGCATTCTGATTAATCCTAAAACCAAAAATATAGAAGTTTATCAAAATGATCAGGTATTAATTTTAGAAAATAATGAATTGCTAACTTTACCTGATTTATTACCAGGTTTTGAAGTAAAAATTTCTGAAATTTGGTCGCCTGTTTTTGAGTAAGATATAGTCAAAAGATTAGCTGCATGATAGAGAGCCGTATAGCCTTCTATTTGTCCCTGTTCAAAAAATGCTAAGACTATTTCACTATTAGTAACTTAAGGTTGTCATTCTAGAGCAATAGCTAAGATTATATCGGTGTCAAGCAAAACCTTCACAGGTTATGTTTCCCCTTTAAATATTCCCATTTAGCTTGTTCTGGATCAAAATCAGCAGGTACTGGTTGAGTTTGATCAACCCAGTTTTGCAAAGCTTTAATTTTAGTTCGTCTTTTAGGTGTTTCTGTACTATCAACTGTTTGTAATACTATCACTTCTACATCACCAGGTGGTAAATTTACGGTTTCAGTAATTACCAACTTTCCAGATGATTCGATTTTTCATTTGAGTTTGTAAGCTTGCATAATATTTCTCCTATCACTTTGTTTCTAGACTAACTCGCATTGGCTAAATTGCATCAGGTATTTATTTATATAAAATTCTTTTCTCAAATTCTAACAATTTTTACCCTTGGATAAATGATGGTAAACTCAAAATGATATAAACACTTATTCCTATTAAGTAAAATCTGTGAAAGATTTATTAATTATCAACTGTTCTAAATCCAAATTTTCAAATGTAGAAGATTTACCAGCGATTGCATGTTACAATGGGGTTGCCTTTCGGGTTTTGCGGAAGTTTTTACAGGAAAAAAACTCGAATGATTTAGATATTTTTATCCTTTCCGCCAAGTTTGGACTCATATCTAGTCATGAGTTAATCCCCAACTATGACCAGAAAATGGATAAAAAGCGATCGCAAGAATTAAAGTCTTCTGGCAATAACAAATTTTGTGAACTTTTACAGAGTGGCCTTTACAAAAGATGTTTATTGTGCATGAGTCAGGATTATGCACAAATTTTTGATGAATATGAAAAAATTATACCAGGAAATTGCACCATTACTATTGCTACTGGTACAATAGGTAAAAAGCTGTCAATATTACATCAATGGCTTTATGGTGAACCTCCTGAATACCTACATACTCCCAAAGATAACAGTATCAAGGGAAAGGTAGTGTTTAAAGGTATTGAACTAAATTTAACCAAAGCTGAAATCCTTGTTATTGCTAGACAGGGTTTAATAGAACATCAAGGGAAACCTGATAATTATCAAACTTGGTATGTCTTAGTTGATGATAAAAAAGTTTCACCTAAATGGTTAGTCAGTCAATTAACTGGATTACCTGTAAGTTCTTTTCATTCCATTCAAGCAAGGAAAATATTACACCAATTAGGTATAGAAATTTATTTTGAATGGTGCTTATAGAGGTTTAACTGAGTGGATGAGAAAATATTAATCTGGCAAAGGTTTTGTGAGCATTATATATCTAATCATATTGGAGTAGAATTATTCAAAGTAAATCAAAATAACGTTGTTAGTATTAAGCAATATGGTATTGATTCTCGTCTAATTCTAGAGCGGTCAGAAAATATGGAAAATTATTTAATTTGTGAAGTAGAGAAAGTTTTACAAGATTTCGATGAAAAAACAGATGTTTATGAAGGATTAATTTATATAATGTATAAAGTCAGAGGAAATTTAATTATACCTTTATATATTGGGAAATCTGAAAAGTATGGAAAAAGTAATAATTTGTCAAACAACATTAAAGGTATATCTAGAGGAAAAAGAGATAAAAGTAAGTTTTGCCGTTGGGGAGACGGATACGAATATCATATTGGAGATTTAAGTGCTGTTGTTTGTCCTAATCATCCTAAAAATAGAATTTATCGTAAATATCAAAGATGGGCAGATAGTTTATTTCAAGAATATCCAAGCTATGAACCTAAATTAAAAGAGAATATTTATTTCTGGATTAAAGCGTGGGAGAAAGGAAATATAGGTATTTTTAATGAGTTTGGAGGTACACCTTTAACAGCTTTAGAATATCAGTTGATTTCAGTTGCAGCTATACTTTTTCCAGATGAGTTATTGAATCAAGAGGGTGTTAATAGAGGGCAAAATTATATTTGGTTTATTTTGTTTAACATTTATTCATTAACACTTAGCCAATATTTACTAACTAAAGTATAAAGAGTTGCAAAAGCTTTGAAATTTGTGTTTTTAATATCAAGTTATATTTTGGTAATGTTGTATTGTATTTGTGCAAGATAGTAAAGAAGTACCTGTTAAAGAATATGCGGAATTTGTACGAGAATCAAAACCAGACTGGTATCCTATTCCTCAAGATTTTATTCCTATTCCTAAAATGACTTTAGAGGAACAGGAAGATTGTTTTAAAAAAACTATGAATATGAATTTTCGCTATTATCAAGGTGGTTATGTTCCTGTAGTTCATATTAGTAATTTTTTAGAACAATATATAAAAAAAGTAGTTAATAGTAAAGGTTTATCTAAAAAGCCTTATATTGCTTTAGGTGGTATTGTTCCTAATTTATTACGCGCTCCTAAAGCTATTCCTTATAAAAAAATAATAGATAATTTAATTCATTTTCGCAAACAATTTCCAGATAAAAAATTGCATATTTTTGGAATCGGAGGAACTTCAACTTTACATATTGCAGCCTTATTAGGTATTAATTCAGTTGATTCTAGTGGCTGGCGAAATCGTGCAGCAAGGGGGTTAATTCAATTACCCGGAACAGGTGATCGTATTGTTGCTGAGTTAGGAAATTGGCGAGGAAGAAAAATTAGTAAAGAAGAAGAGAAAAAGTTACAATAATGTCAATGTCCTGCTTGCCAAAAATATGGTTTAGAAGGACTTAAAATGAGTGGTGGAATTGGTTTTGAAAATAGAGCAACCCATAATTTATGGGTATTACTGGAAGAAGCAAGACAAATTGAACAACATTTAAATTTATTAGGTGATTATGAAACTTGGTATCAAGAACATTTAGATAATACACTTTACCGACCTTTAATTAAAATATTAATCGAAGAATTAAAATTATTTGGAAGAAGTTAATAAAATTAAAGGCTATATTTATAATTGAAATATAATTATCATAAAAGCCTAATTAGTAAACATAGAAGAATATAATCATTGCTAAATCTTACCTTAATATCCACCCCATCAGCTTATAATTATAGTATAATTAACTAAAATTATCAAAAACATTCAAGATGTGAATCATGGTTCAAGCATTAAGTAAACCAGTAACCTTTGAGGAATTTATACAATCCTATCCAGAAACGGGATTACGTTATGAATTACACGAGGGAGTAATTATTGAAATGAATCCATCAGTAGGAGATCATGAGGAAATTATCGGTTTTTTAGTAGAGGAAATAGTCACAGAATATAAAAGAGTTAAGCTTCCTTACTTTATCCCCAAAACAGCTTTAATTAAAAATCCTAGTGGTTTATCAGCTTATGCACCTGATATACTATTATTAAATAGAAATAATTTAGTTAATGAACCTTTGTGGAAAAAAGAATCTACCATTGCTCAAGCTGCTTCTGTTCCTTTAGTCATAGAAGTTGTTAGCAGTAATTGGCAAACAGATTATAACACTAAAACAAATGAATATGAATCTATGGGGATTCCTGAATATTGGATTGTTGATTATGCTGCTTTCGGGGGTAGGAGGTTTATTGGTTATCCTAAACAACCTACGATTTCAGTTTATTATTTAGAGGATGATGAATATATGGTTAATCAATTTAGAGGTGATGATTTGATTATATCTCCACTTTTTCCTGAATTAAAATTGACTGTTGCTCAGATTTTCCAAAGAATATAATTAGTGAGCAATAACTATAAAATTTAGCTGATTGAGAAAATTTAATTAGTAAACTGTGGGGAATTAATTTTCAGGCGATCGCGCCCAGGAGTGCGAGATGTCAGTACAATGACTAAAAACGCATTTCTCGAAATATGACTAATCAATCTACTATCCCTGTAATTGTTAATGGTGCAGCAGGTAAAATGGGACGTGAGGTGGTGAAGGCTGTAGCCCAAGCGTCTGATATGGTTTTAATGGGCGCTTTGGATACTTCACCAGAACATCAGGGAAAAGATGCGGGAGAACTAGCTGGTTTAGCTGAACCTCTGGAAGTACCAATCACTAACCAACTAGAGCCAATGTTAGGCTATGTGGCAGGGGAAAGACAACTACAACCAGGGGTAATAGTCGATTTTACTCACCCGGATGCAGTTTATGATAACGTGCGGAGTGCGATCGCCTATGGTATTCGTCCAGTTGTGGGAACTACCGGCTTAAGTCCAGAACAAATCAATGAACTAGCCGATTTTGCGGAAAAAGCCAGCACCGGCTGTCTAATTATTCCTAACTTCTCTATAGGAATGGTACTTTTACAACAAGCAGCAGTTACCGCTTCTCAATACTTCGACCATGTAGAAATTATCGAACTGCATCACAACCAAAAAGCCGATGCACCAAGCGGTACAGCCATTCAAACCGCCCAGCTTTTAGCGGAAATGGGTAAAACTTTTAACCCACCCCAAGTAGAAGAAACGGAAAAAATACCAGGGGCTAGAGGCAGTTTAGCCGGTGAAGGGATTAGAATTCATAGTGTACGGCTACCAGGGTTAATTGCTCATCAGGAAGTCATATTTGGCGCACCAGGTCAAATTTACACCCTTCGTCATGATACCAGCGATCGCGCTTGCTATATGCCCGGAGTTTTACTAGCAATTCGCAAAATTCAACAGTTAAAATCGCTAGTCTATGGATTAGAAAAAATCCTCTAAATTCATCTACAGCAGGGAACAGGGAACAGGGGACAGGGAACAGAAAAATTTTAGATTTTAGATTTTGGATTGAATAGAATTATGAGCCAGAAGCATTTTAGATACTATATTTTGGCTTAAACAATCTAAAATCCACAATCCCAAATCCAAAATTGAAGTACCTCATTTACCTGAAATTTGCTGTAATATTGCGTCTTGGGGAGATGAGGGAAAAGTAATTTTTTATTCTCCAGTCCCCAGCCCTACCAAATCCTCTTTAGTCACCCTCCTCTATGCAGTAACAGAAATATCTCTACACTTTGGTTGATCAAATTACAAACTGCTGCAACTTTAAATATCTGATTTTACCAGTTTATTTTTACAAATTTTAATATTATTAGACGTTTTGCCGGAAGTTCTCTACAAAGGTTTTCAGGTCAAAAAAATAATTTTCATCCATCAAATTAATAAGTAATCATGCAGAATAAATTACACAACTTCTTCCCCTGTTCCCTGTTCCCTGTTCCCTCTTCCCTCTTCCCTAATTCAAATACGGAATTGGGAATACTAAGCTTGTATTCATTAACGCATGACTTTTCGCAACCTGCCAAGGTGAGAACCGAGGGAAAGAATGACCACACAACAGCCAATTCTGCAACAACGCTACCAAATTGAGCAGCAGTTGGGTAAAAAAGCTGGTAGACAGACTTTTTTAGCCCGTGACCTCACCACTCAGCAATTAGTTATTATCAAGCTACTTACCTTTAGTAACGATTTTGCTTGGGATGACTTAAAGTTATTTGAACGAGAAGCCGAAACTCTACAAACATTAGACCATCCAGCTATTCCCCGTTATATTGATTATTTTAAATTAGACCCAACCGAGGGGAAAGGTTACGCTTTAGTACAAAGTTATGTTCAAGGTCAATCTTTAGAAGAACACTTGCAAGCAGGAAGAACCTTTACAGAAATCGAAATACAAGAAATTGCTACACAATTATTAAAAATATTAACTTATCTGCATGAAAGACAACCGCCAGTGATTCACCGAGATATTAAACCTAGTAATATTATATTAGCAAACCGCAGTGGTAATAGTGTAGGACAAATTTATTTAGTTGATTTTGGTTCTGTCCAAACTTTAGCCACCAAAGCAGGAAAAACTATTACAGTTGTAGGAACTTATGGATATATGCCACCAGAACAATTTGGTGGTTACGCTCAACCTGCTTCTGACCTTTATAGTTTAGGTGCAACTTTAATTACTCTAGCTACAGGTGTACATCCGGCTGATTTACCACAAACTGATTTAAAAATAACATTTACAGATATTGTTCAGTTAAATCCAGTTTTGGAACAATGGTTACAATGGTTGACCGAACCTAGTTTAGAAAAACGTCTATCTTCTGCAAAAAAGGCTTTAACAACCTTAAAAACTGGTAAATTAAATGTTAAGAAATCCAAGGTTAATGAAGCATTAGCAATTAATCCATATCGACCAGTTGCCACTTTAGGAATATTTTGGCAGTCTCTATGGCGTAGCACTTTAATTGGAGGTGCGATCGTAACAATGTGTGCGGCTACCTATAGTACGGCTGTTTATCCTGTAGCCGGAACAACTGCGGGGATATTTATTGGGGCAATGATTGGCTTTCCTGTAGGTTTTATTAATGGTTTGTTGATTGCCATTATCACACGGGTATTTTTCTTTCCTCTGAAAAATTTTCATCAGTATCGACGCACAATTAGCACTATTAGTAGTATCTCTGGCTTGCTCATTACTATGATAGTCTTCAGTTTAGCTACTAGTGGGGTTATGTTTGATCAAATTTCTTACAGTTTATTTTGGATAATTGCACCTGCAATTATTACAGGTCTTAGCATGGGAATCGTTAGTAAATATTTTTGTCAATGGTATGAAAGAAATAGTAGGGTAAAACCATGAGTAATTTAATATTAAACCAACGTTATCAAATTCAAAAACAATTAGGTAAACAAATTGGTAGACGCACATTTTTAGCTTTAGATTTACATACCCAACAACAGGTAGTAGTAAAAATTTTGTACTTGGGAGTAAATTTCGACTGGCAGGATTTAAAGTTATTTGAACGAGAAGCCGAAACTTTAAAAAAACTGAATCATCCCGCGATTCCTCGTTATCTTGACTATTTTGAACTTGACGGTGATGAAGATAAAGGTTTTGGTTTGGTGCAAACTTATGTAGAGGGAAAATCTTTAGAAGAACACTTGCAAAATGGCAGAAGTTTTAGTGAAGCGGAAGTAAAAGAATTAGGCAAATCTTTACTCAACATTCTCGCCTATTTACATGCCCAAAATCCTCCGGTTATTCATCGAGATATTAAACCCAGTAATATCATTTTAACTAATCGTTCTGGAAATAGTTCTGGCGAAGTTTATTTAGTGGATTTTGGTTCTGTACAAAATTTGGCTTCCCAAGGAGGAGGAACTATTACTGTCGTGGGAACTTATGGATATATGCCCCCAGAACAGTTTGGTGGTCGTACTACTCCGGCTGCTGATTTGTATAGTTTGGGTGCAACTTTAATTTTTTTAGCCACAGGTTTACATCCCACAGAATTACCTCAAAAAGATTTAACAATTCAATTTCGGGAACTTGCTAATCTGAGTACAGAATTTACTGATTGGTTAGAATGGATGACCGAACCCAGCTTAAGTAAAAGATATGCTAATGCCCAAGAAGCTATACAAGCTTTAGAACATCCCCACCCCCGTACTAAACAAATTCAATCATCTTCAATATCTATAAAACAACCGCTTGGTAGTCAAATTCGCTTGCGAAAAACGCGAGAAATGCTAGAAATTATCTTACCATCTACGGGATTTAGTATAGGTTTAATAGCTTTCATTTCTTTGCTGGTTCCTTTTGCCTTGGGATTAAATATTTTTACTTTCCCATACGACCAACCAACAGATTCCAGTAATCTGCTTGCTTCTAGCGTGCAAATTGCAGCGATCGCCTGTTTGACAGGAACAGTTCTTTGGGGACTTTATAAACGCATAAGTATTAGAATTAATTCCCAAAAACTGGTAGTTAAACATGAGTTACTAGGGATTGAATGGCTGGCTACTCAGCCTTATTTAAGGGAAGATATCACCAGAATTAAACTAAAATCTACAAATATTTATGATACTGGCGGAATAATTCAGCCTTTGTTCTTAGTTATCACTAAGAAAGGTTCATACTGTTTCAATTATTCTGGCCATTTGACAGATGCAGAAATCAAGTGGTTAGTCCAAGAAGTCAGTACATATTTAGGCTTACCACTTGGTGAAAAATGAGGAATTGAGCAGAAGAATTCAGATGTCAGAATTTAGAATCCAGAATCCAGAATCCAGAATTCAGAATTAGAGAGAATTTGAGAATCAAGCTAGATGATTTTTCCCAAATATTACTAATCTCTATTCTTTGTGTGATAACTATTCTGACTACTGACTACTGATTATTAAATTCTTACAGAATTCAGAGGTTAGAATTCAGAATTGATTAGTGGGGTATTCAAAAATCTTAGATGTAGTTGGAGTCTTAAACCTATTATTCATCTGACAATCTGAATTCTAGCTCCTGATTCCTGAATTCTGTTTGAGCTAAATCATCAAGAAATGCTGACAATCCCTGACCATTGCACCTTTTTATCTTGTGTGCGTCGATAGGAAAAGAAATGCTTTGCATGTTGAAAGGTACAATAGGGGGCGATCGCTACTTGTTCCTCACTAATCCCTAATTGTTCCAGTTGTAGCGCATTTATTCGCCGCACATCTAAACGTACCTTGCCTGGTTCTGGATCTGGTAATAATGGGGAATTAGATAAATTGTGTAATGAATCTATAATTTTTTCTGGGTTATCATTTGGTATAATGGTCGTTCCGATTTCCGCAGCTACTGCCAAGGAAACTTGGTAGACTTCACCAGCGATTGCAGGACCCATAACAATCCGCAGAGAAGCTAATTTGCTGCCTTGAGATTGCAAACGAGCGATCGCTTGGGGGACAATCTTGGCTGCTGTACCCCGCCAACCAGCATGAAGTGCTGCTACCTGTCCGGTTTTTACATCCCCAATTAACACGGGTGTACAATCAGCACTGGCCACCCATACAGCTTGTAAAGGTTGTTCACTCATTAAGCCATCTGCCAAAGCAAATTCTTCATCACTGCTACTTAAGAAGCGATCAATTTCTTGTGGGGTAAGTACACTATTGCCATGCACCTGTTTTAAGCGATACGTTGCAGCCTCTGGATGCAGTGTTTTTGTTAATTCTTGGGGTGGAAGCGGCCAAAATTGCTGAGTAAAAAAACCATGAGGCCAAAGTTCGAGTAGATTACAAGTCAGGTAAGGCATTCCTTGCCAATCACGCCAGTGCCAAGTGTGCATCTTAAACCAAACCTCAACAAAAATTAAAAACCGCCAATCAATGCTAACGTGAACACGGAATTTAGGGGAACTGCTGTGAAATTTAATCAGCAACTTTTAATAGATGCAATCAAAGCAGGGCGTAAGTCTGAATATATACCATTTTCCTTACATATATTTGACAGCCTATCCTCAACTAATCAAAGGCTGTGGGAATTGCTGGAGGAAAAATCTTCATTAGGAGATGTAGTAATAGCTACACAGCAAACTGCTGGAAGGGGACAATGGGGTCGTCAATGGCTATCTGCTACTGGTGGTCTATACCTTTCGGTGGCCATCAAGCCTAAACTAGAAGCTGTCAATAGTTATCAACTAACTTTAGCCACTGCCTGGGGAATTGCGGCACAATTACAGAAGTGTGGCATCAACACAGGAATTAAATGGCCGAATGATTTAGTTTTAGATGGTCGCAAACTTGGCGGCATTTTAACTGAAACTAAAATCAATCAGGGACAAATCACTCAAGCGGTCATTGGTGTGGGTATTAACTGGGCTAATCCAGTACCAGACACCGGAATTAATCTACTCTCCTGGCAAGCCCAACATGGTTATTCCATCATTACTGATTTGGAAACACTGGCTGCTAACGTGCTACTGGGGATTGAAACCGGTCTAGACTGTCTAGAGGAACAAGGAATAGACAAGCTGTTGTCTAGTTACTTAAGCCTACTCACCAACATGGGCGATCGAGTCTATATCAATAACTTATTAGGGACAGTAGTTGGTGTCACTTCTCAGGGTAATCTCAGGCTAAGAATGGCTACATATGATACAAAAGAAGCTGTAAGACAAGAGATTGCTGTCCCACCCGGCACAATCAGCTTGGGTTATGCCATACAAAGTTCAGGAGTCAAAAGTCAGGAGAAGGCAGTTAGGCTCAATTCTGAATGCTGACTACTGTGATTCTGACATTCATATTCTGAATACTGAATACTCAAGTCTGTATTCGGGCTTCTGTATTCTGCTCCAGAACTTTGAGCTTTGTTACAGATTCCACTTTTTAGGCAACACAAACCACTGACATCATCTCTTTAGGCTTAAATTACAAATAACTGAGAGAACAAATGACGCAGCGCAAACAATCTGCCCCTCAACCTTTGTCCCCGCTAAGGCAGCAAGGTTATACTCCAAAACGCCTTGCGTCTACCTTACCAGCACAGGGTTTATGTTGGTTAAGCAGCTTAAGCCTCTTGGGTGGGGGCTTCGTGATGGCACAAACAGAAACTGCTATAGATAACTTTGTTCCAAATACGGAAACTTCTCAACCAACAGCTACAACTCCTCAGAAAGAGATTGTTGTGCCTGATGCAGAAAAACCACAACCAGATTTTTCGGAACGAAAAGTTAAACTACAGCAGAGATTAAGCAGAAAAAGAGCTTCTCAACCCACAGAAACAGTTAGGTTCTCTAAACCTCAAGTTGAGGCTGTTGAATCTACTCCTAGTGTGAGAATTTCTAAACCCAAGTTGGAGAATTCGGAAACTACTCCTAGTGTGAGAATTTCTAAACCCAAGTTGGAGAATTCTCAGCCAGCAGCCAAGCTAGAAACAGAAACTCCACCAACAGCTGCTAGAACCGCCAGAGAACCAAAACCAGAAACCTCGACTCGTCCTGTACCAGAGAAACTACCAGAAGTTGCTCAACCAGCAACTAGGTCTAATGCTAATGATGCTAATAATGCTTATATAGATACAAATGATTACAACTCTGCTACTGGGAATTATCAGCCACCCAGTTCTGTAGTAGTCACAGAACGCTCTAGCGGTTGTCGTTCTGTTTTGGCGGTGGGACAAGGTGCTACTGGTGCTTGTACAAAAGTACCTCAAGCAACTCAGCGTGTAGCTGATAAGCCAACAAAATCAGCACCTAGCTGGCTGAAAAAGAGCGAAAACGTTAGTATAGCTAATGCCCAACCGAGACGGCAATTACTAGCAACAAAGATTAATAATCCTGCCTGGCGTGGGGAATCTGATAGTGCTGTAAGTCGCAATAATTTGAGTGGTAATGATGAGCGATCGCCTAGAACTATCCCCACTGGGGCGGTAAAAACTGCTGTGCGTCAGAATCGGTTTATCCCTAGTCCTAGTGAGTTTGTCACTACTACAGTGAGTTCTAACCCCATTGCTCCTAGTGCGGGGACATTAACCCCACCAATGATTGAGGGGAATTTAGCACCCCGTCCTAGCACAGTATCTTACGACTTCTCTTTAGCCTCAGTGCTGCCCCAAGTGCCATCAATGCCCACTGTGGCCTATCGTGGCAATAATTCCGGGCTAATCTTTCCTCTGGCAGTACCAGCGCCAATTACCTCCTTATTTGGCTGGCGGGTTCACCCGATTTCTGGCGATCGCCGTTTTCATGCTGGTACAGATTTAGGCGCACCCACAGGAACCCCAATTGTCGCTGCTGCTAGAGGTCAAGTAGAGACTGCTGACTGGATGGGTGGTTATGGTTTAGCAGTAACTATTACTCACAATTCTGCTCAACAAACCCTCTACGGTCACATGTCAGAAATCTATGTCCGTCCTGGCCAGTTCGTAGAACAAGGTACTGTCATTGGTCGCGTTGGTAGCACTGGCAACTCCACAGGCCCCCACCTGCATTTTGAAGTCCGCCACATGACCCAAGATGGCTGGGTAGCCGTTGACCCAGGCGCGGATTTGCAAGCAGGTTTAAGCCAGTTGGTACAAGGTCTACGTACTGCCCAAGTACCGTAAGGGAGATGGGGAGATGGGGAGATGGGGAGATGGGGAGAAAACTTTATATACTCATGCCTCCTGCCTCCTGTCTCCTGCCTCCTGTCTCCTGCCTCCTACCTCCTACCCCAATCACACATACCCGTGTTCCGCCAAGAATGCGGGTGTAATTACGTCCGCGTCTTGATTTTGTGTGTGGCTGGGATTGGTGAACTTTTCCACGTATTTACCTAAAATATCCCCTTCTAAATTCACCCAGCTACCAGGCAGGAGGGAAGAGAGATTAGTCTCTCTGTAGGTGACGGGAATTACTGCGACGGTAAACTGGGAAAGTTCCGACTCATAACCAGCTACCGTCAAACTAATGCCATTGACAGCTATACTACCTTTAGGGACAATGTAGCGGGCGATCGCCTCTGGTGCAGTGAATGTCATTTCCCAAGAACTCGCTGTTTGTTGGGCTAAAACTAGCTGACCAATGCCATCTACATGTCCCATAACAAAATGACCACCTACTTTACCACCCACCCGCAAAGACGTTTCTAAGTTCACATATCTTTGTTGAGTTGCTTCTTGACCGAGAGTTGTCCGGCTTAGGGTTTCTGGTGAAGCAGTAGCGATAAATCCGTCCTTGAGTATTTCTTCTACCGTTAGACAAACCCCATCTACTGCCACACTATCACCATTAGCCAAATCTCCCATAATCTTCTCTGATTGGCTAACACAACTAACCTGCCAACTATCTGCGCCTAAAGGCTTGATTGTACCTAGAGCTTGAATTAATCCTGTAAACACTGCTTTTGACCAAAAAACTCTATTTATTGCTTAATTTTGCCGGAAATCAACTGCTAATTCTGGCAAATAATGTGAAACATTTTCGCAAAATTTCTTGAATGTTTTTGTTAGATGAATCTTTACACATAAGCATCAATCTCAAGGCATACTTGGGTAAGAAGGTTATTGTCTCGGCAGGGCAATATTACTTCCTCTGGTGTTGACCACAAGTTCGGAGTTTAATAGAAACAATTATAGAGAAGAAAAGCCCTATGTTTATTTCTGTCCCCAGCAGCACCCTAGACGGGTATTATCTGTTACATAGCACCAAGGCTCAAAGGATTGTAGAGGCTTAACCAATGATTGAAATGAAAGTCGCTGGTATAGCATTAGATGCCAT
>DATGXQ010000394.1:0-21550 GCA_035298905.1 Nostocaceae cyanobacterium | reverse complement strand
GCGGGTGTCTCAGGAATAGCCGCCATAGTCATGCTAGTAGTATCATTATTTATGAATCAGCCAGCAGCCGCCCTCATTGCCGCCGCCTTAGCTGGTGCAACCTTGGGATTTCTCCGCTACAACTTTAACCCTGCTCAAATTTTTATGGGTGATGGGGGTGCTTATTTTATCGGCTATACTTTAGCAGCTGTAGGTGTGATCGGTTTAGTCAAAATTCCTGCTTTTACCGCCGTATTGCTACCATATTTAATTTTGGCAGTCCCCATTGTGGATATGTCAGCAGTCATGCTAGTCAGATTACGCCAAGGAAAAATGCCTTGGATAGCAGATGGACACAGCCACCTACACCACCGATTATTAAGGGCGGGACTATCTCACAGAGTCACAGTTTTATTTATTTATTCTCTAACTTTATGGG
The DNA here is from genome assembly GCA_035298905.1 of Nostocaceae cyanobacterium. Taxonomy (GTDB): domain Bacteria; phylum Cyanobacteriota; class Cyanobacteriia; order Cyanobacteriales; family Nostocaceae; genus DATGXB01. Next base: position 21,132 of record DATGXQ010000394.1, on the reverse strand, counting down.
TAGGTAGTTTAGCCCTAGCTGTCGCTGGTGTTCCCAGTGGAATAATCTATGTTTGTGGTGCAACAACCTTACTAATTTTTGCTATTTGGCGGGCTTGGAAACTTTCGCGCCAATCTAGTTAAAATTCTCACTTAAAAATTAATTACCCGTAACTTACGCCAAAACCCCTTTTCTTTGCAATTTTGGCTTTATTTATTTTACAACATATTATAACTCACATTCCGCCCGTCAACTTGTAATATACTATGTATTACGCAATGAAAGTTGTTTTCTAGACTTAATTTTATGTATTAGTATTTAATTTGTGGTTTTTTATGGACATCATAAGAAACTCAGTCAAAGTATAAATACTATATTACATCGTGAAGTGCGGAAAGTCGGTTATAACAATTTTTGTATTCATTTCTTTGCATCCCAAAGCCTCAAAGTCGCAGTTTTAGCGAGACTTGACTACTAACTGCTATATATTTTCAGTATAATTACGCATACACTATTAAATTGAGATCAGATTTAATAGATATTAAATTAAAAATAAAATATTTAAGCACTAACATACACAGCAAGTCTTTGTTAGTTTGGAAAAATCAGGTGTCAGTTTAGAGTTTCCAACACCTTGTTAAATTGGGAAACTTATCATCCAGTGTAGCGATTTGACAAGCATAGCAGTCTACCCAGAATGGCAAGTTATACAGATTGGAATCAGGCGTTAATTGATTACTTTATCAGTGGTGTAGCACGAGGTACAAAAGTCTACATCAATGTTGATGAAGATGTCATAGAACATATTGGTTACAACTTCATAGACTCATCTAGTGCAGATAATAACTGGGTTGACGACTTCAACAGCGCAGTTAGAAGAAAAGTAATTATTGATGGACAGGTTGATTTACAACGCTTAAAAGAGCGAAATTCTCAAGGATTTCCTCAAGGACTAGCTTTTCTGTGTGCTAGTGTGCTTGCAGCTTCTCGCATGGGAGAAGAAGAAAAAATCTCAGAAAAAGATTATTTTCAAAGGTTAAGAGAAATTTTAACCTTACCTGGTTTTCATCGTCCCCCAGGAATGAAAAATGGTTCAGAAGCAGAAGAACCTTTATGGAAAGAATGGAATTTCTGGTTAATGGAACAGGGATTTTTACCCTCAGCACAACAGGGAAAGAGTACACCAAATAAATATATTAATTATCCTATTTCTCAATGTTTATTACGACGTACTGATAAAGATAAATTACGGCAGTTATTTCATGATAAAAAATGGAAAGCTCAATGGGATGATCAAACTTTGTCGGTTTATATACGTAAAGAAATTAAAAATTTAAGCAAACATTTACAAAATTTACTCACCGAAAACAGGCAACGCTACGCAGCAGTTATAGAAGCTATCCACCAAGTTTATGAACAGTGGCAAGCGCAAGGATGTCCATCTGCTGATAAATTTAATTATCGTACTTTAAGCAGTCATCTGTTTAGTGGATTATATCGGATTGAAAATCCATTTTTAGGACAAGTAGATTATTATCTTTACCCCAAACAGCAAAGAGGAAAAAGATTAGAAACACTCACAATTCAATTAGATGCTCATCATGAAAAAATTATAGAAGAACGTCCCGGCTGGTATTATCCATTAACTTATCAAATTAATGCCAAGGACCTAGAGAAAGGTAATAAATTAGCAATTATTGAACCTAATAATTTAGACTATTTAATTTTACCACAGCGTGATTTTTGGATACTAATACCTGACCCTGAAAACCCAGAATCAGGAGTTTACGCATCTTGGGGAATACCAGAATTAGGAACTAAGTTTATAATTTTGTGTAAACAAGAATTATTGAAAGATATTCAAAGGTTAAAAGATGAGAATTTATTACAGTGGACTGGTGAACCAGAACGGCTATTTACTAATTCTGATTGGGTAGAACTTCAACAATGTATGGTTATTTCTCCTGCTTGGGATGGAGTCTTTATAGAAAATCAAGCTTTAAAAGATGCACTGCAACCAAGTAGCGGTTTATCAATTATTTTATCTGGTGGTTTACGAGTACCTAAAATCGGTGCTTGGTTGATAGATTATCAACCAGAAATTACTATTTTTGCTTTTTATCCAAAAGTAAACTTACAAATCATTCGATTATCTGATAATTGCAAAATTATAGAAAACTCTCAAGCTACAAATACTCCTATAAAACTCAATTTCTCTTATTCCAGTGATTATTTAATAGAAGCTATTGTTGCTAATGAATCAAACCAACGCTTAATCAAAATCGTTGATTGGTCAGATATTGAGCTAGAAAACACTTACACTTTTCAAATAACACCAATTAGTTCTAATTATCGCATTTGTGGCACTCTAATTCAAGAAAATCTATCAAAACTTTAAAAGTAAGGGTGTGTTTATGTCTAAGGTTAAAAGATGGTACACAGGGTTTATTTATCGAGGAAACCCGCAAGAAATGGTTAAACAGATTTCTGAGCAAGTGCAGCGACACAATCTTAGTAAATCAATACCACTGTTGAGAGTAGAAAAGAATCCTAGCAAAGAGTTTTATTTTTTTCTAGCTATTGAAAGTGAACAATTAGGAGAAATCCCAACAGAAGTAGAAGCAAATTTACTAAAACTACCATTATCTTTCTTTAAGCGTAAAGCTCCAGGTAAGAATATATTCACCTATGAACAAATAAAATCAATGGTGGGTGTAGCTCATGACGTTTATAGTTATACTACTAATATTCCTTACAAACCACAAGCAAAAATTACTATTGAGTATCCATTTGAATTAACACCTTTACAGTCTATTAATCATACTGATTCGGTGAAAAATTCTGAACGAAGTAATAATTTATTATATTGGTTATCAACTCTTGGTAGTGGTACTTGGGAAGCCTTCAAAAAAAGTTGCTATGCACTGCAAATAGAAGACCCAAAACGAATTTTAAGAAGATTACGTTTATTAGGACATTTGGAAACTTCAGCTAATGGTTCTAAATGGTCAACTGCACCAACAACTATTGTGAAAATTGAATCTGAACAACCAGAATTTATTTTATGTGGTCAACGTAATCTTAAATTAATTAATCAGTTAGAATCATTAGGAATCATTGCTGATATTACTTATCAACCCAGAGGAGAAGCACCTCCTTGTTTGCGTTTAGTTGTAGATAATCCTGATGTAATTACCAAAAACTTACCAATTATTAATGCAGGTGACGCATCCCGAAAATTAGCTGAGATTTTACCAGAAATTACAATTTGGCAACAAAATTTAACTTGTTTAGAACTTGTTCCAAGTATGCAAAAATGGAAAAAATTTATCGGTGATGATTTTGAAGTTTGTGGTACTCCTCACGAAACGGGAATGTATCAAATGTGTGATGAAAATATCAATCCACGTCTTACTTTATTTTATAACCAACAAACTAACACTTGGCATCAAGGTGATTGGTATGGATTAAGATTTTTAGCTCTGCAATCTGAAGGAGTTTCTTGTCAATCTTATTATAACATTGCTGCTAAAAGTTTAGCTATACCAGTTAATCAACGCTGGCCAGAAATTTATGAACGTGCTTTAGTCTTAGCATCTGGTAAACTTCCAACCTATCAAAATTCATGGCTAATTTATGAAAATGTTAGTCAGCAAGTTGCTTATATATTAAGTGGAAAGATCAATGTAAACTTCAATTCAAGTTATCAGGAGGAATTAAGCTATGCATGATGTTATGGGAACTTATCAAAGACTTAATCATATTTATCATTTGTATATTAAAAGTGCCTTTCCTTTGCGTTATCGTTCTTTAGCTGCGGAAAGAGAAGAGATACTAAAACAACCAGGGATTTTAAGTCAACCTCCTTTAATTGAACCGATTCCCATTTATCCATCATCATTAGGTTTAGATTTACAAGCTGCTTCTAAAAAATTACCATCTAAATATCATGATTTGAGATATTTAGGACAAATGTTATTTGAAGATGGTATTAAACTTTATGATCATCAGTGCAAAAGTTTAGAGGAAGTTTTAATTAACCAAAAAGATTTGGTAGTGACGACTGGTACAGGTTCGGGGAAAACCGAGTGTTTTCTATTACCTTTACTTGCTCATTTAGCTTGGGAGTCTAGCACTTGGTCTGCTAGTTCACCATCTCCAAATAATTATTATTGGTGGAGGAATCAAAATCAAAAAGAGCGTGTTTCTCAATGGGAACATGTAAAACGTCCAAAAGCTTTGCGGGGTTTAATTCTTTATCCTCTCAATGCATTAGTAGAAGACCAATTAAGACGATTGAGAAAAACTTTAGAAGCACCAGAAGTACATGATTGGTTAAATAAAAAAAGAGGAGGAAATAGAATTACTTTTGGACGTTATACTGGAGAGACAAAAGTTCCGGGGAAAGAAATACCAGAAAAGATAGAAATACTCAGAGAAGAATTAGCAGATTGGGAAAAACAGCAAGACAAGATTAGTAAAGCTAATTTATCTGTAAATCCTGATTTACCTTACTATTTCCCGCGTGTTGATGGTGGGGAAATGTGGTCACGTTGGGATATGCAAGAAAGTCCTCCTGATATTTTAATTACTAACTATTCAATGCTGAATATTATGTTGATGCGAAGCATTGAAAATGATATTTTTGAGATTACAAAAAATTGGTTAGCTGAACCTGATCATCCTGAAAGACAATTTTTCTTAATTATAGACGAATTACACGCTTATCGAGGGACACCGGGAACGGAAGTTGCTTATATTTTGCGGTTGCTGTTTTCGCGGTTGGGTTTAACACCTGATTCACCAAAGTTGAGAATTATTACAACTACAGCTAGTCTGGAAGATAATGAAGATAATGCTGAGGGTAAAAAGTTTTTACAGGAATTTTTCGGACGGGATGAAAAACGGTTTGCTTTTATTTCGAGTGAACAAAAACCACCAAAGGTGAACGCTAGAAACTCTTTGGTAAGTTATCAAGATGCGTTTGCTAATTTTGTTCAGTCTGTCCAATTAAATCCATTAGAGGTAATGGAACAACCGGATATAAATGATTTGAATGTACAGAATGCTATTTTAACTTTGATTAATGATTTAGGTTATGTAAATTCATCAACATTAAGTTTAGAAAGGAAATTAGGTGAAGCTTTAGCAAGTGTTGATAGTGGTGAAGCTTTGCGTGATGCTTGTCAAGTTGTAAATGGTAGTGTTCGTGCTACTAAAGTGCAAGATTTACAAAAGCAAATTTTCACAAATTCACACAATAGTGATGTCGCAATGCGGGGTTTGTTGTTAGCTTTGGGAATGTCTAAGCTAGAAAATGGTAGATCACCCCAACCTGTACGCGGACATTTATTTTTTCATAATTTACAAAGTTTATGGGCTTGTTGTAACCCAACTTGTACAAAAGTTAATCAAAGTCAAAGACAAAATGATCAACCAACTATAGGTTCTATTCATGCTAATCATAGTCTAACTTGTGGTTGTGGTTCTCGTGTTTTAGATTTGATTGTTTGTGAGGTTTGCGGTGATGTTTTTTTGGGTGGTTATAAGAAAACTAATCCATTAGGAACTCGTAATGTAGATATTTTAACACCAGACCAACCGGAGTTAGAAGGAATACCTGATTTAGTGGTGATGAATCAACGTTATGGTAATTATCGGGTATTTTGGCCTTTACCGTGGGAAACACCACCTTGGACAACTAAACCTCAAGATTTAGAATGGACGGTTGATAAAATTAAATGTCGCTGGGTAGAAGCAACATTAGATAAAAAAACTGGTGTTTTGAAGGAAGATAAAATACTACGAACAGGTGATGAAATTCCGGGTTGGTTGTATCAAATAGTAGGAGATTATCCAGAAAAATCAGCTTTACCTACAAAATGTCCTCGGTGTGATGCTGATTATGGTAGACGTGATAAGTTTCCTACTCCTCTACGTATTCACCGTACTGGTTTTCAAAAGGCTTGTCAAGTTATTGCTGGTGGACTGTTGCGAGAAATGCCGAAACCATCTCAGCAGAAATCGTCTAGTGCTAGGAAATTGGTGATATTTTCTGATAGTCGTCAGGATGCGGCTAAATTAGCGGCTGGTATGGAAATTGACCATTATCGGGATATGGTAAGGCTGTTATTAATTCAATCACTTTATGAATATTGGGATGATTTGATAGCTTTTTTAAGAGTTACTAGACAAAAAGTTCCTGGAATTATTACGCAATTAGCAACTATAAATTCTAGACTTTACGAAAGAGTAAATCAAGAAGTTCAACCTATTGATTCAATTCTAAGCGATCGCTTCGTTAATTCCAATCCTACCTTAATTACAGAAGCACTTACTTGGGTGATGGGTTTACCTGCAAGTAATCCTCAAGTACGTACTGAATGGTTGAATTTATTACAAGACTATCCAAATCGTATCTCGTTGTTAGAATTACGGCAAAAAGTTAGAGATGGTTTATTAGAGTATGGTATTTGTCCAGGTGGTTCGAGTTTCCGCGCTTTGGGTTACTCAGAAGGACAAAATCAAAGTCAAGAAAGATACCCTTGGTTTAACAGTTATAACTGGAGTGCAAACCCAATCACGAAAGTTTCTCCACTTACACAAGCTCAAAGAGATCATACTGGCTATTTGGAAGATTTACTGACGGCAGAATTGATGAATCCGTTGTTTGATCATGTGGTACGGACAATGGAAGGCTTTGGACAGGGTTGGGTAAGCTACCAAGCAGTAGGAAATGTACCAAGTAAAATTATTGAAGTTGTTGACGCAGTAATTAGACAGTTGGGGGTGCGTCGTCGTCACAAATATTCTAAGTTCTTTTACGCTGGTACGGATAATAATTTACCCCGTTTTGCTAAAGATTACATTAAAAGTACAGGTTTAACTCCTGAAGATATTGAGCAACAATTATTACAGTGTAAAGCGGGGATTACTAGCAGTCAAGATTTATCGCTAAATCCTGATAGATTGTTTTTAATGTTACCGCCTGCTAAAAATCAAGATGGTTCAAGAGAGGGGTATAGATGCGATCGCTGTAATGCTTTTTATCTTCATCCCGCAGCAGGTTTCTGTCCTGAATGTAACAGTCGCACTAATATCCAAAATCCCCAAAAACTCCAACCAGGAACTACTACAGGCGATTTTGATTATTATACCTACCTATCGGAACAATCTGGCCAGCCTTTCCGCATGAATGCGGCTGAGTTAACCGGACAAACAGATAAAGAACAACGCACAAAGCGCCAAAGATGGTTTCAAGACATTTTTATTAATGATGAAATTCCCCGCGTTCAAGGTATAGATTTATTAAGCGTGACAACAACAATGGAAGCTGGGGTTGATATTGGTGCTTTGTTAGCTGTAATGATGGCTAATATGCCGCCTCGACGCTTTAATTATCAACAAAGAGTAGGTCGTGCGGGTAGACGTTCCGCAGGAGTGGCTTTAGCTGTAACTTTTTGTCGTGGTAGAAACCATGATGATTTTTATTTCCAACGTCCTGAAATGATTACCGGCGACCCTCCACCACCGCCTTACGTAGATATGCGGAGTCGAGAAATCTTTAAGCGTGTTCTCGTTAAGGAGATTTTACGTCAAGCATTTCAAGACCAAGGTATTAGTAGCAAGGATAGTAAGGATAATGTACATGGTGAATTTGGTAATGTCGCTGATTGGAATAACTACAGGCAGCTAATTCAAGATTGGTTAGATGACCCCAGAAATCAACTAACTATTCTCAGCGTTTTAGATAGCTTAAAAGTGCAGACAAGCTTATCAAATGCTAGTAACCGGGAAATGCTGCAATCTCTCCGTTATGATTTAATTACAGAAATTCAAAGTATTGTTGATGACCAAACATACACCCAAGAAAAACTGAGTGAACGTTTAGCAAATGCTGGTTTATTACCGATGTTCGGCTTTCCTACTAGAGTGAGGTGGCTGTATACTCGTTTACCTAGTGCCAGTAAATGGCCACCGACAGAAGGAATAGTAGATAGGAATTTAGATGTAGCGATCGCCCAATTTGCTCCCGGTTCTCAAACCGTCAAAGATAAAGCCGTACATACAGCTTGCGGTGTAGCAGATTTTCAGCCCCAAGGTGGGAAAATTAGGAAAATAGAATCTAAACCAGGATTAATCCCTGCATTAACACAAGGTAATCACACATTAGGACTATGTAAAAATTGCCAAGCCGTCATTTACCCACATATATTTATCCAAAAACCCCAATCAGGCGGTAAAAAACCAGCAGAAGATATTTGTCCAGTTTGTAAAAAACAAGCATTACGCTGCATTGATGCTAGAGAACCCAAAGGATTTATTACTGATTTAAAACCAGAAGATTTTGATGGACAATTTGAATGGCAACCACGTGCAACTAGACCATCTTTAAGTGTTGACTCGGCAAAAAGTAAATTTATTCCCATTTTGAATGCTGCCATTTTAGCCTTTAAAGATAATATTATTTCTGTCAATGATAACGGTGGAAATGGTGGTTTTGATTTTCAGGATGCGGCAATTTATGGTAAACCTAGACCTGGTATTTACGCCGTATCTCCAGAAAATAAGAATGCTGTTACTACATCAGGTTCTAGTTATCGCATCGCACTATTATCACGCCGCAAAACAGATATTTTATTAGTCAATATTCAACAATGGCCTCAAGGTATCTTTGCAGATCCGACTAATGTGATTGGACGTGCGGCTTGGTATTCTTTTGCTTTTTGGTTGCGGGTTGCAGCAGCTAATTTACTAGATATAGATACCTTAGAATTACAATCAGGTTTCCGTTCTTTAGAAGAAAATAATCAAGTAATTGGTCAAGCTTTTTTATGTGATCAATTAGAAAATGGGGCGGGATATTGTCAGTTTTTATCACAGCAAAAAGAATTTCAAAAATTGATGGCTTTGGCAAATCCTGACCATTTTCAAAGCATTGCCTATAAATGGATTTTGCACGGTAATACTTGTGATACTTCCTGTAATTTATGTTTGCGTGATTATCAGAATCTTGCTTATCACGGTTTGTTAGATTGGCGATTGGCTTTGGATCTGGCGCGGTTAGTGATATCATCTAAATCTGCTATCGATTTGCGATCGCCTTGGGGAAATATGCCAAATCCTTGGTCTAATTTACATCAAGGTGACAACTCACCTATGACAACTACATTACAAAACCTGGGTTATAGTTTACCAACTCAGTTTGAGACTCTCACAGGCTATGTACACAAAAATCCAAAGCGTAAAACTATCCTGATTTTACGTCATCCCCTCTGGCAAGATGACCATCCTGAATGGTTAAAAGCTGTAGAAAATGCCAAAAGCCGATACCCTGATTATACACCTCAGCCTGGTAATCCATTTATGATTCTTCGCCGTCCAGGGGATTATGTATAAAAGCTGTCAGGTGTGCAGTTAAGGAAATTTTTCTCAGACAGATAAAGTAATATCAGTAAGTTTTAAGTTAAATCAGATGAGTGCAGAAATTATTTGTGTCGGTACAGAACTACTTTTAGGCGATATCCTGAATAGTAACGCTCAATATCTCGCCAAAGAACTAGCAAAACTGGGTATTCCCCATTACTATCAAACAGTAGTTGGGGATAATCCAGAAAGACTCAAGCAAGTGATCGAAATTGCTGCTTCTAGGGTGCAAATTCTGATTTTTACGGGAGGATTAGGCCCTACACCAGATGATCTTACCTGTGAAGCGATCGCTAATTACTTCAATTCTCCCCTGATTGAACGGGCTGATATAGTCGAAGATATCGCCCAAAAGTTTGCCCAACGGGGACGGGTAATGTCACCAAGCAACCGCAAACAAGCTTTAATTCCCCAAGGTGCAGAAGTTTTACCCAACCCCACAGGTACAGCCCCCGGTATTATTTGGCAACCCCGCCCCAATTTAACCATTTTCACCTTTCCCGGTGTCCCCAGTGAAATGCATCGGATGTGGCATGAAACCGCCGTCCCTTTCCTCAAAAGTCAAGGTTGGGGCAAAGAAATCATTTATAGCCGGAGTTTAAGGTTTTGGGGCATTGGCGAATCAGCTTTAGCCGAAAAAGTTAGTGCTTATTTGAACTTAACTAACCCCACTGTGGCCCCCTATGCCGGAAAAGGAGAAGTGAGGCTAAGAATTTCTGCCAAAGCACCAGATGAGGAAACAGCAGAAGAATTAATCAAACCCGTGGAAAAGGAAATTATCGAAATTGCTGGGTTAGATTATTACGGTGCTGATGATGACACTGTAGCCTCCGTTGTCGGTAAATTGTTGCGTCAAGCCGGAGAAACCGTCTCCGTTGCCGAATCTTGTACAGGTGGCACATTAGGACAAATGTTAACCGAATTTTCTGGTAGTTCTGATTATTTTTGGGGTGGTGTAATTTCCTACGATAATTCAGCCAAAATTAGAATGTTGGGAGTTAACCCAGAAGATTTAGAGAAATTTGGGGCAGTCAGTGGAATAGTTGCCGAACAAATGGCATTAGGTGTAAAAAATCGTCTTTCTACCACTTGGGGATTAAGTATTACAGGAATCGCTGGCCCCACTGGAGGAACAGAAGAAAAGCCAGTCGGCTTAGTTTATGTCGGTTTAGCAGGGCCAGGAGATGAAGTAAAAAGTTTTGAATATCGCTTTGGCACAAATCGAGAAAGATATTTAATTCGTCATTTCAGCGCCAACGCAGCTTTAGATAATTTGCGACGTAAGTTGTTAACTAAGAATTGAAAAGTCAGAATTAAGAAGTCAGAATTGAAGCAGAATTATAAACTTTAACTTCTGACTCCTGACTCCTTACCTAACTGCTGGTTTAGAAGGCTGTTGTTGGTAAAAGCTAACTAGTTTGTTTACATAAGTAGCCGTAAAGCCACTATTACAACCTGTATAGCTACCGGTCATCCACCAACAACCCACACCACGCACAGCAGCAATTTCATTATTCTTAGTAGCGCGAAACTGTTGATTAAACTCCCGACGCACAATACAAGTCACAATTTCACGGGCTAAGGTAGGATTATTTTCAAATTGTGTTGGTGTAACTTCTTTTTTTAAACAAAATCTTCCCCAACCTCTGAGAGTTTCTGGTTTAACTTGCCATTCGCTATAAAGTCCATCATTTGGGTTTTTGGTTTGTGGTGCAGCCTTTCGCAATGCCTCTACCAACTTCGCTACTTGAGTATCACTAACTTGTTGTTGTGCTTGGGCTAACAATGGAGATGAAAAGAGTCCGAAGCTAACAACCATTGCGCCAATTAATAATCGCATAGTGTTTTTCCTCATGACTTGGACTTAAGGTTTTACAAAACAAAACTTAACATAATTTTATCTTTGTGTTTTGCCATTTTTCCAAATATCTAAAGCGAAAAAAAGCAATTATCTATCTTGACTTATAACTTATTTTATGCTTAACGAAATATTTATAGTAATTAATATAGCTTAGGTTCATATTATTGCTATATCCTTACGACTCAAAAAGTTTAATATTTAATTACACATTGGCATCAGCAAGGCTTGTTAAAGTATTTACCAATTTATTTTTTTATTGGTGTAGGATGAGACGGACTTTTTTAAAAATCTAGTTAAACTAAAAAACATAGTTACTTTATTTTTTAACTTGATTGAGAGAAAATATATATTTTCTCTGATTTAATTACTATAGCAATCCGATCTGAGTTGTGAACTGACTTTTGGAAAAAGGGAACAGGGAACAGGGAACAGGTAGCGTTCATAAATGATTTAGGATTGCTATATTAAAAATTTTGTTTGAACATAACAAGCAACTTTAAAGATAAATTATACCAATTTATCTTGGCTTTATTTTGCTGTTTTCTCTACTATTTGAGTTAATCTATGTATCAAATCTTATCTGAAAAATATGATTTTCTTGAGCGATTTTCTCAACTAACTATTGTCAATATTCTCTCAGGAATTATGGTTCCTTTAGCGGGGTTAGTTGATATTGCGTTCTTAGGACATTTGGGAGAAATTCGGCATTTAGCTGGAGTTATTCTGGCGACAATTTTATTTGATTACCTCTATCGAGTTTTAAAATTTATCCGTTCTTCTACTAATAGTATGACAGCCCAAGCAGTGGGAAGAGATGATAGTAAAGGCATTCTGTTAGTAGGGATGAGAAATGGTTTAATTGCTTTAGGAGTTGCAGCAATTATTTTAATTTTACAATATCCTATTGGAGAAGTAGGATTTACTTTATTAAGTGCTACTCCAGAAGTTAAAGATGCAGGATTATCTTATTTTTACGGCAGAATTTGGGGCGCACCTGCGGTTTTATTTAATTATGTTTTGATTGGTTGGTTTTTTGGCATAGAGAAAAATATTTATGTTTTATTTATGTCTTTAGTGGGAAATATTTCTAATGTTTTTCTAGATTATATCATGATTGTTCAATGGGATTGGGCAAGTTTTGGGGCTGGTTTTGCTACAGCTATCAGTCAGTATTTAGCCTTATTGCTGGGGTTAATTTTTGCAGCTAGAAATATTCCTTGGGCAGATGTACCAGAGGCAATACAAAAGATTTTTGATTGGCAAGCGATTAAGGCTACTTTTGCTCTAAATGGTAATATTTTAATTAGATATTTAGCTTTTATTACTGCTTTAGCTATTTTTACTAATTTAAGTTCGACGATGGGGACAAAGGTTTTAGCGGAAAATGGGTTGTTATTGCAAATAGTGACTTTGAGTGTATTTGTGATTCAAGGTGTAGGTAATGCGACTCAAAGCTTAACGGGTAATTTTAAAGGTAAAGGTGATTTCCAAAAGTTAATTCCGCTAATCCAAGTGGCTAGTTTAACAAGTTTATTATGTGTGTTACCTTTAGCTTTATTATCCATTTTATTTCCTCAATCTGTATTTGGATTATTAACTGATCATTTGGAAGTAACAGAAAATATTAATATTTATGTCAATTGGTTATTACCAGTTTTGGTTTTAGCAGCGATCGCCTTTATCCTAGAAGGGTATTTTATCGGTTTAGCTGAAGGTGGGGCTATCAGCAGGTCAGCTTTAATCGCTTTAAGTCTGGGTTTTCTCCCTTTAGCCGGTTTAGCTTGGTATCTACACAGTAATCATTGCTTATGGTTAGCCTTAACTTTATATATGGTTAGCAGCATTCTTGTACTGGCTATTCAGCTTCCTAAAACTTTACAAACTCCCGATTTAGTACCTGAAAAGTTGATAGATAAGTCTTGATGATGTGGGAGAGCGATCGCGCGATTATTTACTGGTTTAAAAGTTGCGATCGCACCCACTCTCTACATTGTTTTCTCACTACACTAGAATCTTCTGTTTCACTCAATTTCAAAAACTGCAAAATTCCTTCAATTATAGGTATATTGGCAAAAGTGGGGCTATTCTCTACCTGTACATATTCCCCATTACTTAAAACAAAAATTCGTAATTCACTATTATCATAACACCACAATTCAGGCACACCTAATGCTATGTAAGTGGAAGTTTGAGTTTTAGAAGTTAAGTCTATTTCAATCGCTAAATCTGGCGGTGGATCAAATGTTAAATCAATTCTCTTTTTTCCAATCATAGAATCTACGTTTTTAATATAAAAACAAGTATCAGGTTCAATTCCTGCTAACATTTCCCGACGCTTAAAAGTTGTTGAACCATAAGAACGCCAGCGCAATTCTAACTCATCTAGCAATAATTTGACCATTTCTCCTATTAATTCTTTGTTGACTTCATGTTCTGGTAAAGGCATCCGAATTTCTAACACTCCCTGATAATAAGTAACTCTAGAACCGCGATGTTCTCCTAATTCTTCTAAAATCGCTTCAAATTGATTCCAGGTAATATCATGTAAAATTAAATTTTGACCTGGTTGCAGTTCGATTTGACGTAATTGAAAAGTAACAACCATTTTTTCTTCCTCGTTCTTGATGTTTTGGATATTTCTGCTGTATAAAATTTAGATGTCTGGTGCTGAAGGCCAGAAACAGAGGTAATATATCTAATAGTATTGAGCATCATCACAATCTACGCTAAACTTGATGCTAAGAAATTTTTAAAGTATGATTAAATACTTTTTTAGCATAACTTATTACTTATATTAAACCTTTTTATCGTCAAGAGCGATCGCTCAGACTTGCAACATTGTTCACATTTTGTTACAAAAGTACAAAGAACTTCGAGAGACCCACAAACCTAATGTTAGGCGGACTTACTGGTTTGACAAATCCCAAAAGTACTGATTGGGGAGAGCAGATGCTCAATGCAGTTGCTAGCCAAACGATTCGCCATTTATTCACCCAAAGCGAGTCAGTAGAAGTCTTTGTGCGCTGCTATCCCTCTAGCAAACTGTTGCAAGGCAGTATAGACAGCTTCAAAATGAGCGGGAAGGGTTTGGTTATCAGGAGAGATTTTGCGGTTGAGGAGATGTCCTTTGAAACCGACACGGTATCGATCGATTTTGCTTCGGTTTTAAGTGGAAAAATAGACCTCAAGCAACCTACTCAAGCGGTAGCACAGGTAATTTTGTCGGAAGACGGCATTAATCACGCTTTCAAGGCAGAATTGGTAAAAAAACGCCTGATTAATCTGTCTGATCCTGGTTTAATGGCAATATCTGGAGGTCAACCCGTCTCTTTTACAGATGTGCAAATGCAGCTATTGCCAGATAATCGGATTCAATTGTTAGCAAATGCTGACTTAAATCATGGTGAACCTATACCCTTAAATATGACTTTAAGTATAGGGATTGAAAGACGGCGACGGATTTCTTTTAAAGAACCAAAAATTAATTTGGATCTCATACCAGATGCACAGAGAGAACTTTCCCAAAATTTAAGTATGGCACTGGCGGAAATTTTGGATAATATGGTCGATTTAGACCGCTTTGATTTAGATGGGGTAAAAATGCGACTCAACCGCTTAGAAACGGAGGGACAAAGGTTAATTTTTAGCGGTTATGCAGAAATTGAGCGTATTCCTAGAAAACCATAGATCAATTCAAAATTCAAAATTCAAAATTCAAAATTCAAAATTCAAAAGTAGAGACGTTCCATGGAACGTCTCTACTTGTAGAAAAACTTAAGAAATTCAAAACTATAAAACTGGTTTTTTACCGATTTTGAATTTTGAATTTTGAATTTTGAATTTTGAATTATCTCCCTATTCCCACATATTGAAAACCAGCCCTAATCATGGTTTCTGGGTCGAGGAAGTTACGACCATCGATTACAACTGGATGATGCATTAATTTTGCTAATTTTGCATAATCCAAGTTTCTAAATTGTTGCCATTCAGTCACTACAACTAAGGCATCACAACCATCTGCTAATCTTTCAATATCGGTTTCTACTAATACACCAGACAGACCATGACGTAAGCCTGTTTGAGAAACGATCGGATCGTAGGCTTTGACTTTAGCTCCCAAGCGGTTGAGTTGTTCGATTAAATTTAAAGCGGGAGCATCACGCATATCGTCGGTGTCTGGTTTGAAGGTTAGACCCAAGAGACCGACGGTTTTACCTTTGAGAATTTTTAGGACTTGTTGGAGTTTTTCGATCGCAATTAGACGTTGACGTTCATTAACGCTGACGGTGGCTTTGAGGAGTTGTGCTTCATAGCCATAATCATCAGCAGTATGAACTAAAGCGGAGACATCTTTGGGGAAGCAGGAACCACCCCAACCAATACCGGCGTTTAAGAATTTGTTACCGATGCGAGAATCTAAACCGATACCTTTAGCTACTTGGGTTACGTCTGCACCAACGCGATCGCAAATATTCGCAACTTCATTAATAAAACTAATCTTAGTGGCTAAAAAGGCATTAGCCGCATATTTAATCATCTCAGCTGAACTTAAATCTGTTGCTAATACTGGTACTGGTGGTAAGGAGGGATCTTCAGCAAATTTACGCTCGACAATTGGAGCATAAAGGTCTTTCATTAAGCCGATCGCTTTTTCACTGTTACCACCCAAAACAATCCGGTCTGGGTTAAAGGTGTCGTATACTGCTGAACCTTCCCGGAGAAACTCAGGGTTACTCACTACATCAAACTCAGCCGCAATTTCTGGTAAGCTCTCTACACTTCCTCCTGCCGTTACTAGGGTTTTCTGACGTTCGGCAATGCCATCTAACACAATCATTCGTACCCAGTCACCAGAACCGATGGGAACTGTAGATTTATTCACAATCACTTTGTAACCACCATTGAGGTTAGCACCAATTCCTCGTGCTACTGCTTCCACATAACGGGTATCGCTTTCACCAGTGGGTAAAGGTGGAGTTCCCACAGCGATAAACAGAATTTCTCCGTGGGCTACTCCTGCTGCCAAATCAGTAGAGAATTGCAACGTACCAGCACTAATAGCAGATTGCATAATCTCGGACAGTCCTGGTTCAAAAATGGGAGACTGCCCAGCTTTCATGATTTTTACTTTTTCTTCATTATTATCGATACAGATCACATCATGACCGATATGAGCCAAGCAAGTACCTGTAACTAAACCAACATAACCAGTCCCAATTACGCAAACACGCATTTTTTGACTCCTAGTTTTTGTTATTTACTTGATGTCATGAGTCAGTAATCATCATGACTAATGATTAATTACTAATGACTAACTATTTAGCTCTTGATCCGATCGCGGAAATCTTCTACTGTCAGTTTTAACCCTTCTTGCAAAGGAATGGTAGGTTGCCAATTTAACCAAGTGTTTGCCCTGGTAATATCAGGACGGCGACGACGGGGATCATCCGCAGGTAAGGGTTCAAATTTAATCTCTGCATTGGGATTGACTAAGTTTTGCACTGCACTAGCCAATTCTAAAATTGTGTATTCATCAGGATTGCCCAAGTTAACTGGGCCAACGTAATCATTATTCATTAACCGTATTAGTCCTTCTACTAAGTCCGAAACATAGCAGAAGCTACGGGTTTGTGTACCTTCACCATACACAGTTAAAGGAATACCCCGCAAGGCTTGTACAACCAAATTACTAACTACCCGGCCATCATTTTCTAACATTCTAGGGCCGTAGGTATTAAATATTCGGGCTACACGTATATCTACTTTATTTTGGCGGTAATAGTCAAAGGCTAAAGTTTCTGCTACCCTTTTTCCTTCGTCATAACAAGAACGAATGCCGATAGGATTGACACTACCCCGATAGTCTTCTGTTTGGGGGTGAATTTCAGGATCACCATAAACTTCGCTGGTAGAAGCTAGTAAAAACCTGGCTTTTACACGCTTTGCTAATCCCAGCATATTCAGTGTACCAATTACATTGGTCTTAATTGTTTTGACTGGGTTGTACTGGTAATGGACTGGAGAAGCAGGACAGGCTAAGTGATAAATTTGATCCACCTCTAACCGAATTGGTTCGGTAATATCGTGGCGGATCAGTTCAAAGTTATGGTTATCTAACCATTGGCTGATATTGCGTTTATCCCCTGTATAGAAGTTATCTAAACAGATGACTTCATGACCCTCATGCATGAGCCTATCTATCAGATGAGAACCAATAAATCCAGCACCACCCGTCACTAAAATTCTCATAATTTACCTATTATCTACAAATATTACTGATGGTTATTGTCGTTGTTTTTTGATGACCTGTGTTTGATAAAAATAACTAGCCAGCCTCAAAGGATATGTATAAAATTGAGTTATTCTTACACATATTTCTACTTATTTAATAATGTTGGCACTTGCTAGTAGCATAATTCCTCTAGAAAAATAACAAAAATCCTCTAATACTTGTGAGATTTTTAGCTATAGTTCATCAAATCTTCAACAAGATCAAGAATTTTTATCAAAATGGTGTTTTTGGGCTACACGATGCTTGGGGCTGATTTTCCATTATTAAAAGCTAAGTGAAATAGTATTAGGTTTTCTAGTTAATCCTGCTGAAACTCTAAAATAGAAATATAACTCAAAATCAGAAAATTGAAAAGCTGTAATATGAAATTCTTCTACTAAAAAATCACCTGTTTTGGCCACACTTGTTTAAGGATATTTACTTAAGCATACAGTTCTGGGAATTATCAGTATACTCAGTATACTATGAAGCAACATGATCTGAGTTATTTACTTGGGTTTATACCTTAGCCGTAGAACCAACTATGTTAGTAGTTAACACTGTGGGTTGTTGGCGTTGGGGTTCACCCAAGATGATGATTGAGCAGGTGAGTTGTTTGGCGAGTTGGGTTGTAACATCGTTTATGGCTAATCCTCCAGGGCTAGTATGATGCCGGTGGAAAGGAAAAATGACTAAATCATATAAGCGAGCTGCTTGCAAGATGGCTTGAGTAGCGTTTTCATGCACAATAATTTGAATTTCCGGAGGATTAGCTAAGGCTAAATTGGAGACTAAGCGGGAGAGATGGTCACGGCGATTGGCGATCGCTTGGGATTTGGTACGGCGATCGCATACATTGAGTAAGGTAACTTGGGCTTGGTTAGCATCGGCAATGATTTGGGCAAACTGTATAGATTGGAAAGAGGGATCTGTTAAATTTTCTACTGGTACAAGAATACGCTGAATTCTTTTTGGTGATTCCATCAATCGGGACACCAGTACTGGACAATGAGCAGCCCAAATTACACTATCAATCTCATCACCAAATAACCGCCCTCTAAATCCTGTAGGTTTACCCCAACCCATAATAATTAGACTAGCTTGTTGTTCACGCGCAGCCCTAGTCACAGCAGGAGCAAACGCATCATCGATTCTTAGTAATGGTTCTGCTTCTGCTGCCCATTGTTGACTTTGGGCGATCGCTTTGGTTAGTAGTAGCTCACTGTGTTGCAGAGTCGTTTCTAGTTGGGGTGCATCCATTTGCGAGGTAGCAGTGGCGATCACTAGAGGGATGATTTTACCATGCACTTGACGGGCTAATAGTGCCGCCATTTCTATTAAATGTGGTTGAGTTTGGGGGTGACAAATGGGGACAACAATCGTCAAATTGCTATTTTCTGTTTGGGAATTTTGTCTAAACAGGTTAATTCTGGCTGCTTCCGGCATTGGTAATCTAGTCACGCCCACAGCTAACCGATTTGTCAACCAGGTTCCTAGAAGGGAAGTAATTAATGACAGAGCGATCGTCATATTGAATACTTCAGGTGGCAATATTTTGGCTTCATATCCGACCACTGCTACTGCTAAAGTCGTCCCCACCAAAGGCACAGACAAAGACCACATAGTTAAAGTTTCTTGCCAGTTGTAGTGATAAATCAGTTTTGCTAGTACAGTAGCCATAAATTTACTGACTAACAAACCAGCTAAAATCAATAACAATAATTCGATCGTCCGGTATTGAGCAAACAACCCAGGCACACTAATCAACAGTCCCAGATCAACAAAGAATATGGGAATAAATAACCAACTGCCAATAGACATCAGTTTCTCTTTTACTGGCCCTTCACCCACGACCTTATTGACAGCTATACCTGCTAAAAATACACCAATAATTTTTTCTATTCCTAGTAATTGAGCCACCCCTGCTGCCAGAAAAACTGATAAGAAAACAAATAAAAATTTATTGGCTTCATCATCTCCAGAACGCCGAAAAAATTCTTGCCCTAGCCAATTAAAACCCTCTAAAATTATCAAAAAATAAATAATTATTTCCCCTAAAATTGTGCCAAGTTTAGCCATGCTCAATTCTCCAGCTTGAGGGAGAGACAGACAAACGGCTAATAGGAGGAACGTACCTAAATTATTAACAATTGTCGCACCTACGGTAACAGTAATAGCCTCATTGTTTACTACTCCCAAGCGGCTGATGATAGGATATGCTAAAAGAGTGTAAGAGGCTAACAGAGAACCAATTAAGATAGAAGTATTCCAATTAAAACCTAACAATCTATGACCAATAAATGCACCTACAAATAGAGGTAAAATAAAGGTGACAATACCGAATCCTAAAGCACGACTTTGTTGTTGTCGGAATAATTGGAGATCAAATTCTAATCCGGTTATAAACAACAGATAAACTAAACCGATATCTGATAGTAAATTAAGTATTGGTGAGCCAGATTGAAATAAATGCCAGCCAGAAGGGCCAAGTAGTACCCCAGAACAAACCAATCCTACTAAACCTGGTAGTCTGAGCCGTTTAAACAGGGTAGGAACTACAAGGATGACTACCAATAAAATAGCAAAGGGAACAATTGCTTCCTTGCTGAGAACTGAAAATAAGAGTTCCATAGGTAGGAATGGAAGGGGCGATGATTAGGGGTGATCGCACAATTTATCTCAATTTAAAATTGATCCCCATAAAAATTAAAAAAACTCAACCTACCACCTCTAGGCAATAGTCTAGGAACTAGCTACCTATGGATGGATTTGGCTTAAAATAAACCTCAGACGGTCATAATCATCTTTGAGTAAAACGCTCAGATGACGACCAGCATTAACTAACCATTGTCGGTCAGCTTGGCGTAACTGGTAAACCCCGCGAATCGCAGCAGCAACTAAAGACTCGACCGGCGCACCATTAATTAACAGCAATGTCCGCAAAAAGTCTAGCTCTTCAGTAAACTTAATGATTGCTTCTGGTTCACAGCGATAAACAGCTTGATGAATTTGGGGTGGTCTTGGTGGTAGATACTGGTATATCCTCTGGTTATAACCTACATTACCTGCTCTTTGAGCAAACCCGATAATCGCCGCCCGGAATTCTGTTTTCAGCATGGCAAATATTTGGGGTTGTTCCTCCCTTAAGGTTTGCAGGGACAACCCCAGAGCCATTGCTCGATGTACCGAGTCTATAGGCATGGTAGTGACATGATAGACCACGGCATAAATTTGATTACCAGACTCTTCATCCACAGATTGCACCCAACTGCCAAAGGGAGGCATAGACGGAAAACTCAAATCTTCCGGCTCTAGACATTGGGCTAAAAATTCGGTAGTAGCAGTTTCGATCACCTCAGCGATATGGTGGGGATGGCGATCGCCTGTTTCAAATTGTGGTAAAGGTAAACGCATGAGAGTACTGGCTATCTTGGAAGGGGCAGGGGGCAGAGACGTGGGGACACGGTGACACGGTGACGCGGAGATAAGAGACGCGGGGACACGGGGACGCGGTGACGCGGAGATAAGAGAAGCGAGGACACGGTGACGCGGTGACGCACAGAAAAAAGAAGATTATTACTTCTCCCCTCTCCCC
>DATGXQ010000393.1:0-8881 GCA_035298905.1 Nostocaceae cyanobacterium | reverse complement strand
CCCCTAATTCCCGCCGATAGCGCAATAATTGATGGGCTTCTCCCTCAATTAATCCTTGGTCGGTGGCCATGACTCCCGTGAGGACATTGACACGGATAAATTGAGCGCGGACACAAGCGGCGATCGCTAATGCACTTTTCCCATCGTTCCGCAATACATTTAAGCCTACAGGCAAAGTCACTAAATTCTGTATTCGCTGCACCACTACGGTCATAGCACTCACAACCGCCGGGTCAACTTGGTTTTTGGTAAATGGGGCATCAAAAAAATTTTCTACTATGATCCCATCTACACCCCCACTAGCTAGGGCTGTTGCTTCTTGTTCAGCGCGGTCAATCACCGCTTTGAGATTACCTCCCCAACGGGGTGAGGTCGGTAGCGGTAATAAGTGAACTACCCCAATGATTGGTGTTCGAGTTTTAAATAGCTGATGTAAGTCCACTTCTTTAATCTGTCTCGCAGCGTTTTTCTGGAAAAAGGCAGTGGCTCACCTCCTGCCCTTCGGGTTTAGCAGTCCCTCATCGACGAAAACCGCCTTGGCTCTGGCCTCTCCCTGCGGGAGAAGATGGGGGCTGCCTCACCTCATGCCTTCTTTAAATTTGGTCAGTTTACTACTTCCTCCTATTGGTGGAAATTAAAGTAAAACCTTCCATAAGATATGTTAAGATAAAACCTGGCTATAAGAGGAGTTTGCCACTCACAAGACGCAAGGCAGCTTTCCGTGGTTTTAGGTGTCTCATCTACACTCAGCCGTAGATTAAACCTCAAAGCTAGGGCAGCATTACTGCTTGATCGGCGTGGTCGCCATCGCGATTTCCCGGAGGGTAGCGACTTCTCATACTAAGCCCCAAGGGCGGCTTCCCAATGGGTAAATTAACAAAAGACACGCTGCGGTAATGTACAATACCAATTAGCGAATTGTTAAAAAAATATAACGAGTGTCCAATGTAATTCCAGACACCAAAGAATACCCTGGGAAACAAATAATAAAAATATCATAGCATGACCTCTGTCGATGTAATCGATGAGGGTCATAAGTCCGTGAAGATTAACTAGCGGTGAAAGTCGCGTCACTGCTGTTGTCTATATATAGGGTGCGGGATGGAGTACCAAACTGGTACTGCAATTTTCGACCGAACAAACAGAAGATAGAAGATTTTTGCAAAATATGGGAGAAAAGCCGACAATAGCCATATCTCACTTGGGCTGCGAGAAAAACAGAATTGATACAGAACACATGTTAGGGCTGTTAGTAGAAGCAGGCTATGGTGTAGATACAAATGAGGAGTTAGCTGATTACGTCATCGTCAATACTTGTAGTTTTATCGAAGCCGCAAGAGAAGAGTCGGTCAGGACTTTAGTAGAACTGGCAGAGGCCAATAAAAAAATTGTGATCACAGGCTGCATGGCCCAGCACTTTCAAGAACAATTATTGACAGAATTACCGGAAGCGGTAGCAGTGGTGGGAACAGGTGATTATCACAAAATTGTTAATGTTATTGAGAGGGCAGAACAAGGAGAAAGAGTTAAGGAAATTAGTGCTGAACCCAGGTACATCGCGGATGAAACTACACCGCGCTACCGGACGACAACAGAAGGAGTAGCTTACCTGCGAGTGGCAGAAGGGTGTGATTATCGCTGTGCATTCTGTATCATTCCCTATTTGAGAGGTAATCAGCGATCGCGTACCATTGAATCAATAGTTGCTGAAGCACAGGAACTAGCAGCCCAAGGGGTAAAAGAAATCATCCTGATTTCTCAAATCACCACCAATTACGGTTTAGACATCTACGGTAAACCACAATTAGCCCAATTGTTGCGGGCTTTGGGTCAAGTGGATATCCCCTGGATTAGAATGCATTATGCTTATCCTACGGGATTGACTCAAGAAGTAGTTGCGGCGATTCAAGAAACTCCCAACGTCTTACCTTACTTAGATTTACCCCTGCAACATTCCCACCCAGAAATTCTGCGGGCCATGAACCGTCCCTGGCAAGGGCGGGTAAACGACGGAATTATTGAGCAATTAAAGACAGCATTACCTCAAGCAGTGCTGAGAACTACCTTTATCGTTGGCTTTCCCGGCGAAACAGAAGCCCATTTCCAGCATTTACTAGAGTTTACCCAACGCCATGAATTTGATCATGTTGGTGTATTTACCTTTTCACCAGAAGAGGGAACGCCCGCCTACAGTTTACCGAATCAGATTCCCTCAGAAGTGATGGTAGAACGCCATGACAGACTGATGGCACTCCAACAACCAATTTCCCTGAAGAAAAATCAACAGGAAGTTGGTAAAACAGTCGATGTCCTGATTGAGCAAGAAAACGCCGAAAGTGGAGAATTAATCGGTCGTTCCGGCAGATTTGCCCCGGAAGTCGATGGTCAAGTTTATGTGACAGGAGAAGCTAGGCTAGGAACTATCGTCCCCGTCACGATTTACAGCGCCGATGCCTATGACCTTTACGGTCAAGTTGTTAGTAATTAACAATCAGTATCGGTATTACAGCAGCTTATTATGTGAGTTAGGTAAATATTATTTAAGCTTTTTATTTAAGCTTTTCAGTCAAAAATCAACCAAAAATCAACTTGGTGGGATTTCTGACTCCTGACTCCTGTCTTTCAAGTCCAAAGTCCAAATTAACATCAAGGAGAATTGATGAATCCTACTTTTCAAGAATTAGGCTTATCTGAAGAACGTGCTGAACAGTTAGCCAAAATCGGTTTTACCGCACCTACCAATATCCAAACCCAAGCTATCCCGCAATTACTATCAGGACGGGATGTGGTTGGTCAGTCCCAAACAGGTACAGGTAAAACAGCAGCTTTTTCCCTGCCGATTTTAGAACGGTTAGATGCCAGCCAAAGAGCAGTACAGGCATTGATTCTAACTCCTACACGGGAATTAGCGATTCAAGTGCATGATGCCATTAGCCAATTTATTGGTGATAGTGGTTTACGGGCTGTGGCTATATATGGTGGTCAGTCCATTGACAGACAAATTATGCAACTCAAACGGGGCGCACAGATTGTAGTGGGTACTCCGGGACGAGTAATTGACTTGTTAGAGAGGGGTAGCCTAAAACTAGATCAAGTCAAATGGTTTGTATTAGATGAAGCCGATGAAATGTTAAGCATGGGCTTTATTGATGATGTAGAGAAAATTCTCTCTCAAGCACCAGAAGAAAGACAAACCGCCTTATTCTCCGCCACCATGCCACCATCTATTAGGATGCTGGTAAATAAATTTTTGCGATCGCCCGCAATAGTGACAGTAGAACAACCCAAAGCTACACCTAATAAAATTAACCAAGTAGCTTATTTGATTCCGCGTCACTGGACAAAGGCTAAAGCTTTACAGCCGATTCTAGAAATGGAAGACCCAGAAACAGCTTTAATCTTTGTTCGCACCCGCCGCACAGCTGCGGAATTAACCAATCAATTGCAAGCTGCTGGTCATAGTGTAGATGAGTATCACGGTGATTTGTCCCAACAAGCACGGGAAAGATTATTAACTCGTTTCCGTAACCGTCAAGTACGCTGGGTAGTAGCTACAGACATTGCTGCACGGGGTTTAGACGTTGACCAACTATCCCATGTAATTAACTTCGACTTACCCGATAGCGTAGAAACCTACGTTCACCGCATTGGTCGGACTGGTCGCGCTGGGAAAGAAGGAACAGCAATTACCTTAGTTCAACCCTTTGAGCGCCGTAAACAGCAAGCGTTTGAGCGTCATGTCCGCCAAAATTGGCAAGTGCTATCAATTCCTACCAAGGCACAAATTGAAGCTAGACACATTCACAAGTTAAAGGAACAGGTAGCCGAAGCTTTAACGGGTGAAAGATTAGCTTCCTTCTTGCCGATTATCAGCGAATTGATTGAAAAATATGATCCCCAAGCGATCGCCGCAGCTGCCCTGCAAATTGCTTATGATCAAACTCGTCCCGCTTGGTTAAACTCTGATGTAGAAATTCCCGAAGAAGTGGCTTCTACACCAAAACCCAAGTTAATCAAGAGAAGAGATGGCGATCGAGTCCGCAACTCTTCCGACGATCGCACTCGTTCCTCTTGGGCTAAAGACAGTCAAACAGAAGAGGGAAGAGCAACTCCCAAGCCTAAATTAAAGACAACTCGCCGTGAAGCTTCGGTTTCCAAAGCTAGAGAATCAGCGTCTTAGTCATGGATCATTAGTCATTAGTCATTGGTAAATAATGCGGGACTTTTGACTAATAGTTTTGACTAATAGTTCTTAATTTAACCAAGGGCGACTAACTTTTTCCAGTTCTTGAAACTCTTCTTTACTTAACTGCCAACCTAAAGCACCAGCATTTTGCTGTACTTGCGCGGCGGTTTTCACCCCGGCAATGGGAATTACGTTCCCCTGGACAATTAACCAATTCAGGGCTACTTGGGCAGGGGTACGACCATATTTTTCACCGAGTTGCCGCAGTAAAGAAATTACTGGCTCAATTTTTCTTAACCCATCTTGACTAAAGCGCGGGTCTATGCTTCTCGCTCCAGATGGAGTAGTTTCGCCTGTGTATTTACCTGTAAGTAGTCCCTGTGCCAAAGGACTATAGGCTAAGATGGTTACACCTAACTCACGGGCTGTTGACAAAATACCATTACTTTCAATTTGGCGTGACAGCAACGAATAGCGCACCTGATTTACTGCTAAAGGTACACCTCTAGCGGCTAGAATGCGGTGTGCTTCGCGCATTTGGGATGCTGAGTAATTACTGACACCTACGGCGGCAATTCTTCCCCGCTTCACTTCGTCAGCTAGTGTATTCATCAAGGTTTCTTGACTGAGGAAAAAAGTAAATGGCCAATGTACTTGGTATAGTTCAATTCTTTCTACTTGTAGACGGTTGAGGCTTTCTGTTAACGCTTCAGATACAGATTGACCATTAAACCGCCAAGGTAATGGACCGAATTTAGTAGCAATTTGTACCTGGTGGGGTGTTTGTTGTTTAAATTCACCGATAAATTTTTCTGACAGTCCTAAACCGTAGACTTCGGCTGTATCAAAAAAGGTAATACCTGCTTCTATGGCAGCATTAAAAGCAGCTTTTAATTCTTCCTCACCGTAGCCATTGCCATAATTCCAGAATAATTTGTCACCCCAAGCCCAAGTACCAATACACAGGGGTTTGACGATCAGGTCTTGTCCTAGAGTTACAGTTTCCATTTTTGCTAGATTGACTATGTTTACATTTCTTTACTTTTTTAGTTTAGCAATGCTATGGATAGGCATTTATTGAGACTCAGGGAAAATTTAAACGCAGATGAACGCAGATGTTGGCACAACCTTCCCACAGGGTACGCAGATGGACGCAGATAAATACAGCAAATTCCATGTAAATGAGGTACAAATTTTAGTCACAAAGCCTGATGCCAAAAGACTTTTAACTCTGTTCCCTGTTCCCTGTTCCCTGTTCCCTGTTCCCTGTTCCCTGCTGTATTTTTGCTATTGTCTGGTTTGTTCACAACAAGATAGAGGGGATGAGGGTTTCGTTTTATCCTAAAGTTAATCGGAGATTAAACCTGTCAACCAGATGAGAATTTAGCTATGGCAAGCGGTGATGTATTTGATACGGAAAAAACCCTAGCTATGCCAAAGGTCGGTGTTGTGACCATGTTTCGGCTAGGCTTGTTCCAAATGGGTTTGGGTATTATGTCCATTCTCACTTTAGGAGTGCTGAATCGGATCATGATTAAAGAGTTAGCAATACCTGCTACTATTGTGGCCGGTACTATAGCTATGCATCAGTTCGTAGCACCGACAAGGTTATGGTTTGGGCAAATGTCCGACGCTAAACCTTTTCTGGGTTATCATCGTAGTGGTTATGTTTGGTTAGGTTCAGCAATATTTGCGATCGCTGCTTTTTTAGCTGTACAAGTTACTTGGCAATTAGGAGCTAATTTTTATACTTTAGGTTGGCAGCCGGTCACTTTTGGTTGGGTAGCTTTACTGGCTGGCATTTTTGCCTTTTATGGACTAGCTTTAAGTTCTAGTTCCACCCCGTTTGCGGCTTTATTAGTCGATGTTTCCGATGAAGACAATCGTTCTAAACTGGTGGGGATTGTCTGGTCAATGTTGATGGTGGGCATTGTCATCGGTGCGATTATTACCTCGAAGTTATTACCAGCCACTACAACCTGTCAAGAATCTTTAGTTGGGACTGTATCATTATATAGTCAACCCCAACAATTAGCTGCACTGCAAAACTCTATCAACCGGATATTTTTTATTCTGCCCGCAGTCGTTTTTGGCTTAAGTTTCGTTTCCACCTTTGGAGTAGAGAAAAAATATTCCCGCTACAATCTTCGCTCTAAAGCTGTGGCTAGGGAAGACCAAATTACTCTCAAAACAGCCTTTAAGGTGCTTACAGCCAGTCGGCAAACAGGCTTATTTTTTGGCTTTTTGTTGCTGATGACGATGAGTTTATTTCTACAAGAGGCGGTTCTTGAACCCTATGGAGGTGAGGTGTTTGGTATGTGTGTGTCAGAAACTACCAGACTTAACGCCTTTTGGGGAACAGGAACATTAATTGGGATTGGTTCTACTGGCTTTTTAATCGTGCCACGTTTAGGCAAACAAAAAACCGCCAAATTGGGTTGTGCAACGGTAGCTTTTACCCTGATTTTAGTTCTTTTATCTGGTTTCAGTGCCAATAAACAATTGCTGCAAGGAGCATTATTATTATTTGGTTTAGCCTCTGGAGTGACTACTACAGGAGCAATTAGCTTAATGTTAGATTTAACTGCTGCTGAAACCGCAGGAACGTTTATTGGTGCTTGGGGTTTAGCCCAGGCTATGGCTAGAGCATTGGCAACTGTGAGCGGTGGAGCTATTCTAGACTTAGGTAAAGCACTATTTCCCCTCAAGTTTGCCTATGGTACAGTATTTGGCTTACAAGCTTTAGGTATGTTGCTGGCTATTTTGGTACTCCGACAGGTAAATGTCAAGGAATTTCAAAGTAATACAAAACAAGCGATCGCAACTGTCCTCGAAAGTGATTTAGATTAGATGGAGATGAGGGAAGATGAGGGACGCACCAGAGGGGAGAGGGGAAAAAAATTAATTATTACTTTTCCCAATCACCAGTCCCCAATCACCAATCACCAGTCCCCAATCACCAATCACCAATCACCAATCACTAATGACTGACTTCTGGACGACTGTTTTAGAATTTGCCCAAACCACTACCGCAAGAGTGGGACAGCAATTAATGCAGGATTTTGGACGGGTACAAGCTGATCAAAAAGCTGATGGTAGTTTAGTTACCCAGTCCGATAAATGGGCAGATCAGGAACTTAGGGATGCGATCGCCTCCACTTTTACAGGTTATGGTATTTTGACTGAAGAAGGCGATCGTACCTTTCCCGGTACAGATTGGTGCTGGGTAATAGACCCCTTAGACGGTACAACTAACTTTACACGCGGTATTCCCATTTGGGGCATTTCCTTGGGTTTACTTTATCAAGGAACACCAATTTTTGGTTATGTGCATGTACCCCCACTCAATCAAAGTTTTCATGGTTTTTGGGCGGGAAAATCTGGTTTAGTGACACCAAACGGTGCATTTGTCAATCATCATCCCATTCATACCAGTATTGACAATCCTAGCAGCAATCACTTTTTTAACCTTTGTTCTCGCAGCACGGGAGTGATTCAACCAGGTTTCCCTTGTAAAATTCGGATGTTAGGCGTTGCTAGTTATAACTTTTTGACTGTGGCTACAGGTGCAGTTTTGGGAGGAATAGAAGCCACACCGAAAGTATGGGATATAGCCGGGGCTTGGGTAATTTTACAGGCGGCTGGTGGTGCTTGGATTTCCCTCAAAGATGAGCCATTTCCTTTATTAGCTGGGGTTGATTATAGCGATCGCTCTTTCCCTACTCTAGTTCTCAGTCGTCCAGAAATACAACCTGTATTTACTCCTTTTCTTTCAGCACTCAAGCTTTAATATTTCCTCAATCTCTACTTTAGAGATGAAATTATCCTGATAGAGCAAGTTTCAAGTAAATGAGGTACAAATTTTAGGAACAAAGTCTGATGCTAAGATACTTTCAGTCTTCCTGTTCCCTGCTGTATTTAGATAGATGAAGACTGAAATAATAAAATCTGCCTCAGAAAACAACTATAATTAACAATTTTTAGCTAAAACTTTTTGGTATCACTACATATAGCAATCCGATTTGAGTTGTGAACTGACTTTTGGAGAGAAGGGAACTCTTAACAGGGAACAGGGAACAGGTAGCGTTCATAAATGATTTAGGATTGCTATATTATCCCATAAAAAAATAGAAATCCTCTTCCCGAAGTATTACTTAAGTTTTAAGTTACAATTTATTCTACCGCTTCTAATTAGTAGCCATTTAATCATTAATGAATTAATACACGAACTCATACTCAAGTTAGATGACAACCAACTCTAGGATTTTTAAAATACATACAATAAGAGGTTAATAAATTTGCTCTACTTAATTTACAGCACTTTTTAGTTGTCTGGATCAAGTAGCTGACAAATTCCACAACCTAGAAACCTTGCATACAACAGACTTTCATCTAGATGAATCCAGGTTTTAATAAAGGCAACTATACTCACAGAATATGACAATCAGAAGTCGATTTATATCTTCATATCTTACATAAACTCTGCCTTGGATCTAGTTTTTTGTCCATCTAAATTTCTTGATCACACCTTTACTTAAGTAAAGCTCGAAGACCTAACCTAGACATGACCAGAATTTGACTATTTTAGATTTTAGTCAAGCTATTCGTGCTACCCATAATTAAGTACCCAAGCAAAATTAATTGCACATATTAACTGAAAACAGAAATGTCTGTATTTCTTACCTGTTCCCTGTT
>DATGXQ010000392.1:0-5290 GCA_035298905.1 Nostocaceae cyanobacterium | reverse complement strand
CCCATCTCCCCATCTCCCCATCTCCCTCTCTCCCCTCCCCGCGTCTCCCCTTCCCCCCTCTCCCCTCATCCAAATCTCCACACCCAAAACAACTATGAGTATCTTCGTTGCTGTTGACCAAATTGATAAAGTTTTTGATTTAACTGGCGGTGGTAAATATATCGCCCTGAAAGGAATTGATTTACAGATTAGAAAAGGTGAATTTGTCTCTTTAATTGGTCACTCTGGTTGCGGTAAATCTACATTATTAAATATGATTGCCGGTTTGGATTTACCAACCGAGGGAGTAGTTACCTTAGAAGGACAAAGAATTACTCGACCGGGACCCGATCGCATGGTAGTATTCCAAAACTATTCATTGCTACCTTGGCGGACTGTACGGGAAAATATCGCTTTGGCTGTAGATGCGGTCATGCAAGGTTTACCCGCCGGGGAAAGAAAAGCCATTGTTGAGAAACATATTGATATGGTGGGCTTACGTCCCCATGCAGACAAGCAACCAGGGATGTTATCTGGTGGACAAAAACAACGGGTGGCGATCGCTCGCGCTTTGGCAATTCGTCCTAAACTATTATTATTAGATGAACCCTTT
This sequence comes from Nostocaceae cyanobacterium, assembly GCA_035298905.1. Taxonomy (GTDB): domain Bacteria; phylum Cyanobacteriota; class Cyanobacteriia; order Cyanobacteriales; family Nostocaceae; genus DATGXB01. The sequence goes on along the minus strand of DATGXQ010000392.1, from coordinate 4,698 downwards.
GGCGCTTTGGATGCCTTGACACGGGGAAATCTGCAAGAACAATTAATGCAAATCTGCGAGGAAAATGAAGTTACTGCGGTGATGGTAACTCATGATGTCGATGAGGCTGTGTTACTATCTGACAGAATTGTCATGTTAACCAATGGCCCAGAATCCAAAATTGGCGATATTTTAGAAGTTGATATCCCTAGACCCCGCAAGCGGATGGAAGTAGTCGAACACCCAAGCTATTACAGCCTACGGAGTGAGATGATTTACTTCCTCAACCAACAAAAACGCATTAAGAAACTCCGCGCCAGAAAAACCGCAGCTATTTCCCGTCACGGTTTAGAAAAAGTTAACTTAGAAATCGGCTTTTTACCCCTCACAGCCTGCGCCCCCCTAGCTGTTGCTAAAGAAAAGGGCTTTTTTACCAAACATGGTTTAGATGAAGTTAACCTTGTCCGGGAGACTAGCTGGCGGGGTATCGTAGACGGCATTACAGGCGGTTATTTAGATGCAGCCCAAATGCCATCAGGTATGCCGATGTGGTTAAGCTTGGGGGGAAATCAAAACCAACCTTTACCCGTTGTTACCGCCCTCACCATGACTCGCAACGGGAACGCCATCACCCTAGCTAAACGCTTCTATGAAGAAGGTGTCCGCAACTTATCGGACTTTAAAAATTATTTGCTGCGTACCCGTGACCAAGGTCATAGAATGGGTGTAGTTCATCCCGCCTCGATGCACAACTTATTGTTACGTTACTGGTTAGCGGCTGGTGGGATAGATCCTGACTATGATGTAGAAATGAAAACCATCCCTCCTGCCCAAATGGTAGTAGACTTGCAAGCAGGAAGCATTGATGGTTACTGTGTAGGCGAACCTTGGAATTATCGCGCCGCAGTCGAAAACGTGGGTTTTACCATTGCTACCGATTTAGAAGTATGGTTAGGACATCCTGGTAAAGTATTGGGAGTGCGGGAAGATTGGGCAGAAAATTATCCTAATACCCATATTGCTTTAACCAAAGCCTTAATAGAAGCTTGTCAATATTGTGCAAATCCTGATCATGCATTGGAAGTACGGCAAATTCTCGCCCGTCGAGATTATGTCTGCACTGACATTGAATATATCCAACTGGAAGACCCCAGCAGTGCAACTTGTGATTTAGAACATCCTTTACGGGAATTTGCCCATCACCAGTTTTATGCTGATTCTGCCATCAACCGCCCTAGTCGAACTGAACAAATTTGGATTATGACTCAGTTAGCACGTTGGGGTGATACTCCCTTCCCCCGTAACTGGGTGGAAATTGTGGAAAGGGTGTGTCGAGTGCGTGTGTTTAGTACCGCAGCACGGGAGTTAGGCTTAGATATTAGCTATACTCGCCAACCGATTCAATTATTTGATGGTAAACCCTTTAATGCAGATGATCCGATCTCTTATTTAAACGGGTTGGAAATTAAACGGGATTTTTCTGTCGCAGAAGTTGTTCTCGATACTCCTAGAAGAACAGCAGCATAAAACAGGCAGAGAAGTTTTAGATGCAGAGAGACAAAAGATAAAAATTTTCATCTTAAAAATTTAATTGTCTACCTCTGCATTACTACTAGATGTCTTTGCATTAAAATTGTATTCTTCTGCATTGTTACTGTAATTGCTGTATTAACATTGTATTGCTCTGCATTGTGACTAGAGAGTTGTGCATTAAAAATGTATCGCTCTGCATTGTTACTAAAAGTTTATGTCTTAAGACTTTAGACTATCCAGTTTTTAGTGAAAGACTTGGTGTTTTGTTGAGAGATAGAACAATGTGAACATCATACATAGCTTTATCTCTAAAAAGAAGCCATATTCGAGTCAATTAAAAACGACTATTAACTTCAACTTTGAAGTTTTGCCCTCCAGCCATTGATTTTTTAGCTGATTTAACCACTGATCCCTGACAAGAGACAAAATTATGACTTTTACCACTAACAGTAGAGATAGACAAGTGAAAAAAACTGTAACTCTTAATCGTCCTCAACCTTTCTTGCAAATCAAAGACGTAAGCAAAGTCTACCCCACCAAGAAAGGCCCGTTTACTGTTCTTGATGGTGTAAATCTAGAAGTAGAACAGGGTGAATTTATTTGTGTGATTGGTCACTCTGGTTGTGGTAAATCCACTTTGCTAAATATGGTGTCTGGCTTTAATTTTCCCACCTCCGGCCAAGTGCTGTTAGAGGGTCAACCAATCACCAAACCGGGACCCGATCGCATGGTAGTATTTCAAAATTATGCTTTGCTACCTTGGCGAACTGCGTTTGAAAATATTTACTTAGCTGTAAATGCTGTTTTCCCCAATAAGCCAGAACCAGAAAAACGCGCCATTGTCCGGGAACATTTAGCAATGGTGGGTTTAGCTGATGCGATGGACAAAAAACCAATGCAGATGTCTGGAGGGATGAGACAACGGGTATCTATTGCTCGTGCTTTGGCGATTCGTCCTAAAGTGTTAATCTTAGATGAGCCTTTTGGGGCGCTAGATGCGATTACCAAGGAAGAGTTACAGGAAGAGTTGTTAAAAATCTGGGGTGATAATCGTTGTACAGTATTAATGATTACCCATGATATTGATGAGGCGCTATTTTTAGCAGATAAGTTAGTGATGATGACGAATGGACCTCATGCCAAGATTGGGGAAGTATTAGAGATTCCTTTTGCACGTCCACGCGATCGCGCCAGGATTATGGAAGACCCCCAATATTATCAACTGCGAAACTATGCTTTAGACTTCCTATTTAACCGTTTCGCTCATGATGATGTAGGGTAAAGTAGGAAAATGGGGCGATGGCGAAACGCCCGCCGTAGGCGATCGCTTCTTGGGGAAAATGGGGCGATCGCTTCACACTTCTAAAAAACTTCAATTAGCAAAAGTAAACATTTCACTTTAACTTATGCTATTGTTACTGATATATTTTGGTGCTAGAACCAAACGAGAAGGATTTAGACCCGCACTTAGTAAGTGTTCTTGCAGACTTTCCATCTCCTCAGATGTCATATCCAACACTTGTGTGCGCCCGTAGTCATTCAAAATATAAATACAGCGATCAGCTACGCTGGGCGTTTCGCCATCGCCAATCAACATTTCCACATCTTCTACTGGACATAAATCACCTGCGATTGCCCTTTCAGGTGCTTGTCTAGTAGTGAGTTCTGTAATCAAATCTTCAGATGGCTTTCCATAAACTTTTAGTAGTTCTGTCGGTCTCTGGTGGAAACGAACTTCCAATACATTTGCTATGGGATGAAATAGTTCTTTAATCGTTTTAGCAAAAAGATTTTCTTCAGGGGTTGGTTCTGGTACTGGTACTCGTTCAACTTCTCCTAGAGCGCAAATCTTTGTTAATAGAAATTGGCTGTCGTAGATATCAGGTTGAAGGCTAAGTACAAAATAGTCGCTTTGTCTAGCTGCCCAGCTGACAGTAGCCCTATAGAGTGCAAGAGATTCCTCTGGTTCGGCATTCCAATCATCAATCAAGTAGCGCATTTAATTACATTTCCTATATCTCTAATCATGGAGTATGAGCTATTAGGTTTAAGATGGAGAGTTGATTCTATACCGTTTTTGGGGTGTGTTTCATGCAGAATTTTTCAGCATTCACTTTGGCTGAAACCCTTTACTGTCAAGGCTTTTAGCAAAAATAGATTTACATAGTGCATAATTACTAAAAGCCAACAAAGTCAACTCTCTAGGTTGAAGATGACTACTATATTGGTGCAGGAATAGGTGCTGATCCTCCAAATAGCTCTTTGATTATAGCTTCTATAATTGTTAAAGCTATAGTGCCTAACACTATTAGGGCACCTATCAGGAAACTAATTATTGCCTGCATTACCTCCTGTATAGTTGGAAAACAGCCCAATTCCTTGCAACGGGGAGCTATACACTTTTTAGAATCGTCTACTATCGCACACAGCCGTCCTGTAGCCGGATCACGGTAGTAACCTATATGCAGATTGAATACTATTCTCCCATTTCCAGTTGTTGCGGCTGTTACCTGGCGACCTATAAGATTTACACGTGTCACCCTTACATTTTTTGGTTGACATGGCTCAAGATCACGCGCCCTTGGTGGTTCAAGATCAATATGAGTTAAGTTCAAACCACACAAAGGTATTGGACGAGGTAGTAGGACTCGTGCTCGTTGAATAGCAGGAGTGCTTAATTGATTTTTAGTAATATTTTTACTTAATGGACTGTGTAGTAGTTTATGGTCTGATCTCATGACCTGTTCTGTCATTTTATCTGCTTCATGTTCAAGATATTCAGGTTCACTCTGTAAATCTATTGGTGCAATAGTCAGACGATACCCCTTATCACCTATCTTCTGCGTATCGTCGCCAACCTGAGAGTTAATATTAGAGAAACTGTATAAACTATTATTTTCCTTACGCATTATCCGTTCATCTTCTTTCTCGCAGTTTGTACACTTGCGTTGCAAATTATCCATCTGCTGTACAACATGGGTCAACTCATGAGCAGTCAACTCATTAACTCCAGGTGACTTACCCGCACCATAGTAAATGTTACTACCATGAGTAAATGCCTGTGCGCCTAACTCCCGATTCATCTGCACTGCTTGTTCACCTGTATGCACTCGCACAGAGCTAAAATCTGCCCCAAATCGCGGTTCCATGTAGGCTCGGATTTGCTCTGAGAGCAGACTTCCCCCT
>DATGXQ010000391.1:0-11151 GCA_035298905.1 Nostocaceae cyanobacterium | reverse complement strand
GTAGTCAGAATGGCTATCAAATAAGGAATAGATATAGCAATCCTAAATCATTTATGAACGCTACCTGTTCCCTGTTCCCTGTTCCCTGTTCCCTGTTCCCTTTTTCCAAAAGTCAGTTCACAACTCAGATCGGATTGCTATAGTAATAATTTTGGCTAAAATTATCCAGATTAAATCTCAAGTTCTCTTTAATTCTGACTTCTGGATTCTCAATTCTGAATCCTTACTATCGTCAAACCCTGATCAAATCCAGTCTTCCCCATTTTGAATTTTGCGATCGCGTAGCGTGTCAAAGACAAAAGTTCTGTAGGCGGGTTTCCCACGCCCTGGAAACTTTTCAAGACGAATTTTTAATTTTTAATTTTTAATTTTGTTTAGTTTTTTTTATACTATTTATATCATTTCAGTATCATTCTATACTTTTGCTTCAGCTTAGATTCCTATATAGTTGTAAAGAGTGCTTTTGCTTATATTGCAGTTACTAAATTGTCATCCCTCCTAAGTAAGAATCTATCCGAAATTCTGCTTTTTTCTCCGTGTCTACCCCATCCGTGTCTCGCCTCACTTGACCAAAAATCTGTCTCAGATGCCCCCTCAGAGGAAAAATTTAAGTAATCACAAAAATATTAAGAAAGATTAATTTTACATTTCTTTATAAAATCACCACTTGCTGAAACCCTTATTAATCGCAGCAAAAGATTGTGTCGTCCAGGTTTTTGCGAAAATTAAAAAAATCTAAAATTGAGCAAAATTGCTCTATGATGCAACATTTGTTAAGTTGTGTAACGAAAAATTGGTGGTTTTCTCAGGCACATCCCTTGTATGTAAAGGATTTGAGGCTTTTCTTATTCCTCTCACTTATTTATTCATAAATTGTAACAAATAAAGGATCTATAGCGGTGTATAAACATAAGCTGGAGGGGTTAAAGAACAGATAAAAGTTAAATACGGCAATCAATCCACAAAGTTTGCCAGTTTCTCATAAAACCATCCCTGACTCTCATAATCTTGACTCAGTGGTGGGATAAAAGACGGAAAAGTCGAGAAACCTTTAACTAAGAGTCTGTTAGCAACCATCTTCGATTAATTCGATTAAATCGTTAGCAGTTTTAATCAAGACGTTTCTCAACTAAGTAATTAGGAGATTAGGGTCCATGACATTAGATGTATTTACCAAGGTAGTATCTCAAGCTGACGCTAGAGGCGAATTCTTAAGCAGCGAACAAATCGATGCTTTAGCAGCTGTTGTAAAAGAAGGCAACAAGCGCTTGGATGTTGTAAACCGCATCACCAGCAACTCTTCTGCGATCGTTACCAATGCTGCTCGTGCATTGTTTGAAGAACAACCCCAGTTGGTTGCTCCTGGTGGTAATGCTTACACCAACCGTCGCAACGCTGCTTGCTTGCGCGATATGGAAATCATCTTACGTTATGTAACCTACGCTATTTTAGCAGGTGACTCCAGTGTATTAGATGATCGTTGCTTGAACGGCCTACGCGAAACCTACCAAGCATTAGGTACTCCTGGTTCTTCCGTAGCTGTTGGCGTACAAAAAATGAAAGAAGCTGCAATTGCGATCGCTAACGATCCCAACGGTATCAGCAAAGGTGATTGCAGTGCGTTGATTTCCGAAGTTGCTAGCTACTTCGATCGCGCTGCTGCTGCTGTAGCCTAATATCTAACAAAAAGCTGGACACCCAGAATTTAGGTATCCAGTGCCAAAAATTGAAGCATACTAAGGAGATTTTACATCATGGTTAAAACCCCCATCACCGAAGCTATTGCAGCTGCTGACGTTCAAGGCCGTTTCTTAAGCAACACCGAATTACAAGCTGCTAGAGGTCGTTTCGATCGCGCAGCTGACAGCTTAGAAGCTGCTCGCGTATTAAGCTCCAAAGCTCAAAGCCTGATTGATGGTGCAACCCAAGCGGTTTACCAAAAATTCCCTTACACCACCAACACCCCAGGACCTCAATTCGCATCTGATGCTCGTGGTAAAGCTAAGTGCGCTCGTGACATCGGTCACTACCTGCGGATCATCACCTACAGCTTAATTGCTGGTGGTACTGGCCCCTTGGATGAATACTTAATTGCTGGTTTAGCTGAAATCAACAGCTCCTATGAATTGTCTCCCAGCTGGTATATCGAAGCTTTGAAATATATCAAAGCTAACCACGGTTTAAGCGGCCAAGCTGCTGGCGAAGCTAACAGCTACATTGACTACGCTATCAACGCTCTCAGCTAGATAGTGTCATGCCCGGGGAGGGGTACAAGTGCTGGATGGAGTGATTCACCTAGTATTTGCATCTCGCACCGGGCATAGTTTTATCTAGAATTTTAGATTTTAGATTTTAGATTTTAGATGAAACGATCTAAAGTCCCCAATTCCAAATCTAAAATTGAAGAGACGGGAAGCAAAAAAGTTTGTGTGACAGACTTTTAATTTTTTTGTCACTGAATAGATTTTCACTTCAGGCTGTATTAGCCATCAATAATTGACACTTCAGTTAAAACTCCCAGAGTAAGAATATATAGGGGGAAAAATGGCAATTACAACAGCAGCATCTAGACTAGGTGCAGAGCCTTATAGCCAAGCGCGTCCTATTGAGTTACGTCCTAAAGCCAGTAGGGAAGAGATTGAGTTAGTCATTCGAGCTGTTTATCGGCAAGTATTAGGTAATGACTACATCATGGCATCTGAGCGTTTAGTCAGTGCGGAATCACTGCTGCGGGATGGTAACTTGACAGTACGGGAATTTGTCCGCAGCGTTGCTAAGTCTGAACTTTACAAAGCTAAATTCTTTTATAACAGTTTCCAAACCCGGTTAATTGAACTCAATTATAAACATCTGTTGGGTCGCGCTCCCTATGATGAGTCGGAAGTGGCTTATCACTTGGACTTATATATTAGCCAAGGGTATGATGCGGAAATCGACTCCTATATTGATTCAGTCGAGTATCAAAATAGCTTTGGTGACAACATAGTTCCTTACTATCGCGGTTTTGAAACTCAACCAGGGCAAAAAACAGTAGGGTTCAATCGGTTTTTCAGATTATACCGGGGTTACGCGAATAGCGATCGCTCACAAATAGAAGGTAGCAAAGCCCGTTTAGCACGGGAGTTAGCAACTAATCAAGCATCTTCAATTGTTGGACCTTCTGGATTAAATGATGAATGGGCTTTCCGCGCATCTGCGGATCTTGCACCTAAGCAAAACTTAGGTAACGCCGTAGGAGGAGATTCGGATCGCGTGTACCGGATAGAGGTAACAGGCATACGCAATCCAGGCTACCCCAGCGTTAGACGGAGCAGCACAGCATTTATCGTACCTTACGAGCGACTATCTGACAAGATCCAGCAAATTCACAGACAAGGCGGTAAAATCGTCAGCATTACATCCACGTAAGGTAAGGTGCTGTTTGCTCTGTAAAACTTGCAATAGGAGATATCAAAAGTAATGTTTGGTCAAACCACCCTTGGGTCGGGTAGCGTTTCCCCATCTGCAAGCCGTATTTTCCGTTATGAAGTCGTCGGCTTGCGGCAAAGTTCCGAAACTGACAAAAATAAATTCAATATCCGTCGTAGTGGTAGCGTGTTTATCACAGTACCCTACAACCGGATGAATGAAGAAATGCAACGGATTACCCGTTTAGGTGGCAGAATCGTCAAGATTGAGCCATTGACTGTAGCTGAATAAGGTGCAATGAGAGAACCCAGTGCGGAAGAATATACTGGCGAAAATGCTCCACAGCTAACACCAGAACTAGCGATCGCTCAGTTGCAATCACCAGATTTAAGCCTCCGCTATTACGCTGCTTGGTGGCTGGGTAAGTATCGAGTAAGTCAACCGGAAGCTGTAGAAGCCCTGATTGCCGCCCTAGAGGATGAAGAGGACAAAACCGAATTAGGGGGTTATCCTTTGAGGCGGAATGCAGCCAGAGCATTGGGCAAGCTAGGCAACCTGAAAGCTGTACCAGGCTTAATTCAGTGTTTGGAATGTGAAGATTTTTATGTCCGTGAAGCAGCAGCCCAATCACTGGCCATGTTGGGAGATAAAAGTGCCACACCAGCACTGATCAAACTGCTAGAGGGGGGTGTAGCTGGAGCGGTGCAAGTACCAGGCCGTCCCCATCTGGTGCAGCCTTATGAAGCAGTCATTGAAGCCTTGGGAGCCATTGGGGCAATTGAGGCTATTTCTCTCATTCAACCATTTTTAGACCATCCCCTCCCCCGTGTGCAATGCTCCACTGCTAGAGCAATGTATCAACTCACCCAAGATTCATTCTATGGGGAAAAGTTGGTAAAAATGTTGGCAACAGCCGACTTAAAAATGCGGCGGGTGGTATTAGGAGATTTAGGAGCGATTGGCTACCTCCCCTCAGCAGAAGCGATCGCCTATGCTCAGGTAGAAAATGGCTTTAAACTGTTAGCCTTAAAGGGGTTGTTAGAGTATCAATTACCAGATGAACTGGATACTCAAGACATTTCTCCAGAGGCAGTACGGGTAATGAACCTAATGGATGCATTATTGTAGTCAACAGGCAGAAAAGAGAGAGCATAGGGCAGGAGGAAGAGACGCTCTGACACGGGGACACGCAGAAAAAAGACGCGGGGACGCGGGGACAGAAAAGATTATTACTTTTCCCCTCTCCCCTCCCCGTGTCTCCCCTCTCCCCTCTCTCCCTTTCCCCTCTGCTCATGACTAATGACTAATGACTAATGACTGAAGCACTAATTCAGGCTGTTACCTTAGCACAAACCCAAGAGCAAATGGTGACGGCAGTTAAAAATCTAGCAGCAGCCAAAGATGCGGCAGCAATTCCTACATTAATTGCAGTGTTTGGTTACAATAACCCACCCGCAGCCACAGTAGCAGCCGCAGCATTGACCGAACTGGGGGAAATTGCTGTACCCCAACTTCTTAACCAAATTGATGATTATAACTATGGCGCACGGGCATATTCGATTCGCACCTTAGCAGCGATCGCCGATCCCCGTGCTTTAGATGTCTTAATCACTACTGCTGCTACTGACTTTGCTCCTAGCGTCCGCCGTGCTGCTGCCAAAGGTTTGGGAAACTTAAACTGGGATAAATTGGGTTCTCCTGACTCCCAAACAGCGATCGCTCGCGCTTTAGAAACCCTGCTATTCATTTCTCAAGATACTGACTGGTCAATTCGTTACGCTGCCGTAGTCGGTTTACAAGCCTTAGCGAAAATTGCCCAAGTCCGTCAGCCTATTTTGGCTAGACTCCAAGAAATGCTCTTGAATGACAGCGAAAAAGCAGTCCGCGCTCGTGTGCAGTTAGCTTATAGTCAATGAGTGATTTCGTTTATCATAAAATAAGGTAAAAGTCAAGATGTCCGTACCTTTACTAAAATATCCACCTACCACGCAAAACCAGCGTGTTCCTGGTTACGAAGTTCCCAACGAAGATACACCTTATGCCTATCGTTTAAGTGCTGCGACCTCAGACAAAGACATTGACGATATTATTTGGGCAATTTATCGGCAAATCTTTAGTGAACACCTGATTTTACAAAGCTATCGCCAAAAATTCCTAGAATCCCAACTCCGCAACGGCAAAATTAGCGTCCGGGATTTTATTCGCGGTTTAGGTAAATCAGAAGTTTTCCGTACCCAAGTAGTAGACTTAAATTCTAACTATCGCTTAGTAGATTTAATATTAAAGCGGTTTTTAGGACGGGCTGCCTATAACAAAGAAGAAGAAATTGCTTGGTCAATTGTCATTGGTCAAAAAGGTTTACATGGTTTCATCGATGCTTTACTAGATTCCGATGAATACCTAGAAAACTTTGGTGATGACATTGTACCTTACCAACGCCGTCGCTATAAAGATAGACCCTTTAACTTAGTTAATCCTCGTTACGATGGATATTGGCGCGATCGCCAAACCCTCAATTTCCTCGGTGGTCGTTCCTACTACAGCGCCCGTACCACAGGCTACGCCACATCTGCTGATATCCGTCGCGCTATTCCTGCCAACTTCATGACTATGGCTGGAAAAATCGTCACCGGTGAGCGTAACTATCAGCGCACAATTGCCTCTGTTACTGCCCAAATCAAGACCTTAGAAATTCCCGATACCTCCCGCGAAGTAGGCACAGAACAGCCCACAATTAAACCTGCTCCTGTTGCTCTACCCTATCGTTACATTCCTGGTATCAAAACCAATTAGTTATTGGTCATTGGTCATTAGTGATTAACCGCACACAAAATCTGGAATTATGGCAATACCTTTACTAGATTACAAGCCGAGTTCACAAAACCAGCGTGTTCCTGGCTACGAAGTCCCCAACGAAGACACCCCCAGAATTTATCGCATTGAAGACTATGCTTTTACTGGGGAAATTGAAGAACTAATTTGGGCAGCTTATCGCCAAGTTTTTAGCGAACACGTCATCCTCAAATTCTATCGTCAGATTTATTTAGAATCTCAATTGAAGAACAAAGCTATTAGCGTCCGTGACTTCATCCGGGGTTTAGCTAAATCTGATGCTTTTCAAACTTTAGTAATTAAAACCAATTCTAACTATCGCTTAGTAGAACTTGGTTTAAAACGGTTGTTAGGTCGCGCACCTTACAACAAACAAGAAGAAATTGCTTGGTCAATCAAAATTGCTACCCTTGGCTGGAGCGGCTTTGTTGATGCTTTACTAGATTCTGAAGAATATATCACCAACTTTGGCGAAAATATCGTCCCCTACCAACGGCGACGCTATAAAGACCGTCCCTTCAATCTAGTCACACCCCGCTATAGCAATTACTGGCGCGACAAACTAGAAGAAGAACGTTATAAGCCTGGTAGTATCAAGAATTACTTGGATCTAGCTGCTTCTTTAACCATTAAGACAGTTACTTTCACTCCCGTAAGTACAGCTAATATTAGCATTCCCAACACCACTAGAGAAACCGCACCTCAAGGCATTCCTGTTTCTATCAGTCCCAGCGCCAACTTCCCCGTGCGCTAAATCTGGCTAATTATTGTGTTCCCTAATGCGGGAAAATAAGTAGAGCTTGAATGAGGTGTTTGAGAAATCAAACCTCTTTCAATTAGCAAAGTTAATTTGAGAGTACGAGGAAAAACCTAACATGGCACTGCCATTACTTAACTATAAGCCAACCACCCAAAACCACCGTGTTTCCAGCTTTGGTACTGCTGACCAAAACGAAAATACACCTTATATCTATCGTTTAGAAGATGTTAGTTCCTACACTGACATCCAAAACATCATTTGGGCAGCATATCGCCAAGTTTTCAGCGAACATGAGATTCTCAAGTTTAACCGCCAAAAAACTCTAGAATCTCAATTAAAGAATGGTTCTTTATCAGTACGTGACTTTATTCGCGGTTTAGTTAAGTCTGAAGCTTTCTATCGGTTAGTGGTTTCTGTTAACAACAACTACCGCCTAGTAGACATTGTTCTCAAACGTGTTTTAGGTCGTTCATCCTATAACAAAGAAGAACAAATCGCTTGGTCAATTGTCATTGGTACTAAAGGTTTTAACGGCTTTGTAGATGCGCTAGTTGATAGTGAAGAATACACCAAAAACTTTGGTGACACCATTGTTCCTTACCAACGTAAGCGTTTAGAAGGTCGTCCCTTTAACTTGGTTACACCCCGCTACGGCGAAGATTTCCAAGAAACAGCAGGTACAGTCAAAACCGACTGGCGCTTTACCTTGGAGAAATTCTACACCCGCAAATTCCAAGAACGGAGATTGGCAGAAGGCGATCCTCGCAAATATGCGGATCTGGCTGCTGCGGTTTCTTCTCAAGGTAACTATGCACAAAAAATCTCTTCGTTTGATATCGACTACTTAAACGCAGTTCCTTATCGTAAGCGTTAAGTTTCTGCTGTTAAGGTGGTAAAACTGTAAGTTGGGTCTAGTTTTTGCGTTAATATAATGATAGGTTAGCAAGTTTATTGTTAGCTGGGCATTATGTTAACTGAAAGCTAGACCTAATGGAATTAAAAATTAAAAATTAAAAATTAAAAAAACTAGATAAATCATTAATTTCAGCTTGGATATTGTTACGGGCGGGTTGTTCGCAGGTGGCAAACATTAAGGGAGTATGATAGATTGGCACTCGCTGCAAAAATCTTTCTAAAACTTTCTTCCTACCTTGAATATATTTCTCCTCAGATACCCAAGCATACTCTTGGCGAATAGCTTGACTATACTTTCTATATTCCTCTGGTGAAGCTGCCAAAATTCCTAAATCTGCATCAAGTAACACCTGACCATCACTATTATCTGCTTTGTGGTGTTTGGTTTGTAAAATTAAATGGGTAACATGATCAATAGTAGCTACCGGAACACCCAAACTGTGTAACAACTTAGCAGCATAATCAGCACTTTTTTCTTCGTTATCTTGAGCATGAGTATCATAAACTATATCATGCAGCCAAGCCGCCAGTTTCACAGAAGTTAAATCCTGACTGTATACTTGCAAAGTATCAATTGTATCTAGAACTTGCTGGATATGCTGCAAATTATGATAGTGGTGGTTAGGGTGAGAATAGGCTGCGACTATCTCAGTAAAAGCTTGATTTACTTTGATGGAGTCCACCCCAAAGACTTGAAGTGTATTTTGCCAGCGAGAGAACAAGACCATTTTCTTTTTAGACTACTATAAAAACACAACAAGGAAGGCTGAGGCTAGGTTAGTATTAGTGTCAGCATCTGCATTAAACTGACACATCAATGAAACTTTGGACACCTAATCAAAAACTTGACAACGGTAGATTGATAATTGACAAAATTATTGGTAGTGGCGGTTTTGGCATCACCTACAGCGCCAAAGAAAAATCCAAAGATAAATTAGTCGTTATTAAAACCCTGAATCAGATTCAACAAACCAAAGAAGAATTTCGTCCTGCAAGTCGGTTGGAAGCACGAAAACCGTTGGTTACGCTAGGATGACTTAAGCTTTAATCTCCAAGCCCCAAAAGCACATCTTCCCTTTCCTTGGGTTAGGGGTTGAGAAAATTGGGCTTTTGCAGGTGTATGGGTAACTTCCCTGGCATGGAAAATTGTAAAGTGTAATATATAACCTGACTATTATCTATTATAGAAATAGTAAAGGAAGGGACAGAACACACTCAGCTATTTTTAACTTATAAATCCATGAGACTTTGGATGCCCAATCAACAACTGAATAATGGCAGGTTCATTATTCAAAAAATTCTCGGTAGTGGTGGCTTTGGGGTTACATACAGCGCCAGAGAACAGCTGACAGGTAAATTAGTTGTTATTAAAACTCTTAATCATATTCAACAGAGTAAAATAGACTTTGAGCAAAGACAAGTAAAATTTGTTAATGAAGCATTACGACTAGCCAGATGTAATCATCCTCATATTGTCCAAGTTTATGAATTAATTCAAGAAGATGGACTTTGGGGAATGGTGATGGAATATATTCAAGGAAAAGATTTAGCGGCTTATCTTGAACAACGGGAAAAATTATCAGAAAATGAAGCCTTACTTTACATTAATCAAATTGGACAAGCTTTAGAATATCTCCATCAACAGGGATTTTTACACCGGGATGTAAAGCCAAGTAATATCATTTTACGTCATAATAAATCAGAAGCAGTATTAATAGATTTTGGGTTAGCTAGGGAATATAACCAAGGACAAGTTGAAAGCATGACTAACGATCGCACCAATGGTTATGCACCCATAGAACAGTATAAGAGACGTGGTAATTTTGGAGCTTATACAGATGTTTACGCTTTGGCCGCAACATTGTATACTTTACTGACCAAGGAAGTACCCATACCAGCAGAATACCGCTATGAAGAGACATCCTTAACCGCACCAAAAGAATATAATCCGCAAATTAGCGATCGCGTCAATGATGCTATTCTTAAAGGTATGGAATTACAGCCAGAATCGCGTCCTCAATCAATATTAGAATTTAGAGAATTATTAGGTTTAGCAATATCCCCCAAAGTTTTATCACCCGGCAACATTAATTATAGACAATTACGAGACTTACTAGCAGCCGGAAAATGGCAAGAAGCCGACCAAGAAACGACCAAAATCATCTTAAAAATCACCGGCAAAGAAAATGATGGCTGGCTAAGTGACGCAGATATTAATAATTTTCCTTGTGCGGATTTAATTACTATTGATACATTATGGCTGAGATATAGTCATGGTAGATTTGGTTTTTCTGTGCAAAAAACTCTCTATCAATCTTTAGGAGGAAGTACGACTATTCAACCAGAAATTTGGGAGAAATTTGGCGATACAGTCGGCTGGAGAAAAAATCAAAAATGGATGTATTACAACGAATTAACTTTTGATATGACCGCCCCTACTGCCCATTTACCAGGAGGAGTTTTTTGGTTTGATTCTTGGTGGGGTCGTTACGGTTGGTTTTTATTAGATGGTGTAGAAAGTCGCTTTGCTTGTTTAGTAGCAAGAATGAGAAAATGTAATATTTGAAAAATTTAAGTTTGTTCTTGAACTAAGAGGGAACTAGAGGTTGCCCAAACTATAGTATATATCCAATATTTAAACATGATCAATGATATACAGCAGGGAACAGGGAACAGGGTTGAAAGTCTTTTAGCATCAGGCTTTGTTCCTAACATATGTACCTCATTTAGCTCAAATCTGCTGTATAAATTTCATCAGCAGTTATAAGATATATTAATCCGACAGTGCTTGTAAATACTACAAAAGTAATAGTAAACTACATCTAAGTAGATATAAGGTTTAGCAAATCAAAGATATGACTTACCAAAAAGTGCGAAGACAGAGTTCATCCAGTGCATCAAAATCTGACTCTCAACATGAAAAATCACAATTTGGTACAAGACCCTTTACTGTTCCATCACTACAACAATTTCAAGAAACTCCAGAAATCCAAACAAATTCACAAACAGAAGAAGAACCCCCTTTTTCGGCTTTTTCCCGCATGTCAATTCATCCCCCAGAAGGACCAAGAGACCATCAAAAACCATTAATAGATTAGACCTGTCCGAAAATTTGTAAAGCAGTCTGTGTCTGGCTTCCATGTGTTTTAAGCCTTAGCCAGATTTGACGTAATCATGAGGGCTAAAGACAGTTACTGATAGTATAGCCCCAAAAAAATACAGATGGTTAATTCATA
>DATGXQ010000390.1:0-45806 GCA_035298905.1 Nostocaceae cyanobacterium | reverse complement strand
ATCCTCATTTCAAATCCCTCTTTTGCCCTAACGACTGGAAGTCGCGGCTACCAGAACGAAGTCTGCCTACGCAGACTAATTTATAAGAGGGGGTAATAAAACAGGATTTGGTATGAATAGTTTACTTATGACCATTTAAACGCAACTAACTCAGCAGTACGAAGTCCATAGCGGAAGTATGAGTAATATGATCGCTGCATTCAGCACTTCATAGCGATCGACAGAGCAAGCCATACAGATCATTGCTTCAACCGAGTGCGGATGGGTGTTTAGCTCTTGAAATGGAAGTTGAGTAATGTGGGTAGACGTGGGACTGGCTAAATCCTCCCAGTCTTAGAAACATTATTGATATTGATGAGTCAGAAGCTCCTAACAACAGTTGACTTTTCCCGCTCCTAGTCAAGCTTTATTGGCTTGTCCTGTTGATTATACCTTGTCTATTTATCAAGAACATACCATGTCTAATAATGCAATTTACGCTGGTACGCATTGAAGTATAATTATTTTCTAAGTAATTTTGCTGTAAGTTATTTTTATTCCTAAACTTAATACTTTACAAATCGCTGAATTTTTCCAGTAAATTTGCTGGAGTGAGCATTGTGATTAATTCTTTTAATATTGACTATTTTTCTAATACAATGCCCACCCTAAAATGTCTAAATTGAATAATATAACGGGAAAGATTTCGCGTCTTTGGGCTTGACAAATACCCGTTCTTGTGGTTCTAAATTTAACTGGTCAAAGCGATCGCGTGTGAGGTAGGCTGTCACGGTTTGACCGTCATCTAGGCTTAACTCGACTTGAATTTCCCAACCTAAATGTATGACTCTACTCACGGTTGCTGGTGTGGTAGCCCCGTTAGCAGACTTCTCCACAATCACATCTTGAGGACGTAAAAATACTTCTGGGTGGGGAGATTCAAAGCCGGTGCTTTGGAAAATCCGGGAAGAACTGGGTAAAACGTTGACTGGGCCAATAAAACTCATGACAAAAGCCGAAGCGGGGCGATCGTATATTTCGGCTGGTGTTCCTACCTGTTCTACTTTACCTTTATTCATCACTACCAATTCGTCAGAAACTTCCATCGCTTCTTCTTGGTCGTGGGTAACGAAAACTGTAGTTACATGCACTTCATCATGCAGTTTGCGTAACCAGGCGCGGAGGTCTTTACGCACTTTAGCATCTAACGCACCGAAGGGTTCATCTAATAATAATACGCTTGGTTCTACAGCCAATGCTCTGGCCAAGGCTACCCTTTGTCTTTGTCCGCCGGAAAGTTGAGAAGGATAGCGATCGCCTAATCCGGTTAACTGCACTAATTCTATCAGTTGCTCTACTCTACCTTCAATTTTCTTTTTCGGCGTTTTGCGAATTTCTAACCCAAAGGCGATGTTTTGCCGCACAGTTAAGTGTTTAAATAGGGCATAGTGCTGGAACACAAAGCCGATATTTCTCTCTTGTACGCTTTGGTTTGTGGCATCTTTGCCAGTAAGAATTATTTTACCGCTATCCGGTCTTTCTAAACCTGCTATTAACCGTAGCAGAGTGGACTTACCAGATCCAGAGGGTCCAAGCAATGCCACCAGTGAACCGCTTTTAATTTCCAAATTAACCTGATCAACTGCTTGAAAGCTACCGAATTTTTTGGAAACATTTTCTACAACAATACCCACTTTTGCCTTACCTCTGCAAATAAATACTACGACTAACTGCTAGGATTACCGTGTTTTATATATATCATATCAATAAGGTTTTGGACACTTAGTTTTCAATCAGTTACATTTGATCATGATTCTCTGCCTCAATTACTGCAATAACGCTGATAGTATTTGGTATTGGTAAAAACCTTTTCGCAGAATTTAATTGACATCGTGATCATTAGTTTGTATTTGTAGATACCATTGATAAATATCTAGGCTTGTTCAGGCGATCGTCCCGAAATATTAAGGAATATTGCAATTCAGACAAAACTCCTACGATAAGCTAAAAATCAGCCAAAAGAGCGTGATAGGATGCTTTGGGTAAATGTTAAGATTGGGAGTAAACCTTTGACACTACGGGTTGCTGTTGTTGGTTCGGGCCCAGCTGGTTCATCTGCGGCTGAAACATTGGCGAAAGCTGGGATTGAAACATATTTGTTTGAGCGGAAGCTAGACAATGCCAAGCCCTGCGGGGGAGCGATTCCCCTGTGTATGGTGGGTGAATTTGATTTACCTCCAGAAATTATCGATCGCCGTGTGCGGAAAATGAAGATGATTTCTCCCTCTAATCGTGAGGTAGATATCAATCTGATTAATCAAGAAGAATATATTGGCATGTGCCGCCGGGAAGTATTAGACGGTTTCTTGCGGAATCGGGCGGCTAAGTTAGGGGCTAACTTAATCAATGCCACGGTGCGTAAAGTTGATATCCCCACAAACAACACCGACCCTTACACCATCCACTATGTAGACCATACTGAAGGCGGGGCGGTAGGAGTTGCCAAATCCCTGAAAGTGGATTTAATCATCGGTGCAGATGGTGCTAACTCCCGTATAGCCAAAGAAATGGATGCAGGTGATTACAATTATGCGATCGCCTTCCAAGAGCGCATCCGTCTACCAGAAGACAAAATGGCCTACTACAACGACCTGGCCGAAATGTACGTGGGTGACGATGTTTCCACAGACTTCTATGCGTGGATTTTCCCCAAATATGACCACGTAGCTGTTGGTACTGGCACAATGCACGTTAACCAAGCCAGCATCAAACAATTACAAGCTGGTATTCGCGCTCGTGCCACAGAAAAACTAGCTGGTGGTAAAATCATCAAAGTAGAAGCCCACCCCATCCCTGAACATCCCCGTCCTCGTCGCGTAGTTGGTCGGATAGCTTTAGTTGGTGATGCTGCGGGTTATGTCACCAAATCTTCTGGAGAAGGTATCTACTTTGCGGCCAAATCTGGACGGATGTGTGCAGAAACCATCGTCGAAGTATCCAACAACGGTGCGCGTATTCCCACCGAAAGAGAAATCAAACTTTACCTCAAACGTTGGGATAAGAAATACGGACTCACCTACAAAGTCTTAGACTTATTACAAACTGTCTTCTATCGTTCCGATGCCACCCGTGAGGCATTTGTGGAAATGTGTGCGGATATGGATGTACAACGGCTGACCTTTGACAGCTATTTGTATAAAACTGTTGTTCCCGCTAACCCCATCACTCAATTAAAAATTACCGCTAAAACCATCGGTAGTTTACTACGCGGTAACGCACTTGCACCTTAATAATTTGTTGGATGTAGAGATGTTCCGATGGAATGTCTCTACTATTTTTTTGGTTGTTTATGTATGAAATTATGCCGTGAAATTATGCCGTGAAATCAATTTCCGGCTGAAAGCTAAAACCCGTTAAAACGGGTTAATTTTCAGCTACAACATTAACAAAATTTAATAACTATAAATATGTCATTTTGGAGAACTTATTATCATTTAATTTGGGCAACTCAAGACCGTCTACCTTTGATTACGCCAGAAAAAGAGTCAGAATTATATGGATATATTATTGGTAAAAGTGATTATTTACAATGTATTATTCATGCTATTAATGGAACAGAAAATCATATTCATATTGTAGCTTCCATTCCGCCTAAATTGTCTATTTCAGAATTTGTTAAAACAATCAAGGGAAGTAGTGCTAATCATTTGAATCATTGTCACCTATCCTCAGACCTAGAATTTAGTTGGCAAGAGGGTTATGGTGTTTTAACTTTGGGAGGAAAACAACTAGATGAGGCAAAAGCTTATGTTAATAATCAAAAAGAACATCATCGTCAAGGGACGATTATTAAGGGTTTAGAGAAAGACGGCGATGAAAAGGAATGATGAATTTATAGATGAGCCGTAAAATTGTGCCGTGAAATCAATTTCCGGCTCAAAGCTAAAACCCGTTAAAACGGGTTAATTATTTCGGGTATTTTAGTCATCTTTAGATGACTTTAGCTATTAGCCCGAAATTGATTTCAGGGCTAAAATTATAACATGCCCGCTAATGTAACTCTGCTCCTAATTGTCGCAATTCATAAAGACATTCAAGGGCTTCCTCAATAGACTGATGTAATTTCTTGACATACTCAGTTTCTAATTGAATTCTCTCCTTAGCTACTTGTGGAAGTTCTGGAGGTGAGTCTATACCTGATAATTCCCACACTCTTTCAGGCAAATTACCTATTATAGCAAGAATTAGCGGTTCTATGATGAAATATTTGTTTGATGAATCATTAGACGAACAAGATATGTCTTTCAGCCTATCACATATTTGTTTTAAATGTTTAGAACTGTCAGAATTTGTATCTCCATTGTATAATTCATGAACTTTTTCTTCTAAAGAGTTATACGTAGGGGGCTTACTGTACTTTTCATTTGTTAGCCTTATATATTTCTCAGCCTCTACGCTACGAATAAATAAAGCTTCGGCTTCTTCACGTGTCTTTACTGCTCCCAATATACTATCCCACATCCAATCATACAAACCATCTGGGTTACGGTTTAGAATAGATTCTGTCTTAACAGCATAAAGTTCTTTGTCTTTGTGCTTAAAGAGAACCCATGTTGTTTTATCAATGGTTTCTTTTTTCAGAATTTCTACTGGTTTAGGCTGTTCGTAAAACATTATTATTGTCCTTTTAAATTATGTAATGCCAGATTACCCAAGTATGAAACGTGGATTTAGTATGAAATATATAAAACTATCGTGTAGCACGATAGTGTATTATTAGTGACATGAAATCTTTTATGATCACACTTAATAATTAAATACGAGTAATATAATATACATTTATAAACTTAAGATATTTATTGCAACAAATTAGCACTCTCTAAATGTTGCTTAAGAGAGTGCCAATAATATCAGAAAGAATAGAGGGGAATATGACCTTATTCGACTACTGAAGCGGAAGCCCCCTCAACTGCTGGTGGTACGCTAGGTAACTCTAAACAATATCCTGCACCATAGACTGTTTTGATATAGCGGGGATGCCGGGGATCTGGTTCGAGTTTAGTCCGCAAGTGGCGAATATGCACCCGAATGGTTTCTATATCATCATCAGGATCGTAGCCCCAAACTTCTCGAAGGATTTCGCTGGGAGATACTGTTTGACCATGACGCTGCAACAAACAATGCAATAACTCAAATTCTAAATGAGTTAGCTTGACAGTTTCAGTAAACCAAATGGCCTCAAATCTTTCTGGAACGAGGGTGAGAGGCCCGTAGTTGAGTATTTCGCTGTGTTTTGCTGCTTGGGGGATGCGATCGGTCCTTCGTAATAAAGCCCGCACCCGCGCCAACATTTCCTCCACTTCAAAGGGTTTTGTTAGGTAGTCATCCGCCCCAGCATTGAAGCCCTCTACCTTATCCTGAGTTTGGCTTAAAGCCGTTAACATCAACACCGGAATTTCAGCTGTGCGTTCATCCCGACGTAGACGCTGGCAAACTGTAAACCCATCTACTCTGGGCAACATCAAATCAAGCATGATTAGGTCTGGTTGAAGTTGGAGGGCCAACGCCTGACCTTTGATACCATCCTCAGCTTGACTGACATCATAGCCAGCCATTTCCAAGTTGACGGCAACGAGTTCCGAAATCGCTGGGTCATCGTCTATGACAAGAATCCTTGGCATTCTTAAAAAATTATGACTACTAATTTAAGGATAAATTAAGAACCTTTGCTATATACAAAGATCGCTGTATTGATTATAAAAAAGATTTTAAATTTCACATAAATATTAAGATTAAAGGATTGTAAAATTCACTCAAATTTACACTAAATACGCTATATGATCTGTGACAGTGCCTACAATCCGCCTCCTTTCTTACGAAACGGTGCATTGATGACGGCTTACACTGCTTTGTGGGGCGATCGCCATTGGCAAAGCACTACTCCCCATCCAGAACCACCCTATCAGCAAGTCATCTTTACTGGTGCGGTCGGCGTGCCGATTTTTGGTTGGGTAGCTATTCCGAAAAATGCCCATAGTACGATCGTCGGAACTTATGGGATTACTGGCGAATTAGACCAGCAATGGTTTTTGCGGCTATTGGGACGGAAGGCTTATGCTCAAGGCTATGCTGTAGTATTCTTTGACTGGAGAGCGCACGGCAAAACGGCGGAATTATCCCCAACTTTAACTTCTGATGGTTTATATGAGGGTGAAGATTTTGTGAGAATTGCGGCTGAGGCTGCAAATATGGGGTGTCCGCGCAAATTTTGGTTTACAGGCTATTCTTTAGGTGGACAATTAGCGCTTTGGGGATTAAAAAAAGCGGCAGATTTTGCTAGAGATGATATTATCGGGGGAGCGGTAATTTGTCCTAGTTTGGACTCCTACAGGTCGCTGACTTATATTGTGAGAAGACCTTTTGGTAAATATATAGAAGGTCGCATTGCTAAAGAATTAAAACAACTAGCTTGGAAAATATATCATGCTCATCCAGGTAGTCTGGACTTAGAAGCAATTAATCGCGCTAATAGTATTTGGGGTTTTGATGAGGAATTAGTGATTAAACATTTAGGTTTTGCTTCTGTACCAGATTATTATCAAGCCAGCAGTGGTTTACAACTTTTACCCCAATTATCAAAACCAACTTTAATTATTTATGCGGCTGATGACCCTTTGTTCCATCCGGCTATTGTCCCAGATTTAGAAGAAGCTTGTGCAGATAATGCTGTAATAGATTTGTTACTAACCCGTTATGGTGGACATGTGGGTTATGTGAATAGCAAAATAGGACAGATGCAAAATCAAGACCCTGATCCTTGGTGGGCTTGGAATCGAACTTTACAGTGGATAGGGGAAAAAAGTAATAATCCAGTTGAGGAAATTTCTGTATTTAGATAAGCGATGAATTTGGGCTAAGTTTTTTGGAGAAAGTTTAAATATTTTGCCTTTTGCATGTTTAATGATTGTTTTTTACCTGCACCCACAAATTTAAACTTGTCCGTTGGGGATGTGCATATCTGGCGGATAGATTTAAAACAGCCAGAAGCGCAATTAGCAGCTTTTCGGGCTACTTTATCCAGTGATGAAATTGTTCGCGCTGACAGATTTTATTTTCCTGAACATCGTCAGAGGTTCGTTGCTGGACGGGGTAGCCTGCGGGCTATTTTAGGGCGATATTTGGGTGTAGAAGCTGCACAGGTAGAGTTTGAGTATCAACAGCGTGGTAAGCCGTTATTGGGGGGTAGGTTTGCAGATAGCGGGTTGTATTTTAATTTGTCTCACTCTCAGGATTTGGGTTTATTGGGGGTGAGTAGGCGTGCTATTGGTGTAGATTTAGAGTATATGCGCCAGATGTCTGATTTAGAAGCACTAGCGGAAAGGTTCTTTTTAGAAAGAGAAGTGGAAGTAGTGCGATCGCTCTCCAGTGTACAACAACAAGAAGTCTTTTTTCGCTATTGGACTTGTAAAGAAGCCTATCTTAAAGCTACTGGTGAGGGAATAGTCAAGCTAGAACACACTGAGATATCCTTAACTTCCACAACACCCGCCAAACTTCTAGTTTCAGGTGATTGGAGTTTATTAGAATTAGTGCCTGGGGAAAATTTTCGTGGGGCAGTGGTTTTTGCAGGTAGTGATTACCAGATCCAATACTGGCAATTCTAATCAAATTCACCATGAGTATTCAGCTATAAAAACTATTCTCCACTACCTAATAGTGAAAAATTACCTTCTAGTAGCTAACTGCTAACTACTCAGAACTAAATACTCATCTTTGTAAAGACGTTCCAGAGAACGTCTCTACAATACATTTGAGTCAATTAAGAAATTAAGCTAAACTCAAAAAACCAGTTTGAATTAAATAAGAAGTGTAAGTCATCAACATTTTTGCATCAATTGGAGGACAAACAACGCCACTTCCCTCCAATGCTGCCAGCGTTTCTTGACAACTAATAATTGGTCGTCTTGTTTGCAAATACAAATCAGGAATTGTTATTTGTTCATCAGACCAACGCTCTAATAAAAAGGGTCGGAGAGTAAATAAAGGATTGTCTTGAGAAGTGACATTATTCATTAATTCTGCTTGCCATTGTTCGTAGGGAATCATCTCAAGAGAAAACCCAAAAGAACGTATCCAATCAACTAAAGATTTCAGGGAAACAGGTTGGGGATGCTGTAAATGGAAAGCCTTACCAATAGATGTTTGTTTTCTGGATAGATAAACTATAGCCTTGCTGACATAATCCACAGGCGACATATCCAACATATAATCTACATCAGGAAAACATCCCATCTGTAGACAGCCTTTAATCATCAAATTGATAAAATCATGGGTATTACAAATTCCGGTTTGGCTATCACCAGAAATTAAAGGCGGTCTGTGGATAGTAACAGGTAATCCTCGGTCACGGGCAACTTTAACTAACTTTTCTGCAACCCATTTAGTTTGTGAATAACCCAGGAAAATCCCTTGCCAATCATTAAATTCATCCTGCTCTTTTACCACCTTACCAGCATAAATAGGTGATTCAAAAACAGCTACACTGGAAACATAGTGTACAGGCTTAACTTTAGTTTGGCAAGCTAACCGCAGAACTTCTTGAGTTCCTAAAACATTGGCAGCTTTCAAAGCTGAATAAGGATAGACATAATTGAGCAAAGCACCACTATGATAAATACTATCAATAGTCGCGGCTAAAGTTTGAAATAGCTCTTTACCTAAGCCTAAAAATGGTAATACTAAATCACCAATAATAGGGATAATTCTGGGACTATATTTTTCATCCCAAATAGCGTACTGTTGCAAATTCTTTTGTAATTTATTCTTCCCTTCTACTACATCAGTAGCACGTACCAAACAGTAAATATTTGCTTGAGTCTGTTCTAGAAGTTCCTTGATAATAAAAGCACCAAGATAACCTGTGCTACCAGTTAAAAAGATGTGTTGCGGGTTTTCAATAGCAGCAACACTACATCCACCATGAGGTTGAATAGTAGAATCAAGAACAACTTCAGCAGCTAAATTCAGTAGAGGAGGAGCAAAATTACTAGGATTAACTACTGAATCTTTAACTTCAGATTCACTGGCTGATTCTTCAGCTAAACGTTCAGAGAGCGAAGCAATAGTTGGGTAATGCCAAAGCAGAACTGGTGAAGGTTTAAATCCCAATAATTGCTCTAACTTACTGATTAAAATCATGGCTTGAGCAGAATCCAAACCATAATTTTCTAAATTTTCTTCTACATCAATTTCATCAGTTGTCACACCTAACACTTCAGCTAGTTTAGACACTAACCATGATTGAATATCAGCCGCAGAATAAGACTGTTGAAAAACCATTTTTACATCTCCAATTTAGAATGAAATGGACGGTGCTGGGTGTAATAATCTGGTATTTGTAAACCCTGAAGTTTTAAACTTTGAATGCGGTATAAAAATGCTGTACCTTGCATAATCTGGTGAGCAACATCAACAACGTGACGATTTTCTGGTGCTTCCAAATATGAACCCCGTACCCAATCATTAAAACTACCCATAGCAGGGCCGCACCAAATTTGATAATCGACTTCCCGTCCCTTTTCACCAGAACTAGACCAACGGGAAGATAAGCCTAAATACCAACGGAAAATTAAAGCCATTTTCAGTTTAGGATTATTTACCGCTTTACCTAATTTTTCAGGATTTCTTTGGGATAAATAAGCGGCTGTTCCTTCCCAAACTTCAGCGATAGTTTTACGGAAAATTTGTTTTTCTAGTTTGTCTTTTTCGGCTTGAGGAATATCTTCAATAGAATCATAAGCGCGATATAATTCATACAATTTTTGCGCTCGCATGGGGAACATTGTCCCCCGTTTGAGAACTTGTAATTTCACACCCATTTCAAACATATCAGCAGCCGGGGCCATCATCATATCAGCCATTTCCGCTTGTGCTAATAGTTTTTTGGTATGTTCACAAGCACCAGATTCTACACAAGATTGATTAATAGAACCTGTGACAATATAAGCCGCACCCATCATAAAACCGGCTAAAGCTGATTGAGGTGTACCAATACCTCCTGCTACACCCACTCTAATCGGTCTTTCATATTGATATTGAGCTTGAATTTCATCCCTTAAAGCCACAATTGAAGGTAGTAAACAAACTAGGGGACGGTTATCAGTATGGCCACCAGAATCAGCTTCTACGGTAATATCATCAGCCATAGGAACTCTAGTAGCTAAATTAGCTTGTAGTTCTGTAATTAGTCCTTGTTGAACTAATTCTTTCAGGATTTTTGTAGGTGCTGGTTGTAAAAATTTAGTTGCAACTTCCCGGCGGGAAATTTTGGCGATAACTTTATTTTTGATTTCAATTTGATTAGCTGAATTTAAACTTAACCCAGCAGCCCGATAATAAACGATGTTAGCAGTTAAGTCTAAAAATGCAGAAGCTTCTACAGTTTTGACCCCATATTTTAGATATAAATCTACAGCCCGACGTTCTATAGCCAGTTCGTTAGGACTGTGAATTAAGTTAAAAGCATAGGGGCCATGGGGTAAAGCTTGTTGTATCCGATTAATAGCTGCTTCTAGACGTTCTCCACTTAAACCACCTGCCCCAAATGAGCTTAAAATTTTCTCTTTTCCTAAAGCAATGACCATATCTTCAGAAGCAATAGCCCCAGCCATTGCACCTGTGTAGTAGGCATATTTTACATCATGAAAGTTGAGAAAATTGGGATCACCGAATTGTTGGAGATGAGTTGGAGAAACAACTGTTAATAGTTCTACTTGTTCATTAAAACTATTTTCAACAGGAGCGATATAACCCTCATTGGTAACACCAATTTCGCCAGCAATTCTCACTACATAACAAGGTTTATCTAAGGTGAGTAATTTTTCCTTAATCGCTGTCTGCTCAAAAGCGATAGAATCTAAAGAACCTTTCCAAACTTGGTTTTGATAGTTAGACCAGGCAGAAAAACCAAGCTTATTATGATGTTTACTTAGTACCGTCTCTATAGTGGTCACGGTAATTATTCCTCACATTATCAGCAATGGGTGATGAAGTAAAATTTGTCCTCTGTGTAGAGACGTTACATGTAACGTCTCTACTTTGATTAAAATGAAGCTAAGGACTTTATAAGTTGTAGAGAATAAGGGCTAAAGCCCTGACTACGAGCTTATTCGGTGAGTAATTTCTGAGCGCAGGTGAGTTGTAATTGAATGATTTCGCTCATTTGCTTGCTAAAATCTTGCCTAGCATTTAAAAAGCTAATATGAGCTTTGGTCAATTGTGAATTGTTGTTACTCAGCTTTTGATACTGAGCAAGTTTTAAATTATTCATACTAATTCTGCGACCAGATTTTTGAGTAATGACGGGTTGAGTAATGGTAGATTGGGATATTGATTGAATAGTGCCAGTTAACTCAGAAGATTTTAGTTGTTCTCTCTGTTCTAAACCGTTATCAATGATAGTTTTTATTGTCATTGTTTCGGGTTGAGGAGAGTAAGTGTGTCTGGGGGGAAGGTGGCTAGTAAATTGTAGAGAGTTAGTGATTTTATACTCTCGTTCGCTTAATGTATTTAACTGGTTATTTGTTGAAAAAAGTTGGCGATTTTCTGCACTTAAAATAGTAGCAGCAATCGAGTTCCTACCTAGAGTAACTTTTCTCAGCGTGGCTTTATTTTGTTTGGTAGATGCTGAGGAGAGGTGATAAAGAGGAGCTAAATTTACATTTACTTGATGGCTGACAAGTTTAGCTAATGCTTTGACTATTGATGTGTGGTCATCTATGCCCCGACGGTTGAGAGATACGGTCAGATGTTCTTGATTTTCGAGAATTTTATCGATCCAACGAGAACACATACTTCCTGCACCAGCTTCAATAAATATTCTCGCTCCATCAGCATAGACACGATTAACTAAACGAGGAAAATCTAGTTCCTGACATAATCCTCTAGCAATGTTGTGGGCTATGACTTCACTCTTTAGGGTGATTGGTTGATATTCTGCGGCAGAATAGAATGTAACTCCGGTAATTTCTTTAGCTGGTAGATTGTTGATTTTATATAATTCTGGGTATTCTGATTGCATCGCTTGACAGTGAATTACATGGTCAAAAGGTGCAGGAAAAGCATTACAACCCAGTTTTTTAATTACTCGTTCACAGGCTGCTGGTTCACCGGCGATTAATACTTCTTCTTTTGTATTAATCTGAGTTAAGTAGACGCGAGTTTCAGTTTTTAAACATTCCCTGACTTGAGCAGGGTTAGCCATGAGAACGTAATTACTCCACAAATTATTGTCTGAAGCATCAGAATTTTGTGGTAGTCCCCAATACTCCCGCACAGCATTTTTGGGACCGGATAATCTATCACCAAATAGGGATGAGGAATTAAAGTTGTTACTACTTTGATAGAAATCGCTCCAAACTCCTTGGGCTACCATCATACTTGTTTCCCCCAAACTGTAGCCAAACATATATTTGGGTTTAATTTGGAAGTCGTCGCGGATAATGGTGGTAATGAGTCTAGTAAATAATACCTCTGCTTCTAACATTGCTAGAGAATCATTTAGCAATTTCTTTTCGAGAGTTTCTAGTTGTCTGGTAGTTAATTTACTTAAACTCCGAGGGAAAACTAATTTTTCGACATCCGCAGCACGTTTGTAGAGAGTTTTGACAATTTTGTCATCAAAAGCTTGAGGAAACAGTCGAAAGAGGGTGCGACCAATACCAATATAGGAGTTAACTGCTGCGGGGTAAATGTAGGCTATTTCTCCTGTTTTTCCTAGTGGTTTTGGTGTAAAATAACTGCCTGTTGGTGTTTGCCAATCTGTATTTTTCTCGAAGGCAATATTTATGCCTTTTCTGGCAGAATCTATTTCTTTGAGGATTTCTTTCTGGTTGCGTCCAGTGATAGACAGGGTATAATTTGCGGTTGTTTGTTGTTGATATTTGATAAAGTTCTGTGCTGCTGTCCTCTCTAGGGAATCAGCATTTTCAATGGTTTGTTGCAAGTTATCCAAAGCTGCAAACAAACTAGCCCGATCGCTTCCATTAATGGGAAATAGGTAAAATGGTCTTTGCTGTAAATATTGGCTGGTGCGATCGGGTTGTTGGGTTTCTTCTGATAGAATGACGTGAGCAAAACTGCCGTCGCAACCGATACTATTGACAGCCGCAATTCTACAGTTAACCTCTTTCTGTAAAAACCAAGGTCGAGACTCGGTAGAAACATAAAAGGGGCTACCTTCCCATTGTTCTGGAACTTTGACCCCTGACCAGTTGGGAGTTGCGGGGATGTATCTATGGTAAACAGAAAGGGCGGTTTTAATTAAACTGGCAATACCGGAAGCGATGAAGGTATGACCAATATTTGCTTTGATGCTACCAATAGCACAGTATAAACCGTTACCTACTGAGGGGTAAGCTTGCAAAATACCGTTAATTTCTGCTTCATCTTCTTGGGTCAGACCACTAGCACAGACTTCTAAATAATTTACGGCTTGGGGTTGGATACCAGCTTCAGAAAAAGCTTGTTTGCAGACTTGGTTAATGGTGTTACTATCTACGGTCATAGAGGGAGATTGACCGATCGCCACAGCATCAATTACTGCATAGATACGCTGATTTTCTGCTACAGCTGTATCATGACGCTTGAGGACTACTGCACCTGCACCTTCTCCCACTGTCCAACCGTTGGCTTTTTGGTCAAAACTTAAGGTGTTAATGCCTGTATTAATTTCTCCCCATTGACTACGCAATAGTACGTTTTCTACACCGCCGGCTAAGTCTACCGCACCAACGACTACTGCATCAACTTCTCCGGTAGCTAGTAGCATTTGGGCTAGTTCTAAGGCTTTGAAAACTCCGGTTTCTACAGCGCTGACAGTAAATGCCGGGCCGTTAAAGTTCCACAGTGCGGAGATGCGACTAGCCATGATATTGGCGACATAACTTAAATATTCGCCTAGTTCGACTTGGTGGTGAACGCTGTCTTTAACGATGGTTTCTAGTTGGGCGATTTTGGCTTGAGGTAAGGTAATTTCTGCCCCATTTAACCCGTCTTTGAGTTGCCAAGATAAATCCCATCTTT
This sequence comes from Nostocaceae cyanobacterium, assembly GCA_035298905.1. Classification (GTDB taxonomy): domain Bacteria; phylum Cyanobacteriota; class Cyanobacteriia; order Cyanobacteriales; family Nostocaceae; genus DATGXB01. Next base: position 31,745 of record DATGXQ010000390.1, on the reverse strand, counting down.
GTTGTAGTTGATGTGCAGATAATTCTGTTTCTGTAGCGATAATTACTGCCACATTACTATTAGGGGATATTTTCGCATCTTGGAGGGCGCGATCGCACACTTTCAACAACAGTAATTGTTGCGGGTTGAGTTTTTCCACTTCATTGGGTGGAACTTTATAAGCTAGGGTATCGATTTCAAAATCGCTAATGTAAGCGCCTTGGGGTGCTTTCCCTTGAGTTAAACCATATTCCTTGAGTAACTTTTCCTCCGTTTCCAGACCACACCATCTTTTTTCTGGTAGGGGGATAAAATGCTGTTTTCCGTCGTAAATGCTGCGCTCAAAGCTATCTAAATCATCACATCCACCAAAAAAGGCATCCATGCCGACAATAGCCATTTTCGCTGATAACATGGTCATTTCCCCGATATTCTCTTGTTCAAAACTCATTACTCTGCTTCCCCTTGTGACAAAATGATGTGCGAGTTAGTACCACCAAAACCAAAAGCGCTTAAAGCTGTGTGTTTTTTCGCTTGCTGACTCGGCCAAGGGGTGGCCTTTGTCACCACACTTTGGGGTGAAATCACATCATTTTCCGCACCGATCGGCTCTTTGATACCCACACTGGCGGGAATCACACCACCAGACATACTGTAAACAGCCTTGGTAATGCCCACCATTCCGGCTGCAACCAGTAAATGACCGACATTTGTTTTGGCAGAACCTACCAAGGGTTGGGCTTGGTGTTGCCCAAAATAGCCTTGAATGGAGGCGCTTTCTGTGGTGTCTCCCAAGGTTGTACCGGTGGCGTGACATTCCAAATAATCTATTTGTTTGGGGTCGAGACCGGCTTCGGTGTAAGCGCGTTGGTAAGCGAGAGTTTGACCATGAACATTGGGACTGAGGAGATGCTTACCTTTACCGTCGTTAGATAGACCGTTACCGCAGACAACTGCTAAAATGCGATCGCCATCTCGAACTGCATCACTGTAACGTTTTAACATTACCATGCCGATGCCTTCGGAGGTAATTAACCCTTTGGTGGCTTTATCTAGCGGTCGGCTGATGCCATTATCTGGGTATCCTTGCACACCAGAGAATAACATTCTTAAAAATAACGGGTCGGAACAACTGATAGCCCCAGCTAACATCATGTCAGCCTTACCTGTCCAGAGGTAATAAGATGCTAACTTGATGGCATAAAATGAGGAAGAACAAGCCGCATCAATACAGAAATGGTTAGCCGATAAGTTGAAAGCGTGGGAGATGATAGCCGCAGGTAAACCGGAAATCATTGCATTGTAAGGAGATGGCTTCACCTCACTAGGGACACCCGATAAGCGGAAATCCTGATTTTGCAGTAGAGTACCAATAGCAGGTGCGATCGCCTGTTGATAAATTGGGGCAAATAATTGATTAGAATACTTTGTAGGTAGTGCCAAAGTCCCTAAAATTACGCCACATCTTGATAATGCAGTTTGATTTCCCCAATAGCCACTACGAACTATTGCTTGTTTAGCTGCGTAAAGCGACCATTTGAAGGTATTATCTAAACCTTGAACAAAATCAGCCGGTAAATTATACTCACCCGGATTAAATTGAAAATTGCGGATAAATCCACCTTTGAGAAAATAGATTTTTTCCGGTTTACCTTTATTTGAATCATAAAAGATAGACGGATCTACTCCTAATTCGTTTACACTGACATCAGCAGTAGAATCTTTTTCATCAAGGAGATTTTGCCAAAATTGTTCAGGATTATTTGCATCAGGAAAGAGACAAGATAATCCAATAATTGCTATTTTTTCCACCGTCAAATCCTCGTTGGGGCATAAAGAACAACACTAGGATTTACGCCGTTCCCCAAACGTTTAGGATTAACTTAGCAATTCAAAGTTCAAAACTGTTTTTGGTAAAATGCCTGATAATTTATCTATTAATTGCGAAAGTTTGGCAGAGGAGTAAGATGTGAGTTTTTTAACGCAGAGGGGCGCGGAGGTTCGCGCAGAGGTTCGCAGAGGTTTTTGGTCATGTTCTGACTATTTGAGTATAGCAATTCTCCAGGTTTTAGAAAATCTTTGTTTTTGAATTACTCAAAAAGTAATTTTCATAACTCCAAGAGAATAAGGGAACAGGGAACAGGGAACAGGGAACAGTAAAGATTCTTTTTCTCCTGTCCCCCCTCTCCGCGTCTCCTTACTTCCGAGTTAACAACTGTCTAGGCCAAATTACTGCTTTTGCACCCAAAATCTGAGAATAGACTCTACCCTCACGGTTATGCAGAATAATATCGGCATGAACGCCAGTATCTGTTTTTGCTTTTACTTCACAAGAAACATAGAAATGTGTATTTACTGGAGTTGGCAGAAACTGTTCAGAATTTTCTAATTGTCCAGGTAAACAGATTTCTTGATGAAAATGGCTTAACCATAACCAAAGTGATTGGGTACTTAAATCAATTACATAGGGGTTATGCCAATGTACTGGGAATTGTCCTTTTTTATGGTCAGAGATGTCTTCCCAATAACACTCAACTGTAATTTTATTGGGCTGAATGTTAACTACTCTGACAATCTTTTGAAAAGCCGGGCCATGGAATAAAGATAACTCATCCTTTTGATAAAAATCTGTGCCGGTAGTAGTAATAATGTTATCTTCTGTTAAATCTACTCCTGTATAAATTGGCGGTTCTGGTAGTTTCCGCACAACTGTAATTACAGCCCGAAAATGATAGTGAGTTTTACCTTCTGGAGTTTTACTAGAGATGGTAGTTTGAAATTCTATTAATTCACCATCGATTTTGGTTAACTCTTTTAACTCTAGAAGATACTCTTCTGCTAATGTATGATTAAAGGTAATTCCCTTTAACACCCGGAAATCTTTACAGGTTAAATAACGATAACCTGGATAAGCTTCTTCACAAGCGTTAACCATCCAAGATATAGCACAGGTAGCCGGCAAAACTGGCAGACCAGCCACTACATGATCATATAAAAACGGATTTTCTGCTAAGGTCATCCGCCGACGGATGTAATGGGTTCGCAATGTGTGATCTAATGGTGCTGCTATGGGTGACATGGCTTTACCAATGACTACTTGAGAATCTTTTTGATAAAGCGGATGTAACTCATTGACTAACATTTGTGTACCAACTTCTACTGGAATAATATTTATTCCCCGTTCTGCAAACGCTTTTTTTAGTTCTGGTGTCACCATTCCACTATCCCAACCACCCCAGTTAATAGCGACTATATGGGCTTGGGGATAATATTGCTTCATTAAGTGGGCTGATTTATTTAAGATTTCGTTGGCTATGGCATAATCTGTTTGTCCGATATTGCCATAAAAGCCGGTGACGGAAGAGAAGAGAACTAAATGCTGAATTTGTTCGGGTTTTACACAAGCTAAAAGATTTTCTAAACCTTGAACTTTAGCGGTGTAAACTTTTTCAAAATCTTGTTCTGTTTTTTTCTCAATTAATTTATCTGCTAAGTTACCTGCACCGTGAATTATTCCTGTAATTGCCCCAAGTTTTTGAGTTACGGCGTTGAGTTTTTCTTTTAAAGCGACGGTATCGGTTACGTCAACGCTAATATATTCGGCGGTTGCACCTGCTTCTTGAATAGCTGCTAAGGTTTTTTTAATTTCTCGGCTAGAGGTAATTTCATTACATATCTTTTGTACCATCATGGGGGTAGGTTTCTGACCTTGGGCGATCAGATTTTCCATGATGCGTTTTTTTAATGAGGCTTCGTCTAAACAATCGCGGGTATATTCTGGTTCAACTGTTAATAATTCTGAACGACCAAGTAAGATAAATTTGCATGGTTGGTGCTGTGCTAATTTAATGGTGCATTGTGCGGTGATTCCTTTTGCCCCGCCACTGACTACAAATACAGATGATGGGCTAACTTGTAATGTTGCTGTCATAAATCCTCAGTGACAATTCAAAATTCAAAATTTTAAAAGGGAATAGGGAACAGGGAACAGGGAATAGGGAACAGTAACAATCCAAAATTAGAATTGAGGGAATTATGCGCCGTGATAACAATTAAGAATTAAAAATTAAAAATTAAAAATTAAAAATATAAAATTTAAGATTTAACTTTTTGTTTTGCTTCTGGAAAAAAATGCGATGAAGAAATTTTGTTTTTTATCATTACCAGAGGTCAAACCGATGTTGCTGAATCATTAAAGTATGATTTTTGGGTGTAGAGACGTTCCATGGAACGTCTCTACAAAGGTTTTGAGATAAAGCAATATCATTTTCAGCCGTAAAATTACCAATGCTGAAGTCAAACCTTTAGTATTGTGTTTTCTGCGGGAAGAGAAAGAGAGGGGAGAAGAAGAGAAGGAAGAGGGGAGAATCTATTTTGTCCCCGCGTCTGTGCGTCCCCGTGTCTGTGCGTCTCTTCTGCTTCCTGCTTTCTATTCAGCTTCAGCAACTAAGGTAACTCTGCCTTTGGAACTGTAGCCAACTTCGCGGATGTAGCGGTTAGAGTCGTACAACTCAGAAACAATGTATTGGGCTGATTGATGAGGATCTAGGGTACGATTAATATCTATCGCTCTCAAGAAGACTTTAGGCCATTCCCATCTTAGACTTTTGACTAGACCAAATAATCCTGCACCGATAACTCCAAAGTTTTCGCTAAAGTCTAAACCAAATGCACCGTCTAAATGTGCAACTGTACAAAACCAAGTTCTTCCTTCTTGAGTTGCGGCTTGGTTAAGAGAGGCTTTCAGGTGTTTTGCCATTAGAAACATATGTTTAACAATGGCTTTTTCTGCTTCCAGATATTTAACTACACCTTTTGTCTCGTTGGTAAATGCTGGGTGGAGGTGAATAAATGCCCCAATTGCGCCATACTGAGAAGCAATAACTTGTAGTTGTTGTTGTAGATGTTCCTCTGTTAAGTTTTGCAGGATAACTCGTTCTACACCAACTGGTAACGGGAACTGTTCAGGGACTAGCGATTGAGGAAAGCTTAATACTACTACTTTCCAGCCTTGTGCAAGTAAAGCATGAGCGAGTTTAGTAGTTGTAAGAGAACCATCATCAGTTATCAGTCCGATGTGTCCCTCTGGTAGTTTGGTCTCCCAATAATCTGGACGGGGTAAAGTTTTTAGTTTGACTGGTCGTCGAGGTAAGTTGGGGTCTACGATTGGTGGAGGTGATTGGGGATTAGGGATTGGGGATTGGAAATTGGGTTCCCGAATCCCATCATCAGTTAATGGTTGGTCAAACTGATACTTTTTTTTTTCACCTCCTACCAGCTGTTGCAGGTAGTCAACGATTTGTCCGATTGTTCTTAAATCACCTAACTCTTCTACATTTGGTTTGGGTAGATTAGGATATGTTTCTTGCATCGCTCCCAGGATTTCTACCCGTTTAATTGAATCTATTCCTAAATCTGCTTCCATGTCCATTTCTAACTCTAGCATTTCGACGGGATAACCTGTTTTTTCGCTAGTAATGGTTAGCAGTGTTTGGGCTAAATTAGCATATTCATCGGGAGATGGGGTATTGGGAGAAGGAGATAATAGTTCTGTTGCTGGTGCTTCTGCTTTAAGTTGAGAAGTGGCTAAGGCTGCGGCGGCTTGTTGGGCTTGTGTAATGGCAATTTCTACTGACAGACTTCTTGAAGCATGTGTTTGAAGATAATCTACAACTTGGCCGATAGTCCGCTTTTCGGAAAGTTCTTCTAAATTAGGTTTGGGTAGGTTAGGATATAGTTCTTGCAGTGCGCCAAGAATTTCTACTCGTTTAATGGAATCAATCCCTAAGTCAGCTTCCATATCCATATCGAGTTCTAACATTTCGATTGGATAACCAGTTTTATCGCTGGTGATGGCTAGTAGGTTGTCGCCAATATCATCAATATTTGTGCCACTGCTAACAGGTGTAAGTTCAGGTGCTTTAACTACTGTTGCAGGTGCAGAAGTTAATGTATCGGGTGCGGAAGCTATTGCAACGGGTGCGGGAATGATTGCATCGGATGCGGGAAGGATTGTTTCTGGTGCGGAAAAGATTGTTTCTGGCGCGGGTACTACTGCGGGTGGCGCGGGTACTACTGGGACTGGCGCGGGTATTACTGGCGCAATATCTTTAACTGGTGTATCAACTACTGATAAAGGTGGGGTGTCAACGATTTTTACTGTAGGTGAAACGGGTGCTTGTGTAACAGGAGTTGCAGAGATGATTTCTTTAACTTCTGGAACTGTGACACCTTCTCCAGCAATAATTTGTGAGTATTCTTGCTGAATTAGTTGGAAAAAGTTCTTAGTATATTCTACTTGTTCTTGTAGATATTGTTCATGAACCCGGAGAGTTTCACCTTGTTGTGTGTGGAACTGCATCATGCTACGTTCTACGCTTTCCATTACTGTTTGCTTGATTTGCGTAGCTTCAGCAGTGGATGCACTATTAGCAAAGAGGGTGTGTTGTTGTTGCATCAGTTGGAAAAATGTTTTTGCATACTCCATCTGATGATTGAGGTACTGTCCATGAACTTGTAGATTTTCGCTTTGGTTTTGTTGAAACTGCGCGAGAAGGTTTTCTAAACTAGCGATCGCTTGTTGAAATGTTACAAGTTTATCTGGTGACATTGCCATTTTCACCTCTTGTATTGGTTGTTGTGCCAGAATCACAGGCTGAGTTTGCGGTTGTACTGCTGTGATAGTTGGTGCTTTCTTATGTCCGTTTCCGTTACCGTTCATTGCTATGGGTGCAGGTGCAATCATTTCCAGTTGCTCAGTTTTTAACAACTCACTGCTAACTTTTACTTCTGGCTGCTTATCTTCTACTTTCTGATTCCTGACTTCTAACTCCTGACTCCTGACTCCTGACTCCTGATTGCTAACCTTAAACCCATCGTTTAATGCTTCTATGAACGCATTCTTGCTTTTTTCAGAACGATAGTTGATACCACACAGTTTAACGCTTAAACCTTTTTTAGTTTCGGCTGCTGGTAGTGGTGCTGGGACTTGATAAGGGTCAAGTAAAGCCAGCGTCATACCAATCACTCGCAACTGTACTGCTGCTTCCCGCAAAGAACGATCGCTATTTTTCTGCGTACTTGGATTAAGTGATACGGTAATGTGGGGTTTATCGCCTAAGATATCTTTGACTAGGTTAGAAAGAATCCGTTTTGGTCCAAATTCTACAAAGACGCGACCACCAGCATTATAGATGTTCTCGATTTCTTGCTTAAACAGTACGGAACTTGCTAGATGACCTTCTAAGGTTCTTTGAATGGCTGCGGGTTCTGGTGTGTAAGGTTTACCAGTTACGTTACTAAATACGGGAATTTTCGGCGCTTGGAAAGTTACGGATTTGGTCGCAATAGCAAAGGATTTTTGGGCAAATGCAATCAATGGAGTGTGGAAAGCTGCTGATACAGGCAGTTGCACCGCACCATAACCTAACTCTTGGAAGGTATTATTAATTTTAATTATTTCCGCAGTAGGACCAGCAAGGACTACTTGGGAAGGAGAATTATGATTAGCGATCGCTACTTGAGGATAATGTCTCAGCACTGGTTCAATTTTGCTGATATCTTCTTTCACCGCTAACATACTTCCTGCATCATGGTCTGGGTCTTTTGGTGCAGCCATTGCTTGTCCTCTAGACTTGACCAAGAATAGATAATCATCTTCACTCAATACACCCGCAGCCCATAAAGCAGTTAACTCACCAAAGCTATGACCTGCTGTAAAGTCTGCTTTAAATCCTGCTTGCTGCAATACTGAATACAACCCGGCACTAAACACCCCTATTGCTGGCTGTGCATACTCTGTTCTTTGGAGAGTAGCTATCTGAGCGGTTTTAGCAGCTTCCTCAAATACTGGATGAGGGAAGACGATATCTGAAATTGGCTGTAAATTATCTTTAATTAATAAGCTGTCCATCCGACTATACAGCCGACGCAGTTCGGGAAAGTTCATTACTGCTTCTCTACCCATTTCTAGGTATTGCGAACCTTGGCCAGAGAACAGCGCTACAACCTTTCCGTTTAACTCCATGCCCGCCGCACGGTAAAATACTCCTTGGGGATGTTCCCAATTTGTTGCGGTGGATTTGAGCTTGAGTGTATCAATGGCGATTTGGAGGAGTTTGCAAGCTTCTGGGAGATTTTCGGCGACAAATCCAATCCTGGCGGCTGTTTGGGGAATGGAGAGAGATTGACACTCTAGGGTTAACTGATTATAGTGTCTTGCTCCATCTGGCGATCGTAAGTTAGCTAAAGTAGCTTCTAATTTGGTAATTAATTCTGAGGAGTTAGGGGCAAATAGTAACACTTCGCTAGGTGTATGATGTAAACGGTAAGGCTTTTCTTGTTCTGCTTCGTACTCTTCTAAAATCACATGGTAGTTAGTTCCTCCAAAACCAAAGGAACTAATACCTGCCCTTCTCGGCGCTTCTCCTTCCGCTTTAATCCAAGGTCGAGTTTCGGTATTCAGATAAAAGGCGGAGTTTTGAATATTTAATTTGGGGTTTGGTTCAGTAATATTAATGGTTGGCGGTAGAATTTTATGGTGTAGCGCTAATGCTGTTTTGATTAAACTTGCTGCACCGGCGGCGGCTTTTGTATGGCCGATTTGCGACTTAACACTACCTAAAGCAATATGTTGTTTTTTGGTATCATGCAGTGCAAAGAAGTCGCGCAAAGAACCGAACTCGGTGGGGTCGCCAGCCATTGTACCGGTTCCGTGTGCTTCCATCAGACCAACGGTAGCGGGAGAGAAGCCAGCATCATTGTATGCCCGTTCCAGCGCTTTGATTTGTCCTTCTTTACGAGGTGCGTAAATACTCTTATAACGTCCGTCGCTAGAAGTACCAATCCCTCTGATTACGGCATAGATGCGATCGTTATCTCGCACTGCATCCTCTAGCCGCTTCAATACCACCATTCCGATACCCTCACCTAGCATCATCCCATCGGATTTTGCATCAAAGGGTTTAACATTTTCACTGGGAGACACCGCAGGGGTTTTGCTGAAAGAAATATAAGCCATAATGGTGTTATCTGTATCCACACCACCAGTCAGCATCATATCGCTGCGATACTCCACTAACTCGCTGATAGCTACCTTTAATGCACCAAAGGAACTAGCACAAGCGGCATCAACAACGCAGTTCATACCACCAAAATTCAATCTGTTGGCAATACGTCCTGCAACAACGTTAGCTAACATGCCAGGAAAAGCGTTTTCATCCCATTTCACATAGGCGCTTTTGATTTTCTCGACGATTTTCTGAGTATCTTCGTCGGACAAACCACTACTTTTTAGTACCTTTTCCCAAATCGGATACTCTAATCTAGCTGACAATGGCATTCCTAACTGCTTTGCCATTGCTACACCCAGAACTACACCCACCATCTCGCGGTCAAAGTCCCGACTTTCACCATAGCCGGCATCATCCATTGCCGCTTTAGCAACCAATAAACTTAATAGTTGCGATACATCAGTTACTTCTAAAATGCTGGGAGGAATACCAAACTCCATCGGGTTAAAGTCTACTTCAGGCAAAAACCCGCCGCGCTTACAATAGGTTTTATCTTCTGGTGTTCTGGGATTTGGATCATAATAATCCTCCACACTCCAATGAGTGTCAGGAACATCAGTAATACAATCAGCTTTATTAACAATATTCTGCCAATATTCCCGTAAGTTTTTAGCTTGGGGGAATAAAGAAGCCATACCAATAATTGCTATAGGATTTTGTTGCAATTGTCTGTTAAGTTTACTATTAGACACAGAATTTTCTGACTTCATTTTTTTTTCCTCTATGAACCTAAGCACAGCCTTTTCACAACTGTTAATTTGAGCTTCTAACTCCGCCAAGGCAGTATCAATTGAGTTAGCAGACATAGAACATAGACTTATTTTGGTACTGTGGATTATGCAGTTATTACTACTTGTCAGCAGCCAACTAGCTCAAAAACTCAGAACACTACAAAATTCTGACTTCTTGTGTAAATACTTTTCTCCCAATCAACACCACATGATACATACTGCCCGCTTTAACCCCAGTAAATAGGCACTTTTGGCGTTTTCAGGTAATTTGGGAAAATAGCGATCGCTTGTAGTCTGGCGGTGGAGCGATCGTAAAATAATTCTAAACAATTCTCGGCATTTTATTTTGTGACAAATGCTCTATTACATCGCAAAAACTGGTACAATAATTTTAGAGTAAATCAGCCAAATGGGTGATGCGTTAAAACTAACCTTAATGATATGTATTTCTCCAATTTGCACAATTAGAAATGAGTTATTTTCCTGGACTAATTGAATGATCTAGATTAATCACAAAAACGCCGACGGAGTTATTAACAACGTTCTGTATCTAGAAAATGTCCTAACTAATTTCCCAGCCCAGGATAATCCATTTTAGTTGATTTAACCCTAAAAACCTGCCAAATTCGTTACAGACAGAACACCACCTTGAATTACCATTCATGAAAAGAGAAAAAATACTTAAACACTTTAGTTTTGACGTAAGTATTCAGAATACAGAATTCAGAATTCAGCATTCAAGAGACTTTTACAGTCAAGCTGAATGATTCTCAAGAAATATTACTACTATCTATTCCTGATTGGATCAGTATTCTGACCGGAGGCGGAGCGTCTGGAGGCTCCGCTCTGACTCCTGACTCCTGACTCCTGAATTCTTACGTTTTGACCTCTGACTTCTATCGCAGTATTCTTTCATTTTCATTGTTAATGAGCTAAAAAATCATCTTACTCTTAGTAAACATTGAATTAATACAAAGAGTAGCACAGGTTCTAGAAACTGAATAGTTCATTTCAGGCAAGTTTACCAAAAAGATAGTGACTCATTGACGAAATTTTTCTAGCTCAAATTAAGATGCTAGTATAATCTTTAACTACCACAACCCAAGAAATAATTTTGGTCATTACTGTTTAGAGAATAATTTACCCTTGAGAAATATAGCATTGCAGATATATTGTCTAGTAAGTGACAAAATCAGAAATACACAAACTGATTTTTTGAACAAAAGATACCATTTTTCAACATAAGCTCACAATTCCATCTCACTTTATCATGAATTTATAAGATATCTCCCTTTACAATACCAAGAAGTTAGTTATAAAGCAAATATTAATTTTCTAAATGTTGCTAAATAACTTACAAATATACCCATTCGTGAACGATAAGATCCCCGAATTCTCTAAGAAGTCGGGGATCTAGGTCTGATAAGATTTAACTAAATTGGTGTAAATATTGTCATCAATTAAAGATATTCGTAAATCAGTTTTATTGACATAAATCAGTTTTTCTGCAAAAATAGAAAATAAGTTTATCAAGTTTTTCTAGATTTGTTTTATTGTCGCTTCGTTACCTAATTGAGATTTAGATTTTTTAGCCACTACTAACGTATTTTACGCTACTTAATTCTAAACTCATTCAAGATAAAACTAAGAATACGTGAAGGCAAGTCAATGTTAATTTTGTTGCTGGTCTAGCCATCTACAAACAGCGATAAAATATCAAAGCAATTCATACACGGTAAACTAGACCTATTCACTGTATAAATCTTGCATTACAGAGGATAGATTGTCTAAGAGAATTTGTGGACAAGTCTGTGATGATTTATCCGATAAAGCCATTAAAGCTGTCCTCTGGCAGAACATAATTGGAAAAAAAAATATGGCAGTAAATAAAGAACACAAGTTGTTCAAACAAACCGCTATGTGGTGGCGGATAATTTTAGCATCATCTCTTACTTTAGCCACTGGTTTAGTAGCATTTTATGTTCTTTCACAGGTAAGAGTCCAACCTAATATTCAGTCTCAATCAGTGACTAACTCTAAACCTAAACCTGTGAGAGTTGCTGTCACTGCTTTAGGACGTTTGCAACCCCAAGGTAAAATTACATACTTATCTGCTCCTAATTCTATCAATGGTGTCAGAGTAGAAAAACTATTGGTTAAAGAAGGGGAAGAAGTTCAAGCAGGACAAATTTTGGCATACCTAGAGAACTACCAACGTGCTAAAGCTGCTTTACAACAATCCTTTGATAAACTGCAAATTGCTAGAGCAAAACTAGCACAAGTCAAAGCAGGGGCTAAAACTGGAGATATCAGCGCTCAAAAAGCCACAATTAATCGTTTAGACTCCCAATTAAAAGGAGAAATTGCTGCTCAAGAAGCGACGATTAACCGCATTAAAGCTCAAGTAGAAAATGCCCAAACAGAGAACGATCGCTATCAGCAATTATACAAAGAAGGAGCAATTTCCGCTTCCGTAGCTGATAGTAAAGCCTTACAACTCAAAACTGCACAAGAACAATTACTAGAAGCCAAAGCTACTCTCGAACGTACCGAAAATACACTCCTAGAGCAACTTAAAGAAGCTAGAGCTAAACTTAATAGTATTAGTGAAGTTCGCACCGTAGATGTAGAAGTTGTCCAGAGCGAAGTAAAAAGTGCTGAAACTGCCGTTAAACAAGCAAAAGCTGATTTTGATTTAACTTATATCACCGCTCCCATTGATGGCAAAATCTTAAAAATTCATGCCAAAAAAGGAGAAGTAATTGCTACTTCTGGCTTTGTAGAAATCGGTAAGATATCTAATATGTATGTCATGGCTGAAGTTTATCAAACCGATATCCAAAGAGTGCGTGTTGGTCAAAAAGTGCATATTACTAGCCCTGCTTTCTCTGGAAAACTACACGGAACAGTGAGAGAAATTGGTTGGCAAGTTGATAAGCAAAGCATTTTTAGTCTTAACCCTGGTGCAGATACAGACAGGAAAGTTGTAGAAGTCAAAGTTTCCATTGATAACCCTGAAGATAATCGCAAAGTTGCTCGTTTAACTAACTTACAAGTAGATGTAGCAATTCAAATTTAGTCATTAAATTAGGGAAAATAATTGACTAATTCTTCACAACTAACTACTGACAACTGACCACTGACAACTTACAAAATATATGATTTTTAAAATTCCTTTAGCATGGCTACAGTTGGTTCAGCAAAAAGTACGTTTTGTGGTGGCTGTAGCCGGAATTGGTTTTATTGTGTTGCTGATGTTTATTCAACTTGGTTTCCAAGATGCACTTTATTCTAGTGCTACAGCAATGCACCAAAGTCTCAAAGGAGATTTATTCTTAGTCAGCGCACAATATAAATCTTTAACTTCTAATCAAAGCTATTCCCGAACTCGCTTATATCAAACTTTAGGTTTTGAGGGAGTTGAGTCAGTCGGCTCAATGTACTTACAATTTGCTAAATTGAAAAATCCTGTCAATGGTCAAAAGTATTCTATTTATGTAATTGGCTTTGACCCTAGTAATTCTATTATTAGTATACCAGAAATTGAGCAAAATTTAGATAAGCTCAAAGTTCCTGATTATATGCTTTTCGATAAAGATTCTCGTCCAGAGTTCGGCCCCATAGCTGAAAACTTTGAGAAAGGAGAAACTGAAAGAACTATTGAAATCTTTGCTTTTGATGCTTTAAAAGGTTATCAGGTGAGAGTTGCCGGTTTATTTAGTTTAGGGCCTTCCTTTGGGGTAGATGGCAACTTAATTGTTAGTGATTCTACTTTTTTAAGAATTAATCCTAATACCCGTCCAGTAGATAGAATTGACATTGGTTCAATTACTCTCAAACCGAATGCTAATGCTAAACAAGTTTTAGCCAACCTCACAGCAAATTTACCCAATGATGTTAAAGTCTTTACAAAAGAGGAATTTATTAATTTTGAAAAACAATATTGGGCTGATAGAACTCCCATTGGTTTTATTCTTAACCTGATGATTACAATGGCTTCTGTGGTAGGTATCGTGATTGTTTATCAAATTCTTTACAGCAATATCTCTACACAATTTATTGCTTATGCTACTTTAAAAGCCATTGGTTATCCTAATAGTTATTTATTAAATGTGGTTTTTCAGCAAGCTCTAATCTTGGCTCTTTTAGGATATATACCAGGTTTTATAGTTTCTTTAGGTATATATGACTTTGCCATGAAGGCCACAAAACTACCCATTATGATGAATACTCAAAATGCTATTTTAGTCTCAGTATCAACCATCCTGATTTGTATTACTTCTGGTGCTTTAGCTATCAACAAATTACGTTCTGCCGACCCAGCAGATATCTTCTAAAAATTAGCTAAAAGATGGGAAATCTAAACTTTGATAACTTATGAGTTTTCCCAATTCACCTAAAATTACACGCCCAGAAATCAAAAACTTACCTCCCATTTTGTGATATGAATATTAGTCAAAAAACTCTCCTGGTCACTGGAATCGAAGAATTTATCGGCTTACGTGCGGCTGAGTTAGCGATAGCTCAAGGAATGAAAGTAAAAGGATTAAAAACTACTCAAGTACAACAAAATGAAGCTGAAAAGTTAGGCATTGAGATTATTAGTGGTTGCATCACTGATGCAAAAACTGCTCAACAGGCTTGTCAAGGAGTGGATATTGTTTTTCATACTACTCAACTTGCCGAAGAAGCTGGTGATATTAAGCATTTTCGAGAAATTAATGTTCAGGGTACAGTCAACATTGCTAAAGCAGCTAAACAAGCTGGTGTCAAAACATTTGTACATCTTTCTAATGCTTTAGTTTATGGTTTTGATTATCCTAATTACGTAACAGAATTAGGCTCACTTACCAATGATAATAATCCCTATTGTCAGACTAAAATTGAAGCTGAAACAGAAATTTTAAAATTTAATTCACCACCAGACTTTGGGGTTATTATTCTTCGTGCTGGTGATGTTTACGGGCCTGGTTGTGTACCTTGGGTAGTACGACCAATTCAGATGATGCGGCAGAAATTATTTGCCTATGCAAATGATGGTAAAGGTGTCATCAATCATTTATATGTAGATAATTTGATTGATGCAGTATTTTTAGCCATTGAAAAAGCAGCTTATGGCGAAATTTTTAATATCACCGATGGCCAGGAAACTTCTTGGAAAGAATACTTTATGCAGCTGGCAGCAATGGAAGGTTTACCTGCACCTATGTCTCTGCCTAAAGAAGAAATGAAATTATTTCTGAGAGTACGAAATCAAGGACAAAAACTATTTCGTAAAAAAGCTGATATTCTCCCGGAATCAGTTGATTTTATGAGTCGTCCTTATGCTTATTCCACTGCTAAAGCTCAAGAAATATTAAATTATAAACCCAAAATAGATTTAGAAGAGGGAATGCGACGTACACACAGATGGTTAAATCAAACTGACATTCAAAAATTAATGAAATAATGGTAACTATAGCAATCCGATCTGAGTTGTGAACTGACTTTTGAAAAGAAGGGAACAGGTAGCGTTCATAAATGATTTAGGATTGCTATATTTAAAATTCAACATCCAGCATTAAAGAGACTTTTCAAGTTAATCGGGATGATTTTCAAAAAATCTCACGACTATCTATTCCTTGTTGGAACACCATTCTGACTAGCTTACGGCAACACTCTGCGAACTGACACCTGAATTATTACAAAGAATAAATTCACTTTGGGAATCGTGCTATGAGTAATAATCAGCCAAAATTAAGTATCGGATTACCTGTATACAATGGTGAAAAATTTCTTCAGCAATCTCTAGATTCACTTCTAGGGCAAACTTTTACAGACTTTGAGTTAATTATCTCTGATAACGCATCTACTGATAATACTGAAGAAATTTGTAGAACCTACGCTGCACAAGATAAACGCATTCGTTACTATCGAAATCAATACAATATTGGTTGTGCTTGTAACTTTAATCGGGTTTTGGAATTAGCTACAGGTGAGTATTTTAAATGGGCTGCCTATGATGATTTACATGCTCCAGAATTTCTTCAAAAATGTATTAAAATACTTGAGCAAGATGCGACTATAATTTTGTGTCATTCCCAAGTATATTTTATTGATGCACAAGGAAATTTCCTGAAAACTTACGACATTAAACTCAAAACTGATGCCGATAGACCTCAAGAAAGGTTTAATGAATTACTAACCAAGCATCTTTGTTATCAAATGTATGGAGTCATCCGTCGTCATGCACTAAAAAGCATACCTCCTATGGGTGGTTATGGTAATGCTGATGGGATTTTATTATTAAGGCTAGCTATGCTAGGTAGATTTTATGAAATCCCAGAATATCTATTCTTTGCTAGAAAGCATCCACAACAATCTATGAGTATGTTCTTTCCCAATTATTTGTTATTTACTCATAGAAATCCCAAATACTCATTGAATATGTTGCCTGACTTCTACGGTTATTCAGTGTGGTTTGATTCTCAGAATAAAGGCAAAATTTTATTACCTCATTGGCGCATATTATGGGAATATTTGCACTCTGTCAGTTCTAAGCATTTGAGTTTTTATGAACGATTGTGCTGCTATTTTAGCATTTTTACTAAACTATCAAATACAGGATTTTTGTTGATTCAAGATTTGTTTTTTGCTGCCCAAATGCGGAGAGCAATTTAAACAAAACTTACATTATCTGGAGATAAATATTTGCTGATGTTGAAAAAATCTCAATTCTATCACTTGTTGTTTGCTACTTTATTAACTTTTAGTTTTGCTGAGACTGTACAAGCAAAACCAGCATTAACATTAACTGTAGTCGTTAATGGTATCCGTCACCAATCTGGTGAAATTTGTATGCGAATATATGCCTCAGAAAAAGGATTTCCATTGAGTAATACCAGTGAAATTCAAAGTGCTTGTACAGAAATTACTGGTAACAGTGTTACACAGGTATTTAAAGGGTTAAAACCTGGTAATTATGCTGTAGCTGTAGTGGATGACCAAAACGCAGATAAAAAACTTAATCGAGATTTCTTTGGCTTTCCTCAAGAGGGGTTTGGAATTTCTAAAAATCCTACTGTCTCTATCGAAACAGGTATGCCTGAATTTCGTAATGCCAGTTTTGTTGTGAACAAAAACACAAAGATTAATATTAACATGAAATATTCTCTTGATCCATAAGTAATGGAAGAAGGAAAATAGAGTATTAAATAGGTATTTTTGACCTGGAATTAATACTCTATTTCCTAATTTCTTACTCCTAAAACTACTACGTATATCAAAATTGCAATTCTACTGGAGAATCAAAACTTAATGCCAGATTTAATCATATTTCTGTCTAGGTCTTTGCTGAGTTGGTTAGGAATTCAGGTATGTTTAGCATTAGTGTTCTTGTGGTATGTACGATCGCACTCATGCAACCTGTTACCTGATGAACAATTACCAAAAACAGCAGTCATTCTGTGTTTGCGGGGTGCTGATCCGTTTTTACCTCATTGCGTGCGATCGCTTCTCCAACAAAACTACCCAGAGTATGATTTAAAGCTGATTGTTGATAGCCAAGAAGATCCAGCTTATAAAATTGCCACGGAAGCGATCGCTGAAATCAGTGCTACTAATGTCCAAATTAGTTTTTTAAGAGAAATTCGTCACAATTGTAGCCTCAAATGTAGTGCTTTATTACAAGCTATTTCTGATTTAGATAATTCTTATAAAGTCATTGCTTTAGTAGATGCAGATACAATTGTTCATCCTCATTGGTTACGTGAATTAGTTAGCCCTCTTGCTGATGAAAAAATAGGTGTGACAACTGGTAATCGTTGGTTTGTCCCTACAGGTAATTATTGGGGTTCTTTAGTCCGTTATAGTGGCAATATTTCTACCGTTGTGCAAATGTTTTTATTTCAAGTTCCTTGGGGTGGAACATTAGCAATTAAAACAGAAGTTTTACAACAAACCGGACTAATAGATACTTGGGGACAAGTATTTAATGATGATATGCTCCTACATAAAATCTTGAAAAGACATAAATTAAAAATTAAATTTATCCCTTCTTTAATCATGCTCAATCGAGAAGAAATTGATTTACTTAGCTTATTAGAATCTCTCAAACGTTTAATTCTTTCTGCTCGGCTTTATCATCCTAATTGGTTAGCAATAATTGGCGATGCTATTTCTAGCATCTTATTTCCTAGTTTAGTCATTTTATTAATTCTAAAATCTCTAATAGAAGCAGAATGGTATTTAGCCGGACTTCTCTTTACTTGCTATAGCATCTATACGATTGGATTACTTTTATTAATGCTATTAATGCAATTAGGCATACGGCCAATATTTAAACATCAGGGACAAACAACCTCTCAAATATCATTAAGTCTGATGTTGAAAATGTTGATTATTATTCCTTTGACACAATGGATTTATGGAATAGCCATACTATCTTCCCTGAGTTCATCAATAATCACATGGCGCGGACTATCCTATCGCATCCAAGGTTCTGAAAATATTCGCTTGATAGAATATCGTCCCTACCAATGGTTAGATCAACCAATCAATTCTAAAGTTTCTCTGTAAGTTGATTTTGCCAATTAAGAAATTAATAGCAAAACAAAAAAATGCTGTTATCCATTTAGTTTTAATTGTTCAAATCGGCTAAAGAATACAGCAGATTTCAGCTAAAGGAGGTACAAATGTCAGAAACAAAGCCTGATACTAAAAGACTTTCAACTCTGTTCCCTGTTCCCTGTTCCCTGTTCCCTGTTCCCTGCTGTAACACCTAATACTTCATTAGTTCAGAGTGATAAAATGAATAACCTAGCAATATTACTGTCAAATGTTTTGTTGGTTTGGCTGGTTACTCAAGTAATTCTAACACTTGTTTTTTTGTTAAACTTACGTTCGCATCCAAAAAACATTACCTCAGAGCAACAGTTACCCAAAACAGCAATTATTTTGAGTTTACGAGGTGCTGATCCATTTTTACCCAAGTGTATCCAAGCATTATTAAAACAAAATTACCCTGATTATGATTTAAAGATCATCGTTGATAGTAAAGAAGATCCAGCTTGGCAAATTGCTCATGAAACTATTAGTTTAATAGGAGCAACCGATGTACAAATTAGTGTTTTAGAAAAAGTTAGTTATAAATGTGGTTTAAAATGTAGTTCTTTAATTCAGGCTGTAAATGAATTGGATGATTCTTATAAAGTAGTAGCTTTGGTAGATGCAGATACAATTGTTTATCCTCATTGGTTACGCGAATTAGTTACTCCTCTTGCTAATCCAAAAGTTGGTGCAACAACCGGTAATCGCTGGTATTTACCCACAGGTAAATATTGGGGTTCTATAGTACGGTATATCTGGAACGTATCTGCTACTATTCAGATGTATCTTTATCAAATTCCTTGGGCTGGAAGTTTTGCTATTAAAACTGAAGTATTACATCAAACAGGGCTAATAGAAAAATGGGGACTATCATTGTCTGACGATACCATTGTTACCAAGATATTGAGGAAACATGGTTTGCAGGTTAAATTTGTACCTTCCTTGATGATGCTAAATTCTGAAGATTGTGATTTATCTAGTTTATTTGGTTGGTTAACTCGGCAAATACTTTGGGCTAAACTTTATCATCCTTCTTGGTGGGCTATAGTTGCTGATACCTGTCTTACTGTAATTTTATCTAGCTCATTTTTATTGTTGTTTTTTGTTGCTTTGTGGACAAAACAAGTAGAAGCAGCCGCCATTTTTATTAGAACTTATGGGATTTACATGACAACATTACTACTGTTAATAATTGCTCTAGATAGAACAGTACAAAAAGTAATTGCTTCTCAAGGTAATGCACCCACAAAATTATCTCTTTTTACAGCCATAAGAATCCTGATTACCATCCCTCTTTCTCAGTGGGTTTGTGGAATTTCTTTGTTTTCTACCTTTTGGATATCTACAGTTAAATGGCGCGGTGTTAATTATCGTGTTTTGGGACCTTGGGATATTCAGTTAGTTGAATATAGTCCTTATCAGTCCTCAGAGCAGACTAATGACAGCAAAATTTCTCTTTAGTTAGTTAAAATACCGTTTAACTAACTGACTAAATGACAAGATTTTCATGTAATCTTCATTCTTTTTATGACTAAACAACACCTTCGCATTGCTATTATCACAGGTCATTATTTTCCCTTTTTAACAGGTGTAAGTATTGCAGTTCATCAAAGAGTACATTGGTTATTAGAACAAGGACATGAAGTTTTTTTAATTCATCCAGGAGTTAATGATAAATTTCCCCAAGAAGTGCGCGATCGTCCCCTAAAAGGACTCACAGAATTACAATCTTTTCCCAATTTTTCATCTTATGCCTATCCTACACAACCCTTACTATTTTATAAAACTTTACCAGAACCTCTAAACCATCGTTATTGGAATGACACTCAATTATTATTAGAATTTGATCCAGATGTCGTAGTAGTGGAAGAAGCACCAATATTGAGAGGCTTCTATTCAATATTTTTACAAGGGTATGGTCGTCCTGTTGGTGCTGAATACAGAAAACTTACAGGTAAATTAGTAATCTCTGTTTTTCACACTGATATTGTTGCCTATATCCGCTATTACTTGAGTAATTTTATTTTCAATTTAATACATCCTCTACTGCCTATTTCCATTAAAAAATTTAGTGAGGCTTATGATGTTAATTTCTTTTCTTCGAGAGCGCAGTTAGAAAAATATCAACAGTTGCAGTCCCAACGTGGTGAATATTTACCCTACCAGGGTATTGATTGCCAAAAATTTCATCCTCAAAACATTTGTTATGATCCAATTCCTGATGACAATAGACCAACTATTCTGTTTGTTGGGAGAATTACAGCAGAAAAAAATGTTACTCAACTTTTAGATATTTATCCTTTAATTGCTGCTAAAATTCCCGATGTTCATTTAGTGATTGTTGGTAGCGGTCCATTAGATCAAGAAATTCGTCAACGCGCCGAAAAATTTCCCTCTGGTGTCACAGTTTGGGGTGAGTCTTTAGGTACAGAATTATTAGGCTGGTTTGCTAGAGCAGATGTGTTTGTTAACCCTTCTGTAACTGAAAATTTTTGTACTACAAATAATGAAGCTCTCGCTTCTGGAACTCCTGTCGTTGCTGTTATTGCTCCCTCGACTGCTGAACAAGTATTCCCTGGTGTCAATGGGTTTTTAGCTGAACCAAATAATCCTCAAGATTTCGCTCAAAAAGTAATTACAATTCTTGAAAATCCAGAATTGAAAGCAGAGTTAACTAGTCAGGCTCGTGCTTCTATTCTTGAGTTTGATTGGTCAGCATGTATGCAGAAATTTGAAAATAGGCTCTATGAATTAGTTGCTGCATCATAAAAGTTAGAATTTGCGAGTAATTTGTAAGTTAACAATCAGATCATCGGCTGCTTACAGTAGTTGGTGATCTGAGTATGAGCAATTTCCACCAAAAAGTCACCAGAAAATAAAAATTAAAGCTTGATTGTTAACCAAGTTGCAACACCGAAAATTTACACCCGTGTAGAGAAGTTTTTAGAAACATCTCTATACTTTTGTTCCTCAAGTCGCCAATTGCTGTAAAAACCGCCAATTTGGCTACAAAAACCTCATTATCTTTGATAAGTTAGAAAAGTAATTGACCTGTGGGATTTTAGGTTTCACGTTTGAGCTAATAACAGAATTGACCAGAGTTATCAGTAAAGAGATTAACGGCTTAGACTGATGACACCTTTGGTATCGTCCTCAACTGTGCCTAAAAATCTTTATACCTCGGAAGTATCACTTCTGGGGTTTTTATTTTCTTGTTTCTATTTTCTTAAATTATATTAGCTGCTAAGATTATAGACAAAATAGATTGAATTATGTCCCTCTTTTCAGGAGATTTAGTACAACTATCTATTTTTTCATCTATCTAATAGAGTAAATAAATTATTAACAATAGCCAATTCCTAGTTTTTACCAGACATAAAACCAGGCTTTATGCCTGGTAATGTTCAATCAGAGGCTTGAATTTTTCCATTTTGTCAGGAAAAATACAAATAAGTCTTACAACTTGTAGGCTCTCTTGGTGACAACTTAACCTTATCCAATGTCCACAGTCCGCTTCGGCGGACTTTTTTTATCAACAATGACTAATCAAATTTAATTCTCAAAACTGTTAGTTTGATTTTTGCATTTCTGCATAAGCTTGATAAACGCCCTTAACATTGTACCAATTTAGGAAAATACGGGCGATTTCTAAAGCTAATTGTGGCTTACCTAGATTAATTAACCATTGCAGGAAAGGAGCCATTGTTTTTTCATTTAATAGCCCATTTAATGATAAAATTCCCCACAGTAAACGGTGTAACCAGGTCATTTGAATCATCATTCTCACTTCCCACGTAGGATGCTTTTGATAAAATAAAACTCCCATCCGTCCGCGTTGAATTTCTTTGTCTATGAGTTTAGGAACTTGTTCTAAATTAAAAGGTGGATGCCAGTGATAACCCACAGCCGCAGGGCATTTAATCAGTTGTAAACCCAAATTTTTTAATCTGACTCCTAATTCTAAATCTTCCCAACCATAAAGCTGAAAGCTAGTATCAAATAATCCAGCTTTTTCTAACCAATGTTTGGGAATAGCCACATTACCAGTAGCAAAAAAAGCAGCAGAAAAATCTGTGATTTTATAAGGTTCGGCGGTGGGATTTTCAAAGTTACAGGTGTTAATAACTGCACCATAAGTAAAAAAGCGATCGCCACTTCCTATTTTCTCCCTACCTTGCACCAATGCATCCGCGTGTGCTTGTAAAAAATTAGGCAAAACCACTAAATCACTATCGATAAAGATAATAGTGTCACCTTTGGCTTTTTCTACTCCTAAATTTCTCGCTGCTGCTGGCCCCGCATGATCTTGTTCAAAGCAGCGTACATGGGGAAACTCTGCTTTGTGTTCTGCCAACCATGCTACAGTACCATCTGTAGAACCATCATCTACCACCACAATCTCATAATCTTCTACACAGCTATTATCCCGCAATTGTTGTACTTCTAGAGCGCAAAGACATTTAGTTAAAATCGGCAAGCGATCGTAAGTTGGTATAACAACACTAAAAAACACAGTTTTACCCAAAATACTATTTATCCATATCTAGGATAGGACAGATGGAACTATTACACAGTTCCACATCGGAAATTGATTTGCTAAAATCATAAAAGAAACATTGTATTATTTTTGGACAAAAAAAGCAATAATCTCATAGGTAGTAAATTACTAATTAGTGAATTTGTTTTACAAGTTATCAAGCAATAGACATAACTCTCAAATTGCCATTGTTTTATTTAACACAAAACTCTATAGCAATCCGATCTGAGTTGTGAACTGACTTTTGGAGAGAAGGGAACAGGGAACAGGGAACAGGTAGCGTTCACAAATGATTTAGGATTGCTATATTAAATTGCTAATCAAATATAGGACTTACACAAGAGCAACTTATTTTCTTCATTGCGACGGCTGAAAAGCAATCTCTTAACCCAGATTTTTCTTATCTTGTGCATAGGTTCTAAAATAGCTAAATTAATTGCTGTTAAACATGGCATAACCTATATTTAATTTTCCTTGCATATTTGTTTTGTTAGATTTGTTAGTGCTTTCACAACAAAATAGATTGAATTGTAATCTGTTGCCATAACAGATTAATACCATTGCAATAACGTGTTGAAGTCCCATCATCACCGGGCTGTTGTTGTAAAAATGTAGATTCTGCCTTTACTTAAAGTTTATTCTGTGGCTACAGAGGGAATTTTAATGTCTAAATTCAGTCGAAGAGAACTTTTAAAATTTTTTGCGGGTAGTGCTGCGGCAGCTGTGTTATCAGACAAGATTTTAGACGGTTTTACTAGCAGCGCCCAAGCTCAAACTACACTTACCTTTACACCTGTACGTTTACCTCATCCCTTACCAGTTTACCAACAAGTTAATAGCTTTTTACCAACAGGAATTGGTCAAGGACAAGTAGTTGCGGCATCCAGCGATGTAAAATTAGCCAGCTATAACGTCATTGATGATGTAGTTGTACCACCAGAATACGAACGTTATGTCATCGTAGGTTGGGGAGATAGAGTATTTTCAAACTCAGAAGAATATGTCGGCTATAACTGCGATTACACAGGTTTTCTCCCCATTGGCAGAAGTTCCGACGAAGGTTATTTGTGGGTAAACCATGAATATGTTAGCTTTCCTATTTCTGGTTTAGCACCAGAAGCCCCCAGTGACGTGCAAGCACTAGCAACTGCATTTACTCCTGTAATTGGGCAGTCTTTACCTACTACTAGAAGTCTAGAATTAGATGGAGAATTTTTATATAACTTAGGCGGTTCAATTATTCGTATTTCTCGCCGCAATACCGCTAGAAGATTTGTAGTTGTTTCCGACTCAAAAAATCGCCGCATTCATGGACTTTCTGGATTAGGAATTAACGGTAAAAGAAATGATGGATATCAAAGCGTAACTTCTTGGGGAAGCCGCAGCTATCAAAATGGCGACCAAAACTATTTAATTGGTACTGGCCCAGCTGCCACAGAAGTATTTAACCTCAGTTCTGATGGATTAGGTAACGAAATTATTGGTACTGCTTTTAATTGTTCTGGTGGTACTACTCCTTGGGGAACTATCTTAACTGCGGAAGAAAACTTCCAAGGTAGTAGTGCATTTTTTGTGGGTGTGACAGAAGCCGTTAGACCAAATGGTACACAGACAGGTTACACCAGTGGTACTACTGGCGCAACCTTCGGTTTAGTTGGGGAAAAATATGGCTGGATGGTAGAAATTGACCCCGCAGACCCAAATTTCCGCCCCAAAAAACACACTTGGTTAGGTCGTTTCCGTCATGAAAACATTGCTTTACGGGTAGAAGCTGGTAAAAAATTAGTTGCTTATCTGGGTGATGATAGACGCGGTGGACACACTTGGAGATTTGTCAGCAATGGCACTGTTAGCACTATTAGCAGTAAAACCAATAGTGCTTTGTTGGAAAGCGGTACTCTGTACGTTGCCAAATATAACCCAGATGGTACAGGGCAGTGGATTCCATTACTCTTAACCACTCCTACTAATCCCATTCCCCCCACCACACTTTCCTCTGTAGAATTTGCTGCTTTAGGTTCAGCCCAAAGAGATGGTCTTTTACCCTTACCTAGACGTAATGGTATAGCTGGACAAACTCAAGACGGTGGTTCATTTAGTTGCACACGCACCAACGAATCTACAGCACTTCCCGGTTATCAAAATAAGACATTACAGAACTTCTACACTTCCCAAGGTGCTGTTCTTTGTGATGCCTTCCTAGCTGCTAACTTGATTGGGGGAACACCTACCGCCCGTCCGGAAGACATCGAAATTCACCCCACCACCAAGGAAGTATTTATTTCCTATACCGACGGTGCGCCTGGTGGTGATGGTTATCCCGACTCCCGCATTTTCCAAGTCGCAAAACTCAGCACTGCTGCTAACGCTACCCAACAATCAGGAGGAGTGTACAAAATAATTGAAAGTAGTGCCGATGGTACAGGTACAACCTTTACATGGCAAAAACTGGCCCAAGGTGGAGAAGCTGGTTCTACTGGCGGTGCTGGTTTTGGGAACATTGATAATTTAGTATTTGATAACCAAGGTAACGTTTGGGGTGTGACAGATATGTCCACTGAAACCCACAATGGCTTTGGTCTTGGTGCTGCTGCTACACCTACCACCATCAATCACTCCAGTAGTGGTAATGTCTCTACCTTTACTGGTGTATTTGGTAATAACTGGCTATTCTACATTCCTACCAGTGGGGCTGATGCTGGCAAAGTTATACCTTTTGCTCATGGCCCAGTCCGTTGCGAAATGACAGGCCCAACTTTCCTGGGTGATACCTTGGTGATTTCTGTTCAGCATCCAGGGGAAAACTGCCCAATTAATGATGGCACTATTTTGAGCCGTAGTATTGAAATACTGGATTTAAACGGTACAACCTTCAATCAGACTCGTACTGTACCTCGTGGTAGTAGCTGGCCTAGCAATATTCCCGCAACTGATGGTGGAAAAGGACAATCTACAGGTGTTCCCCGTCCCTGTGTAATAGGTATTCGTCGTAAAAATTCCACTGGTAGATTTATTTAATTTTTTTCTTTTGAGGTGTTGCATAGCAACATCTCAATTAACATTTGGAGACGCTTTCAAAATACCAAGTGCAATCATGAAAAAATTTATTATCTCTGGCTGCATCACTGCATTTTCTATTTTGGCAACTATAACAACTGCTTTAGCCCAAACAGTGGAAACAGCACCTATATTTACTCCCCGCGTAGGAGTGCGATACACCACTGAAGGCGCAGGATATGAATCTTTTAGCAGTTTTGAAGGTTTTTTACCTGTTTTACAAACACCAGGTAATAGTCTGACTTTCTTGCAAGGGAAAGTATTATTAGATGTTGATTCTAATATAGCTACTAATATATTGTTAGGACATAGATTTTTTAGTGGAGAACAAAACCGGGTTACAGGTGGTTATATTTCTTATTCCAGTCGTGATACAGGTCAAAGCAATTTTGATCAATTAGGGTTTGGTTTTGAAAGTTTGGGTAGTTGGGATTTACGATTCAATGCTTATCTCCCTCTCAACAGTTCTGAGGCTTTATTATCTACAGCAAATACTGGTAATGGATTTCAAGGTAATTCTTTTATTTTAGGTAGACAAAGTTTATTTCAGGTGGCTTTATCTGGGGTAGATGCAGAGGTTGGTACACGTCTAGCACCACTTGGTCAAGGTGACTTGCGGGGTTTTGCTGGTGTTTACTATTACTCTGGTGGAGAATCTAAGGAAGCTTTTGGGTGGAGAACTAGAGTAGAAGCGCGTCCTACTGACTATCTTAATCTTGGTCTTTCTTTACAAAATGATGATTTATTTGATACTCGCTTAGTTTTTACTATTGGTGCTAATTTCCCTGGTAGTAGTGGCAGAGGGTCTAAACCTAATAAAAATAGTGCTTTGTTGCGAATGGCGGAAACCGTAGAACGTCAAGCTACTATTTTAGTCACTAATGAAACTAGAAGTAGTACAACGATCGCCACTGGCACTGATGGTCAGCCACTAACAATTATATACGTTACCGATAACGGTACTGGTAACGGGACTTTTGAGTCTCCCTTTGGCAAAATTACCGATGCAGTAACAATAGCTAAACCTAATAATATCATTTACGTTCTTTCTGACACTTCTACAACTTTTACTCCCTTTAAAATTCCTGATGGTGTCCAAGTTTTATCTAGTGGAATTTTACAAACAGTTAATACTCAACAATTTGGACTTGTAACATTACCGTTATCTGGTAGCGGTATTCATCCTATAATTACAGGTTCTGTTCCGTCCGGCGAGGGGTTAGTTACATTAGGGAATAATTCTGTTTTATCTGGGTTTAATCTTCAGGTTCAAGGTAGTAATGGTGCGCGGGCTATTCAAGGGACAGGTATCAGTGATGTCAAGATAGAATATAATAAGATTAGTAATGCTTTTGGTGAAGGGATTTATTTAGAAAATATTGGCGGAACAGCGACAATTAATAGTAATACCATCAACAGTACTGCTGGAAATGCTATAAACCTATCTCAAGTTGTTAATAGTCAAATTACTAATAACACTATCACTAATTCAGGTGGGCAAGGTATCCAAATAGCAAATGCTAGTGGTACGAGCAATATTTCTGGTAATACTATTACTAATTCCACTGGAGATGGTATACAACTATCTCAAACAAACTCTACTCAAATTACTAATAACACCATTACTAATCCAGGTGGTGAAGGTATCCAGGTAGTTAATGCTAACGGTAATAGCAATGTTTCTGGTAATACTATTAACAATGCCACTGGCAAGAGTATACAACTATCTCAAGTTGCTTCTACTCAAGTTAATAACAACAATATTAGCAAAGCAGGTAG
Organism: Nostocaceae cyanobacterium; assembly: GCA_035298905.1. Lineage (GTDB taxonomy): Bacteria > Cyanobacteriota > Cyanobacteriia > Cyanobacteriales > Nostocaceae > DATGXB01. Next base: position 4,005 of record DATGXQ010000390.1, on the reverse strand, counting down.
TCAAGGTATTTTGTTAGAAAATGCTAGTGGTACTAGCAATATTACTCTGAATACTATCAGCGATACTACTGGAAATAGTATACAACTTTCTCAGATTGCTGATGCCCAAATTACTAATAATATCATCACGAATTCAGGTGGTGCAAGTATCGATATCATCAATGCTAGTGGTACAAGCAATATTTCTCTGAATACTATTAGCCAGGCTGCTGGGAATGGAATACAACTATTTCAAGTAACTTCTCCCACAATTACTAATAACAGCATTACCAATGCTGGCAATCGAGGTATTGCCATAGAAATTGCTAGCGGTAGCACTAATATTAGCAATAACACCTTCACCGATGCCAAACAAGAAGGTATTAATTTATTTCAAGTCACAGGTACAGTTAGCATTAATCAAAACGCTATTAATGGTAGTAATAATGCTACTGGTATTGAGTTCGGCAATGTCACAGGTGATGTTAATCTCACCATTGCCAATAATCAACTGACAGAAAACTTTAATGACATTCGTGTAGGCTTAGAGGAAACAACAGGTACAGTACAGATTAATAATAATATCATTAGTAATAATGGTACTGCTATAGACTTGCAGTTAGGAAAAGATACCAACCTCACCAGCACAACTATTAACAATAACCAAATTACAGGAACAGAAACAGCTGGTACATCACAGGGTATCAACCTACAAGCATTTGATAATGCTGCTGCTGGTAATGTCACGGTTTCCGCTAACACTATCAACAATATGACGAATGGGAATGGAATGAACTTCCAACTCAATGGCACTAGTACAGGCACATTCAATATTTCTAATAACATTATTAGCAATATTCAAGATACGAATCTTGAAGCGTCTAGCCTTGTTGATGGTATCAGGGTAGAAGCTTTTGATGATGCCAAAGCTGATGTAACACTTGCCAATAACAACATTTCCCAAATCCCTGTAGGTAATGGTATTTATATGCAGTTTGGGGGTGGTGATAATGTGGGGAATATTGCTATTACTGACAATACAATTTCTCAAATCACCATACAAGGGAATGGTATTGATTTGCAATTCTTTGATACTTCTAACATTAATACAACAGTTAATGTTGCTAGAAACAATATCTCTGATGTTCAAGGAACTGGGATTAATGCTGCCAATGAAACTCCAGAGAATACAGTGAATTTAACGCTAGATAAGAATACTATTAGTAATACTTCTAGAGATGGGATAACACTAGACGGAATATCCAATGCTCAAGTTATCAACAACAAAATTACTAATGCAGGTGAGCAAGGTATTGAAGTAGAAAATGCTAACGGTAATATCAATGTTAATAGCAACACAATTACCGATGCTCAACAAGAAGGTATTAAGTTATCTGAGGTTACAGGTGCAGTTAGCGTCAATCAGAATACTGTTAATGGGATTAACAATCTGAGCAGTATCAATGATATCAAGGGAATAGCGATCGCTAATTCTGCTGGTAATGTAGATTTAACGGTAAATAGCAATAATTTATCAGAAAACTTTAACGATATTGGTGTAACTTTCTCTGGTACAGCATCCGGTACAGCGCAAATTAATGACAATATAATCTCTAATAGTGGTACTGCTGTAGATGTTCAATTACAAGAAAGTGCCAACTTGACCAGTGTAACTCTCAACAATAATCAAATCACTGGGGCAGAGGGGAGTGTCGCATCACAGGGTATTAATTTCCAATCAACTAATGCGGCTGCTGGTAACGTTAACGTTTCTGGTAATAATATCAACAGGATGATTAACGGAGATGGAATGAAGTTCCAACTCAATGGTAATAGTACTGCGACATTCACAATTTCTGGTAACACAATTACCAATATTCAAGACTTTTCAGGACAAAATTTCACTGATGGGATCAAAGTGGAATTTTTTGATACTGCTAGTTCCACAATCACTTTATCCAACAATATAATTGATCAGATTCAGGGATCTGGTATCAGTGTTACCAATGCTAGTTCTGATACTATTAACTTAAACATTACAGGTAATCAAATAACTAATGTCCAAGTTGGTGAAACAAACATTTCTCCTAGCCCATAATTGTTGATATGGTGTTAGAAAAATAGTTGTATAAAGCTGTATTCAAAGACAAAACTCATGTTTTTGATGCAACTTTATTTCACGATTAATCTACTATTGATCAAATAAATTTTGTCTGGAGGGTGTTGCACATAGAAAATATACAGTTACAGTCAGATATAATAGTGACTCATTGTTTTCCTAACTGGTAACTGGAGAAATCGATGGGTCGCGCCAAAAAGGTTGTTTTAGCGTATTCTGGTGGAGTTGATACATCTGTGTGCATTCCCTACCTAAAAAATGAGTGGGGTGTGGAAGAAGTGATTACCCTAGCCGCAGATTTAGGCCAGGGAGATGAGTTAGAACCGATTCGAGAAAAGGCTCTGAAATCAGGTGCAAGTGAATCTCTTGTAGTTGATGTAAAAGAGAGTTTTGTCAAAGATTATGCCTTTGGAGCGATTCAAGCTAATGCTTTATATGAAAATCGTTATCCTTTGGGTACTGCTTTGGCTAGACCTTTGATTGCTAAGGTTTTGGTAGAAACAGCCGAAAAATACGGTGCTGATGCGATCGCTCATGGTTGTACTGGTAAAGGTAATGACCAGGTACGTTTTGATGTCTCCTGTACTGCTCTTAACCCCAATTTAAAAATCCTTGCACCTGCGCGGGAATGGGGAATGAGTCGGGAGGAAACGATCGCCTATGGTGAGCGTTTTGGTATTCCTGCACCTGTGAAAAAATCCTCACCTTACAGTATTGACAAAAACTTACTTGGTCGCAGTATTGAAGCTGGTGTGTTGGAAGATCCTGCTGCTGAACCACCAGAAGAAATTTATGAAATGACAAAGGCGATCGCTAATACTCCCAATGAACCAGAATATATCGAAATCGGTTTCCATCGGGGTATTCCTACAACTATCAATGGTGTGGCTAAAAACCCAGTCGATTTAATTCAAGAACTCAATATCACAGTGGGAAATCACGGTATTGGGCGCATTGACATGATTGAAAACCGCCTAGTTGGTATTAAATCGCGGGAAATCTACGAATCTCCTGCGATGATTGTCTTAATTAATGCCCATCGTGACCTAGAAAGCCTAACTCTCACCGCCGATGTGACTCAATACAAGCGCGGCATTGAAGAAACCTACACCAAATTGGTATACAACGGACTTTGGTATAGTCCCCTCAAAGCGGCCATAGATGCTTTTATTCAACAAACCCAAGAGCGAGTTTCTGGAGTAGTACGCATCAAACTTTTCAAAGGTAACGCTGCGATCGTTGGTCGTTGGAGCGATAACACCCTGTACACCCCCGACTTAGCTACCTACGGGGCTGAAGACCAATTTGATCACAAAGCTGCTGAAGGCTTTATCTACGTTTGGGGTTTACCCACTCGCATTTGGTCTCAGCAAACCAGGTAGAGAAGAGAGAGGAGACACGGGGAGGGGAGAAGGGAGAATTTCTCTGTATTTCTTTCTCCGCGTCTCCGCGTCTCCGCGTCCCCCTCATCTCTCCTACTCCCCCGCTTCCTGCTTAACTTGTCGTGACTCTAACCAAATAGGTACGACAATCAGCAAAACTAAAATTAGTACAGCTAAAATTGCAAATTTACTTGCCCAAGCCACTAGCTGTTCTAGGGAAATCACTTTGCCTGCAAAAAAAGCTAAGGTGATCATAGTGCCACCCCAAGCAGCTGCTCCAGCAAAGTTGTATGCCAAAAACTGGCCAAAGGGCATTTCTACTATTCCGGCTAATGGTGCAGCAAAAACTCTTAGCAAAGCTAAGAATCGACCAAAAAACACGGTTTTACCAGCATTTTGACTAAATTGCTCTTTAATACTCAATAGTCGCGCTTCGGGTATGCGGAAAATCTTACCGACATTGAGCAGGAACGGCCAACCACCAGCCCTACCCAGCCAATAACCGCAAATACCACCAAGCACAGC
>DATGXQ010000389.1:0-11326 GCA_035298905.1 Nostocaceae cyanobacterium | reverse complement strand
GTATATTGATATCCCTCAGCCCTTATTAGAAAGGCAAAGAGGAAGAGGTATGCCATTACCAGTACCTGCGGCAGCTCCATCCGCACCTAGAGAAGAAAGTTTTGGTATAGAAAATGAAGTGATGCAACAGCAATTTATTGCCGCAGAAATAGTTACTGCTGAAGTTGCAAAACAGGGAAATGTAGTCACCTTTATACTAAATCGGGGAGGGAATATTCCTAGTGATGGTAAACCCCATAAAACAACAATTTTTCAAGATGATTTTCCCTGTAAACTTAATTATATAGCTATGCCAAAATTAGTTAGTTTTGCTTATTTGCAAGCTAACATTCAAAATAGTCCTAACGGAGCAACTTTATTACCAGGTAAAGCGAACATTTTTCGAGATGATATTTTTGTCGGGAAAATTCAACTAGAAAATATTGCCCCTGGACAGGAATTTAAACTCAATTTAGGAATTGATGAAGGATTAAAAATTGAGCGAGATTTAGCTGAAAGACAAGTAGATAAGAAATTCATGGGTAATCAACGTAAAATTACCTTTGCCTATCGGATAGTTATTACTAACTTACTCGACTATGCCGCTAATTTAAAAGTAACTGACCAATTACCAGTTAGCCGCAATGAACAAATCAAAGTTAAACTTACCCGTAGTACTCCTCAAATTCAGTTAGGAGAAATGGGTATTTTAGAATGGGATTTAACTATTCAGTCTGAAGGAAAGCAGGAGATTTATTATCAATTTACTGTTGAACATCCACCAGAATTACAGATAGTAGGATTAGATATTTAGTTATTAATAGGGTGTATTAACCATGCCAAAATCATTTTTAAACCCCGAAACTTTACCTAGCTGGCCTGAATTTTTTAGTAATATTGTGGTCGTAGAGAAAAACGGGATTAAAACAATTTATCTTGCTGGTCAGTTGGGAATTGATGAAAATAAAAATTTGGTAGGAGAGGGGGATTTTATCGCTCAGGCTAAACAGTCATTTACTAATATTCAACTAGCTTTAGCAAATGTAAATGCCAAAATGACAGATATTGTCAAACTAACTATTTTTGTCAAAAATTATAGCTCAGATTTGATACCCGTAGTAGGACAATTACTGGCGGAGTATTTTCCAGAACAAAAACCGGCTTGTACACTACTGGGAGTACAGTCATTAGCAGAGGAAAGATTTTTGATTGAAATAGAAGCGATCGCTGTTCAAGAAAGTGATAATTAATACTAACTTTCAGGGTTAAATGGTAATGATACTGTTTCGGTATTATGAACAGCGAGAATTTGCCATTTACCATCTTTTTGGATAGTTAAAGCTGTAATAATTCCTTTTTTCGGTGGTTGGTTACTGTTGACTTTTTCTAAATCCCAATAGCTGTGACAAATGGCTAAATCGGGTTGAATAAACTTGATATCTATTTGAGTAAAATTCAAAATTGTATCTTTCAGATTATTGACAAAAGCTTGAGCATGTCCCTGTTCAATTTCGGATTTTCCTTTTAAGTGATGTCCAAAAACATTAACAAAATCTGCATCTTCTACAAATAAAGATGCTAATTTTTTCGCATCATAAACACTCCAAGCCGCAGCGAAGGCTTGCATATTAGTTTTGATTTCTTGTTCTGCTTGACTCATCTACTTTTTCCCCTCAAGTATTAACCGAAAATTACAATATAATAAACAAATAGGGGACGGAGACCGCACCCCTACAAATCAGACGATTTAATTATTAGATATCTTCAGGAAATACCCATTTTGGTGGTTCCATCATTTTCTTGCGTAGTCTTTCTTCAGCCATTTCTAGCATTTTGTCGAGGGAAGTTTCTTCAATAAACTTTGATGCTGCTTCCCTAGATTCAAGATTAGGACATTTATCGCCTAAAACACAGCCATTGACACAGGCTACAGCACAATTAATTGTTTGTTCCACAGTTTACTCCTCTTTTCACCAGCGTGTTTTCAACTTCCAGATAAATTTTACCTTGATCAAAGTCCTTGATGATTGTCCTCAGATTGCGCTAACCATAAAGATAGAATTTGTTGAGGGAAAATTGGCTTATGTCGGAACTTTTAGCGAATACGGGAACTATAGCAGCGATCGCTACTGCTGTTGTCCCTCAACAGGGTAGTGTCGGGATTGTGCGAGTATCTGGTTCTCAAGCAATGGCGATCGCCAAAACTCTATTTTTCACACCAGGTAAGCAAGTTTGGGAAAGTCACCGCATTTTATATGGTTATATTCGTCACCCCAAAAGCAAACAGGTGATAGATGAAGCTTTATTACTGATTATGCAAGCACCCCGCTCTTATACCCGTGAGGATGTGGTAGAGTTCCACTGTCACGGGGGAATTATGGCTGTACAGGAAGTTTTACAGCTATGTTTAGAACATGGTGCAAGACTCGCGCAACCGGGAGAATTTACCCTGAGAGCATTTTTAAATGGAAGATTGGACTTAACTCAAGCAGAAAGTATTGCAGATTTAGTTGGTGCGAAATCTCCCCAAGCTGCACAGACGGCTTTAGCAGGTTTGCAAGGGAAATTAGCTCAACCTATCCGCCAATTACGCGCTCAATGCTTGGATATTTTAGCGGAAATTGAAGCACGGATTGATTTTGAGGAAGATTTACCACCATTGGATGAAGAGAGAATTATTAGCGAAATTGAGAGAATAGGGTTAGAAATTACCAAGATTTTAGCCACCAAAGATAAAGGTGAATTATTGCGGACAGGTTTAAAAGTGGCGATCGTTGGTCGTCCGAATGTAGGAAAATCCAGCTTATTGAATGCTTGGAGTCAGAGCGATCGCGCTATTGTCACCGATTTACCAGGAACTACCCGCGACGTAGTGGAATCTCAGCTAGTGGTGGGGGGGATTCCGGTACAAGTTTTAGATACAGCAGGAATCAGGGAAACAGAAGACCAAGTAGAGAAAATTGGAGTTGAGCGATCGCGTCGTGCGGCTACTGCTGCGGATTTGGTGTTATTAACTATTGATGCTTCCACTGGTTGGACAGATGGAGATGAAGAGATTTATCAACAAGTAAAAGAGCTTCCTTTAATTTTGGTGATTAATAAAATTGATTTGGTGGAAAGATTAAATATAAATTATCCTCAAACAATTAAGCACATTGTCAAAACAGCCGCCGCCCAAAATCAAGGAATTGACGGATTAGAAAAAGCGATTTTAGCAATAGTACAAACAGGAAAAGTACAAGCAGCAGATTTAGATTTAGCCATAAATCAAAGACAAGCCGCCGCATTAACTAAAGCGAAAATTTCTTTGGAACAATTACAGGCAACAATTACCAATCAATTACCCTTAGATTTTTGGACAATTGATTTAAGAGGTGCAATTTATGCATTAGGAGAAATTACCGGGGAAGAAGTAACAGAATCAGTTTTAGATCGCGTTTTTAGTAGATTTTGTATTGGGAAATAAGAAGGTGAGGGAATGAACCGCGTTTGCGTAACGTCTTGCAGGGAAGACGCGAAGGTAAGAAAATAATAAGGAGAGTACATTTTTTACACTTGCATGGTATACTAGAATGGCGATAAAATTTTGAGAATATGCAAATTACTATTAGTTTACCTGACTCACTATTAAAGTTTGTTGAGGAACAAGTAGCAAAAGGAGGCTATAGTTCAGTTAGTGAGTATTTAGTGGTTTTGATTTTAGAAGAGCAAAAACGTCAAAGCCAGGAAAAATTATAGTTTAATTGTTTTCACTTCTTTCCATGGCTAATGTTTTTCGATATTCCACAGCTTCAGCAATTTTCGTAAATTTAATTTCAGATTTTACACTTTTGAATTGTTCGGACAGTTGTTTTATTGCCAAGGAAATTTCATCTAGAGAAACTCTGAAGAATTCTTTTCTTTCATTGACTTTATTTATTCTTCTATGTTCAAAGTATTTGTGTAATAAATTTTCTAGTTGTGGTGCATCTTCAGAAAAAATCATTGCATGAATATCAAATGAAAATGGAACTGATGCACCACTTAACTCTTTAATACGCTCACTTGGCTCAAGGCGGCGTGTCATACCAATTTTATAAACATCATTTCCAAAAGAACCAATATTGGAAATGACATAAACGTATCCAGATTTAGTCATCTGGGCGCGAGATAATGCCCTCTCTTTGTTAGATTTAGATTCTTCAAGCTGTTGAATTAGCTGCTTAACTTTATCCTCTAGCTTTTCTCGCTCTTGTCCTGTGGCTTTTTCTATTTCTTGACGAGCTTTTACTAGAGCTTGTTCATAACGTTTTTCTTCACGCTCTGCTTCTTCTTTTGCTTTTTCTATCTCACGAATAACTCTTTCTTCTTCTTTCATTTGCTCCCTAATTCTTCTCTGTTCTTCCATCTCTTCTTGTTTTTTCTCTTGGAATTCATGTGTTAGATATAATTCTTCTAATTTTAAGTTAAAATAATCATTAGTAATTTCACAACGTGTTGATTCGGATAATTTGTTTAATGTCTCAAAAGCTTTATTGATTCTTTTTTCTAGAGAAGTAACATTGTTATATTTAACCTTAAGAACTGCGGCATCGCATTCACCATTAAATGCTCTTAGAACTAGTTTTAAAAAGTCATTTGTCATTTTCTCACCTTTTTTTCTACTTCCTTCTACTGTCCATTCTGTACGACAAATAGCAGCTAATTTCTTGCTAATCAAATCTTTTTGTTTATTTCTAATATCATCAAGTTTAATTTGATACTCTTCAGAAGTACCAAAGTTATATTTTGATTTATAAAAACCAAAAGACTGTACATAGTCAACTTCTTCCAATTCATATAGTTTTCTTTCAAGAATACTAATTTGATTATGAAGATTTTCTTGTTGCTTTATAAGCATAGAAATTTCATTTTGTAGTAAATTACTTCTTGAATCTAGCTGTTTTTCATATTCTTCTTTAGAAATAAGATTTTCGTATTTGTATAACTGCTCTTTCAAATCAGTTTGTATTTTCTTTGCGTTTTGTGTTAAAGTATGGATTTTGTAACTAAATATACATATTAATATAACTATTATTATCACAAAAATTATATACAGCATTTCAGATTATCGCTCCTAATTTCTTATTCTGAATGTAAATTTTTTCTTGAAAAAAAGCGTTTTAAGCACTATAGTTAATGGTCAGTAGTCTTAACTGACTACTAACCACGGTAATTACTCCTTACTCACTACCGATTCTAACGGTGCTATTTCTATTGGTAAATGTCTTTCCAGCCAGTTGCTTAAATCAGTTAATACTTCTTGATAGTTAATATCACAATATAAATCATGATATCCTCCCGGATATTCAATTCTTAACTTATCTGGATAAGTCACTTGCTGATAAAAAATCTCGCTTCCGGCTGGTAAAGCTATTCTATCAGCACTACCATGCAAAATTAACAAAGGTCTAGACCATTCCTGTGCATGGGTATGTATCCAGGCTAATGTAGTAAAAAACTCTGTTGATAACCGCGCAGTACCGCGAGTATGTCGCAACTTATCTTCAGTATAGGTGACTGAAATACTTTCATCCCGTGAACCAGCTGTTGTATCCAGTCCGGTATCTAGAGAAAATCGCGGATAAATCCGAGAAAGAATTTTACCTATTAATAATTTTAGCTGTGAAACACCAACTTCCCCAATACTCGGTGATAGAGTAATTACACCTTGTAATGCTGCTGCATCTTGCGGATAGCGGAGAGTGTAATCTATGACAACTAAACCGCCTAAACTATGACCGCAGAGAAAAATCGGACATTCTGGCTGTTGTTGCTGAATGAACTTGAGAAAAATTCGCAAATCATCTCGAAATTCCGCCCAACTATTAATATACCCTCTTTGACCAGGCGATCGCCCATGTCCCCGCATATCCAAACCGTAAACCGTATATTGCTTGGGTAACAAATGCTCAACTATGTTATTGTAGAGTCCGCTATGTCCTCCCAATCCATGTACTAGCACTAATATCGCCCGTATTTTACCAGGTGGAGTCCAACTTTGATAGTATAACTCCAACCCTTCAACACCCTGGAATTTTCCTTCACGATGGTAGATCATAGGGTTAATTTTTACGCTTTTTTTAGCAACCAACTAGCCAATTAACGTAATATTGTAAGGAAAAGAGCGGACTAATTTAGGCATTAATAAGAACAAGTTCAACTACTGTTACACATATCAATCAAAATTCCCGTGTTTGGAAATTGACATAGATGTCACTAAATTTCTGACTAGAGGTTGTATTTACAGCCCCAATCTTCAGACTATTATGAGTTGGCCGATATACAGAGGATATTGTGACCAGTTATTTACCACCAGAAGTAGAAAATTTACCACCTTTAACTGAAGCAGCTATTAAACGGGTAAAGGAAGGTGTGGCAGCTGCAAGCGATCGCTCAGTGCGTGATAAGATTGAAACAACTCTGCAACAACTATCGACTATTAGTAAGGAACAAACAGAACCGCGAGTACATCCCAATATACGGCGTTGGGTGATGCGATCGCTAACTCATTCTCTGTTCCGCATACGAGTGGAAAACCTCGAAAAAATCCCCCTCCAACCTGCTATCCTTGCGGTTAACCACCTCCACCATATTGACCCCCTGCTGTTACTAGCAGAGTTACCCACCCAACCCTACTATTACATTTTGGGTGATGCGCGTACCTTGTATAACAAATGGTGGAAACGACTAATTTTAAGTTTTGCTGGTGGTGTCATTCCCCTCCAGAGAATTTGGAAGGAAGAACTTGCTGTCATCGCTGCTGCGAAAGCAGGAAAAACAGAACTACAACCCCTTGCTACAGCTATTGAACAAACCGTTAACCCCGGTGGAAACGTCCAGACATTGCGACAAATAGACCGTATTGTCTTAGCAATTTTAGCGCGGGGAGACAGTTTAATTCTTTTTCCTGAAGGAAGACTAGGAAAAAAGGAAGGATATTTACACCCCTTGAAACGGGGAATCATAATTTATGCTTTACGTGCGGGAGTTCCCATTATTCCCATTGGTTTAACTGGTACTCAAGACCTATTTTTGAGAAAAGAGTTAACCATCCGTGTTGGTGAACCATTATATTTTCCCCCCACAAATAGACCCAAACACCAAGAAATTGATTTAGCTTTAGAAGTATTACAAAAATCCTTACAGGAGTTATTACCTCCAGATTATCAAGAACCTAGAGGGATAAAACTTTTTCGGCATTTTCTTAACCACATGCTATGGTGAAACATCTAAGAAACTCATCTGAGAGATGTATATAAATCTGTGCTAACAAAATTCCTAATCACTTCCATACAATTAATTATTTTTCAAAAAAAAGCACATCTCCAAGCTCAAATGTCAATATAACTTATCTAACACCTAAAATCCTGAATATCCTTTAATTATTTTTCAAAAATAAAAGCACATCTCCAAGGTCAAATGTCGATATAACTTAATCTAACACCTAAAATCCTGAATATCCTCAAATCCAAAAATCCTGATCCTGACATTAACTGTAGGCATTAGGAAAAAGTTTATAAACTATAACATATCATCCCAGATTTCTCCCTTGCTGATAGCTAATTACTGATTTCTGAATACCTACATTACCTATTTACTGAAAATAAACCTTTAAGAAAATAGACAAAGTTGATAAATATCTGTTCTAGGCGTAAGAATAACACATCTAACCATGCCAAAATCTGTTCTAAAGGATGTTTTTCATAACCAACGAATTTGGCTGAAGTTTCAATCCATTCTGGTTTAGCTTCCAGTTGAGGAATATTATTTTTATCCTCTTGGGAAGTTGCAGAATTTTGTTGTGTTCTAGAATTAGCTACTGTTTTCCCAGCAATTAATTGGGTTAGCCAGGTTAAAATTTGACTAGATGTAGGTTTTGGTAAATTCTCTACTTCTTCTTGATAAATATTAATTTCTTGATTAATTTCTTGGTGTTGGGTTTCTTCCACAGGAGGAAGTTGATTAGTATTAGTATTACTTTTAGCATTACCAAATAAATCATCCCAAGTTAACCAAACATCAGGCGTAAAATTTGACTGCGGTAAATTACTGCTTTTTGGTAATATGTTAGTGGTAGTTTGACTGGGTTTCAATTTGGTAGTAGAATTACCTCTAGATTTGAAGCCAAAAAAGTAGTTTATGGCAGCTTCTAACAATTCAGAAATAGAAGGTTGTTGACTTTCCAATTTCTCAGAATTAATCTGAATTTGCCCTCTAGCTGCCACTTGTTCCTTACCATATAAAAATATATTTAACTGAGTCTGAGCCTGATGAATAATTTCTTGACTACGTTGCTGTACAGGAACTATAGTAGAAGTCTCTAATTTAGCTAAAAACGTATCAATAAATTCTAAAAATTGATAGGAACTGTTGAAAGATTTGGACTTGAATGTAATTTGACTTTCTGGTAAAGTAGCAATTTGAGAATCATTACCAGTTAATTTGTGAAAAATCTGATTAATTTCTGGTAATAATTTTTTCTCTTGCTCAATTTGCGCTAATTTAACAAGATGACCATATTCACCAATTAATTTAGTAATTTTATTGGTTAATGTGACTTGTTGCTGTGTTGTCAACACATCTAAAATCCGGTTATCCGTGGTGACAAGTACCAAACCACGGTTAGATAATTGAGAAGCGATCGCTCTTACTTCAGGAATATGATACTGTAGCCTACTTTCTGGGGGAAGCGGTTCTGGTTCTTTGTTAACAAATTTCAACCATAAAGACCCCAACCAAGCAAAGGGGTTTACACTTAAATCAGCTTTAGCAGCAGCATCAGATGGTAAATTTTGCACTACCTCTAATACCTGCTGAATCGGTGCGTCGCTGGGTGGTAGTACTGGGGTTGGGGATGCTGTAGCTGTGGGTTGTAGTCGTTTTCCTTCCCACTCATCTGGCTGAAATAGTTGGGAGAAGGAGTAAAGTAGGGTTTCAAGACTCCACTTAGCAGCAACTTGAAAATGACGAAAGCTGTTTTCCCATTGTTCAGTCAAGCGCCGAGACTGCTGAAAAACAAAGTTAAAGAGTTTGCTTTGATAACGACTGGAAGAACCGGAGGACATGGTAGCAATTAAAAATTAAGAATTTAGATAATGCAAAATGAAGAAACCTAGTTACACTAACTATTGTGGCTGGCGACCAAGTGCAGATTATAGCAGTTTTTAACCACTGTGAGGTAGATAAATTCAGTCTCCAAGCTTGCTTACTGACTTCTGCTAATAGGTTTCCAGATTCCCACAAAACTGCTATCGATCGCCAGTGAGATTATCTTAGCGAAAATATGACTTTTTCTATCTCTCCATCTGATACCAATTCTATCGCCGCAGCAATTGACAGGTTACGTTCTTACTGTCAAGTTAATATTTTGCCTAATTGGTTATCGCTGGCAGGTGATAGGGAATTTACGGAAATTATTAATACTAATTTGTCGTTTTGGCAACCTGTCCAAGTTAACGAAAAATCCCAGATTGTTTGGTCTGGTGGTCAAAATGTACTGTGGTTATCGCAAAAGGTGATTGTTCCCGCAGATTTACACGGGTATGATTTAACTGGGTTAAGTTTGCGCTTGGCTTTGGTTTGGTGGGGGGAAGCGGCAGAAGTTTATGTTAATGGTAAGCTGGTATTAACCGGAGATTTGTTTGACTGTTCACCAAGAGTTTTACTCAGTCCTCAAGTCAGTCCAAGGGATGAATTTTTGGTAAATTTGCGCTTGGTGAGTCCGGGACATTGTGCAGGGGCTTTGGTGCGATCGCTCCTCATTTACGAGTCTACAGATTATAATCGGTTAGACCCCGGTTTTGTCGCTGATGAGATCGCAGTAGTCCAGCATTTTCTAGAAAAGTCCGCACCAGAAGATTTATCGAGTTTAGCTTTACAAGTCGAGACAGCTTTAAACCAAAACGCAGAATGGAATCAGATTTTATCTAGTTTGCATCAAAACCTGCTTCAATTTACCCCTGCTCAAGAGTTTAAAATCAATCTTTTAGGACACGCGCATTTAGATTTAGCTTGGTTATGGCCTGTTGCGGAAACTTGGAGAGCAGCGCAAAATACTTTTGAGTCGGTGTTAAAGTTACAGGTTGATTTTCCCGAATTGGTTTTTTGCCATTCTACTCCAGCATTGTATGCTTGGATTGAGGAACATCGACCAGATTTATTTAAAGAAATTCAAACTAAGGTAAAATCTGGGAAATGGGAAGTTTTAGGCGGCTTTTGGGTAGAACCAGATTTAAACTTACCTGCTGGTGAGTCTTTAGTCCGTCAACTCCTCTACGGTCAAAGGTATTTTCAGGAAAAGTTTGGTAAAGTCTCCCCTGTGGTTTGGGTTCCTGACACCTTCGGCTTTTGTGCTACTTTACCGCAGTTTCTAGTTAATGCTGGAGTTGAGTATTTTGTCACCCAGAAACTACGCTGGAACGATACCAATAAATTTGATTATGGCTTATTTTGGTGGCGATCGCCTGATGGGAGTCAAGTATTAAGTTTTATGTCTGCACCTGTCGGTGAAGGTATCGACCCAGTTAAGATGAGCAAATATGCCTGGGAGTGGCAAGAGCAAACAAGTTTACAATCATCTCTTTGGCTTCCCGGTGTGGGTGATCATGGTGGTGGTCCTACCCGTGATATGTTGGAAATAGCCAGAAGATGGGAACATTCACCAGTTTTCCCCAAATTGGAATTTATCACTGCTGAAAAATATTTACAGCAGCTAAAATCTCAAAGTGAAAATTTACCAGTTTGGGAAAATGAACTTTATCTAGAATTTCATCGCGGTTGTTATACTACCCACGCAGACCAAAAACAATTTAACCGCCATAGTGAAAGTTTACTATATCAAGCAGAGCTATCAGCAACTTTAGCATCTATCACTGCTGGGGTAACTTTTCCCAAAGCAGAAATAGAAGCAGCTTGGAAAAAAGTCTTATTCAACCAGTTTCATGATATTTTACCCGGTTCTTCTATCACCCAAGTTTATGAAGATGCGTTACCAGAGTGGGAACAAGTAGAAGAGGTCGGAAATAAAATATTGAAGGAATCATTAGAAGCGATCGCTTCCCAGATTAAATTACCACAACCACCCCAACCAGACAGTTTACCTGTCATAGTTTTTAACTCTCTCAACTGGGAACGTTCCGAAGTTGTCTCCCTCACCCTACCCACAACTCACCCAGCTTGGAAAATTTCTGATACTCTGGGGAACGAACTTCCCTCCCAACAAACTAAACCGTCTACATTACTATTTTTAGCCAAAAACATCCCCTCAGTTGGTTACAAAATCTTTTGGCTTTCTCCAACATCCCAACTTCCCCCCCCAAGTCCCACC
>DATGXQ010000388.1:0-36089 GCA_035298905.1 Nostocaceae cyanobacterium | reverse complement strand
ATAGCAATCCTAAATCATTTATGAACTCTAACAGTTCCCTGTTCCCTTCTCTCCACAAGTCAGTTCACAACTCAGATAGGATTGCTATATATCTGATTTTTATCTAGCAAGGTAAATACTATGCAAATAGCAACAATTGTTACTGTAGCAAATTGCACTTAGCCTTTTAATCCATAGTAATTAAAAAAATTTCTAAAAAGCTATGTTAAGTGTAAATGTCAGCTTGGGTTTACCAATTGTTCCTAGTTTGGTAACACCGTTACCAGGCCCCAATGCTAAAGCAATTATAGAACGCGATCGCGCCGTAACTTCCCCTTCCTACACCCGTGACTATCCCCTTGTGGCTGCTAGAGGTGAGGGCTGTATGTTGGAAGATGTGGACGGTAACGTATTTTTAGATATGACAGCAGGTATCGCCGTTAACTCTACCGGACACGCACACCCCCAAGTTGTAGCCGCCATCCAAAATCAAGCAGCGCAGTTGTTACACATGTCGGGGACAGATTTTTATTATCAACCAATGGTAGAATTGGCGGAAAAATTAGCCACTCGCGCCCCTTTCCCCCAAAGTGCAAAGGTATTTTTTAGCAATTCTGGGGCAGAATCAAACGAGGGAGCAATTAAACTAGCTCGATATTACACCAAGCGATCGCACATCATCGCTTTTTTAGGTGCATTTCATGGTCGTACTTACGGCGCTATGTCCCTGACCGGTTCTAAAGCCGTCCAACGGGCGCATTTTGGCCCCCTAGTCCCCGGTATCACCCACATTCCTTACGGTACACACGCCAGTTTAGACTATTTAGAACAGCAAATTTTTCCCGCTACCCTTCCACCCCAAGAAGTAGCCGCTATAATTGTCGAACCCATTCAAGGAGAAGGCGGTTATATCGTCCCAGAGGATGGTTTTTTGCAGAGAATTAGGGAGATATGCGATCGCTATGGCATCCTGATGATTGTAGACGAAGTACAATCTGGGATGGGGCGCACTGGTCGCTTATTTGCCGTAGAACATTGGGGAGTCATGCCTGATATTATCACCACCGCCAAAGGAATTGCTAGCGGTTTACCTCTCGGTGCAATTCTTTCCCGTCCAGAAATCATGACCTGGCCTCCAGGCTCTCATGCTACCACATTCGGCGGCAATCCTGTTGCCTGTGCTGCTGCCCTTGCCACCCTAGAATTATTAGAACATGGTTTAATCGCCAATGCTGCCCAAATGGGAGAATTATTACAAACTGGTTTACACAAACTGCATTCAAAATTCCCCAGAATGTCCCCACCCAGAGGTAAAGGGTTAATGGTAGCCGTAGACTTATTAGATGAAGCAGGGAACTTTGCACCCCAATTGCGCGATCGAATTATTCAAACAGCATTTTTACACGGTTTATTACTCCTTGGTTGTGGTAAATCAGCCATTCGCTTTTGTCCACCTTTAGTTATTAATAGCAGTCAAATTCAAACAGCTTTAGATATTTTGGCTGAAGTCTTAAACTCTTTAAATCTATAAAGCAGGGAACAGGGATGAAAGTCTTTTAGCATCAGGATTTATTCCTAGCATTTGTACCTCATTTAGCCAGGGCTATTTCATTCTCATTCATTCCGCCTCAGACTAAACTATCAGGCTCATAGAACAACTCGGCTCAAGCCAACTATTAATTATTAGTTTAGTCCGTTTTAACGGACTTGAGCTATTAGCCCAAAATTGATTTTAGGGCTTCTATGTCAAGAACGAAATAGCCCTGTCATTTAGCTGAAATCTGCTGTAATTAAAATCAAACCAATCTCTTGTAGGGTGGGCATCTTGCCCGCCCAAATTACAAAAAATACAAAACAAAAATATTGATCAAACTTTAATTTATGCCAACTCAAATTTTAACTCAACTTTTTTCATCCCTTTGGCAAGAATATAGTAACCGAGTTAGTTACGCTCGCACCTACCAAAAAATGATTACTGACGCAGGAGGAACAATTGCTAACGACCATATTGCTTTCCGTTCTTTACGTTTAAATGCTGATACTCCCCAAGGGAAAATTAACTTAGGAATTGAGTATTTAGATAGACTATTTACCAGTTTAGGTTATTTGCCAATTAATGAATATACCTTTGCCCAAACACATCTTTATGCCCGACATTATCAACATCCACAACAAGCAGAACTTGATTTACCCAAATTATTTATTAGTGAATTAATAGTTGATGAATTACCTGAGCATATTTCCCAATTAATCCAACAAACAGTTAATATTTTTCCCAAATTGATCACAAAAATTCAGCACATTGAACAAACAACTAAACAAATATTCACCCGTCCTTGGCAACCCCCAAAACGTTCTGTAATAGAACAAATCAATCAAATTACTCAATATGGGGCTTGGGTTCTCTTACATGGTTATTCTGTTAACCATTTTACGGGATATGTTAACCGACAAAACACCACAACCTACCCAGATATAGATAGCACCGCTCAAGGTTTAGCTAACTTAGGTGTACCAATGAAAGCAGAAATTGAAGGTAATATTTCCTGTGGTTTGCGACAAACAGCAACTCAAGCAGTAACAGAATTAGTCACAGTTATAGATGATCAAACTGGTGCAGAAATACAAATACCCTGGACTTATGCTTATTATGAAATAGCCCAACGTTACCCAGTAGAAACTACACCAGGCAATTATCAATTATTCGATGGCTTCTTTACTCAAAATGCTCAACAATTATTTGAAATGACTCGCGTATCTAAATAAAGCATTTTCTTAAAAGAGTCTTTCTGGTAGGGATGATATACTTTTTTAATTTTTAATTTTTAATTTTTAATTTCTATTCATCCATTTCTTTCAATGTTGCTAAAGCAGAAGGAGACAAACGACTTAAATAACGGAAAATCCAATATTTGAATATAGTATTTAAAATCACCGGAAATGTAGCAATAAACAAAAATATTGCATTTCTACTTGCTGGTAAACCCAAATGTTCTGCTAAACTTTCCAACAAAATTTCCCAACCGTGGGGTGAATGGAAACCTACAAATATATCCGTAAATAAAATAATAATAAATGCCTTAGCACTGTCACTTAAGCCATAGACAATTTCATCAAGAAAAGATTTAATAGTCACAATTTCTTTTTTACTTCGTGCCACAATTATCGCAAAAGCAATTAGTGAAATAAAGTCGGCAAAAAGATTACTAATAGCACTATTACTTCTAACTCGAAATTCTTTAGCAATCTCCATTGCTTTTTCTTTCACTGGTTCTTTAATATCCTCTGATTTTGTAATCTCCGGTGCTGCATGTAGCCAATGTTCAAATCGCAATTTTTGTTCGTAAATTTTTAATTCCTTGATTGCTTCTATTTCCATATCTCTATTTAAAAATATGCTTTGATTAACTCCTCTATTCAGATGATCAGTTATGGGATAAATTAAGAATTGCTTAGAAAAATGTTGAGTTAATACTGGAACAATAATCAACATCAATATAAATCTGACTGCTTTTCTTGTCCGAATTCTAGACAGCCGATAATTTTTAACAAAATCTTCTTCTGCTTGGGGGATAAAATCTCGGCTAACTCGATTAAATGTTCTGCTAATTGAACTAGGGAAAATCCCATTTTTTGATAATGAAGGTGTTGATAAACCTTCTAAATCTATATTTTCTGATATTTCGTTAACTCTATGGTGATTAAATTCTATTACTTGGCTATTCTCTCTACTATGGTTAATCGCTAGAAGATTATTCTTATACTTAATAATTACTTGATCAATAAATTCTAATTTCTCAAGAAATGCTGGATTTTCAATATTTAACAAAGCCCGGCTGACTTGAAATTCTGCTAGTTTAAGTTGAATAGTAGCTAAGTTTCTATTGAGATTACCTAGCCAGTAAGCCATGACATTTTCACTAAAATTACCAGATTCAGCAGCAATTTTTTGTCCGCTAAATTGTTCAATTTCAATATTTCTAATCGTTTCAGCTGCCTGGTAAGCTTCTAGCAATGCTCTTTCAGGAGTTTCTGAAATCCATTTATTAAATGAATGCCAATATCTGATCAACTTCTGATGGTTTAATCCTGTCCTTCTATTGAAAGATGGGTCTTTCATTGCAGACATCTTGATTTCTAATAAAGTTTAGTGGTTTAAGGAATACCAAAAATGGTAATAGCTAATTATACAATTTTTTATATAATTTTTTAACTATTACCAGATACTTAGATAAATCCATTTTTCTCAGTATATACCAATTAAAGGATTTAGTACAGAGCAGGAGAATAATCTTTTAAATTGATTTATTTTAGCATCATAGATAAATACCTCCTCGCTTTTAACTGCATACAACAGATTTCAGGTAAATGAGGTACAAATTTTAGGAACAAAGCTTTATGCTAACAGACTTTCAACTCTGTTCCCTGTTAAGAGTTCCCTGTTCCCTGCTGTAAAAGCAATTATTAGAATCTGATGAACGTGGCTTCAGATGAAAATAATGTTTATCAACATCGAGTTTTGACTGTTTATGATTCATCACCAGAAAAGAACAATGGCAATATAAAAGCTATAAAAATTCCTCCTAAAACTAGGATTTCAATTATTTTTAAATACCAAGTTCTCTGTATCCATTGATTTATTTCCACATGCCAATTAGCTTTAAAGTTGTTTATCCACATACTCAGTCTACCATACCAACGAGTAGGGCTATCTTCAGGACGAAATCGCCAATTTACTATTGACAATAACAACATTCCACCACCCAATTTAGCAGACAAGAGAATATGAATAGCCAAAGAGCAAATCATGACCACCCAAGCGATAAGATGAACAGAATACCAAATATGATTTAATTCACCTAAAGGCAACCATTCTTCTTTCATCATTCTGCCGGAAATTACTGCCAAAACAGAAGCAAAAAGCATGAATGTATTGGCTAAACGTTGCCAACTCACCCACCAAATTGGTTTACCTACCTGAGTAAGTTTCTGTAAAGAATCTGGTTGTAAAAGGCGTTTTTGTCCAGCATATAAACTGTAAAGGGCAAAGACTGGAAGTGAAATTAAGAAAAATAGCCCTAGTGTACCGTGGATATCTTGAATTGGATCAATTTTGGTCAGAGGAATTTTCCCAAATCTACCATCAAAAGTGTTATAAACTAAGAATCCGCTAATAATTGCCCCAATTGCTAATATTCCACTACCACCGTGTAAAATTCGTAGTAAAAAAGGTTGATAAGGTGCTGAACGAGTCATAGTTAGCTGCTGATGAAAGTTGTGTCAACAAGGTTTACAATATTTTGGATCTTTCAGATATAGACTGTAAAGACTTTTTCTTAGCAATCTCTAGACTGGCTGGCATTTTTAGCAATATTATCATGAAATAAGCAAAAATTAAATATCATCTAAATTGCTATAAAATTTTTAAAAGTTAAAATGTAATGATTGAGAATCCAGAATGAAACAACCTTCCAGCTATTGGGTTGATGTTTTTCACAAAGCATCGAGCGTTTAAATTCTTGATTTGACAAGTATTTTGACTCCTGACTCCTGAGTTCTTACGTTCAAATTTTATTTCTCGCTTACAGTTACCAGTTAAGAAAATAATGCTGAAAAGTCCTTTGCGCTATCCTGGTGGTAAATCAAAAGCTATTAAACAAATTGTTGAATATTTACCAATTAGCTTTTCAGAATTTCGAGAACCTTTTGTTGGTGGTGGTTCTGTATTTATTTATTTAAAACAAAAATTTCCCCATTTAAAAATTTGGATTAATGATTTAAACCGTGAACTTTTTTTATTTTGGCAGTTTGCACAAACTGATTTATCACGCTTAGTTACAGAGGTGCGTTCTTTCAAGGAAAAATATACAGATGGTAAATTACTCTATTCAGATTTAACAAGTATTGATGTTAATAAATTAACAGATTTTGAAAGAGCAGTGCGCTTTTTTATTTTAAATAGAATCACTTTTTCAGGAACTGTCGAATCAGGTGGTTTCTCACAGGAGGCTTTTTATAAACGTTTTACTGATTCTTCAATTGAACGGTTGGAGAAGTTAGAAGATATTTTAACACCAGATGTAAAAATTACCAATTTAGACTATAGCCATTTAATTAATGCAGATAGTCAAGATGCTTTTATATTTTTAGATCCACCTTACTTAAAAGCTCAAAAATCCAAACTATACGGCAAAAAAGGTGATTTGCATACCTCTTTTGACCATCAAAGGTTTGCGGATATTTTACACAACTGTTGTCACAGTTGGTTGGTTACTTATGATGATTCACCACAAATTCGTGAAAATTTTCAATGGGCTAATATCGTTGATTGGAAATTACAATATGGGATGAACAATTATAAACAAGGTAGTGCTGCTAAAGGTAAAGAGTTATTTATTAGTAACTATCAAATTCAAGATAAAATTATAAGTAATTTTACTAGCTTAGTCAAAGAGAATCAGCCTGAAGGTTCTGATTTACAGTTGAGCTTAGATTTGTAAATTCATTTCTATTGTCTCGCTGTTTATTTCTATCCGCAGGTAGATTTACAGAATAGATGATTAATAGATATTTACAAGTGAGCAATAAGTTTTGTAAATTCAGTTCTTGTTCAGGCATTAATTATTTTCTACTTTGATCCGACCTTTAATCACAGCACGAAGTAATCTGTTGATTGTTCTTACTTCGTCTTCATTTAAAGAGCCATCCAGAATTGCTGCCATTAGTCCATAACGATCGCCTAAAGTGAGAACTCCTGTGTCAGCAGTACTGGCGATAATCTCTGAAACTGCACCGGGAATAAGTTGGATTTCCAGCATTGGAGTGAAAATTAAACTCTATAACTTTAATATCCCTTTAAACTTTATTTAATGGAGTGATTTGATTATACATTTAGCTGTGATTTTGATTGTTTTTTTTAGTGATTAAATTAACTGTTTTTTTGTGATTTGCATCACATTTTCCCAATAAATATACAGTTAAGCTTTATTTTGGGAAAATATGTGTTTTAAGATTTTTAATTGTTAACAAAAATTTGGCCTATAGATTTTCAACTATAAGTAAAGATTGAGTAAATATTTAAAATTCAAAATACGAAAAACTACTCAAGTTAACTTGAGAAAAAATTTTGCTTCTATATAAAGTTAGGTAGCTGAACATGACAATTAAAGTTGTCAGTTTCCGCCCCATAAGACTTTTTGATAGAACAGCTTACTGTGGTGTAATTAGCTAATCTTTTTGTAAACAAGATTCTGATGTTAACACATACTATATTGATTAAGCAAGAGTAAATAATAAGTTAAGTAAAGGTAATGGCAGAAAAAGTGGGAAAATTGAAGAGGAGCAGTATCAAAGGCTGGTAGAGACAATGGGGCAAATCGCTGAGTTTAGGCGATGTCATTTTGTTACCATTTTCAACGAATAGGATATTGGTGATTTTAGTAACACCATTCAACACATATACACTTGAACTATGACTAACTCCTCAATTACTACCCCACCAGAGCTATCTGCTAATTGGTCACTTTTTCTGCAACAGCTACTCGATCGCCAGTCTCTCTCTCGGACTCAAGCAGCCGAATTGATGCAAGGCTGGTTAAATGGGGCTATTCCCCCAGAATTGACAGGGGCGATTTTAATGGCTCTGAATTTTAAAGGGATTTCCGCACCAGAATTAGCAGGGATGGCAGAAGTTCTACAATCCCTATCTAGCCCCCCGACTATCCTCTCTCCATCAAGCAGCACAGTAATTGATACTTGCGGTACTGGAGGGGATGGGGCCTCAACGTTTAATATTTCTACGGCGGTGGCTTTTGTGGCTGCGGCGGCTGGTGTGCTGGTGGCTAAACATGGTAATCGTTCTGCATCTAGTCTCACAGGTAGCGCAGATGTACTAGAAGCTTTAGGAGTAAATTTAGCCGCTCCTGGTGACAAAGTGCAAGCGGCACTTGGGGAGGTGGGGATTACTTTTTTATTTGCTCCCGGATGGCATCCAGCTTTAAAAGCAGTTGCTTCAATCCGGCGTAATCTGAAGGTACGAACAGTATTTAACTTACTGGGGCCTTTGGTTAATCCTTTACGTCCTACTGCCCAAGTGATTGGAGTATTTAATCCCCAACTAATTGAGACTGTAGCTCAAGCGGCACAACTATTGGGGACACAAAAAGCGATCGCCTTACATGGAAGGGAAAAATTAGATGAGGCAGGTTTGGGGGATGTGACTGATTTAGCGGTATTATCCGATGGTGAGGTAAAATTAACTACTGTTAATCCCCAGGAAGTAGGTGTTACACCCGCGCCCATCACTTCTTTAAAAGGTGGAGACGTGCAAGAAAACGCCGTAATTCTTAAAGCCGTGTTGCAAGGCAAGGGAACCCCGTCCCAACAGGATGCGGTCGCACTAAATGCGTCTTTAGCCTTACAGGTAGGGGGTGTAGTTCCCTGGCTAGACCATGCCCAAGGAGTGAGATTAGCTAAGGAAATACTGCAAAGCGGTAGCCCCTGGAATAAGTTGGAGGATTTAGTTCGTTTTCTGCAAAATTAGTTACTGAACTGGTTTGGGGGCGAAATTCCACGACATTGCGCTTAATGGTGACATCATAGTTACCAAAAAAGTCATGTCCTAAAAGTCCAGTTTCTAATTCTCGACCAGCGATCGCTACGGGAAGTCTATTAACTGTGACACCACCCAGTTCCATCGACTCCACATAGCCAATCGGAAATTCTACCGCCCTAGAACTAACTGTATTGGCTTTGGCTGTTCCCACTGGCACTATCCCCAAAGCGCCAGCCACTTCCTGAGTAATCACAGTACCACTAGCCCCTGTATCAACAATCATCTCAAACCGTTGCTGACCATTAAAAGTAACTTCTACCACTGGTGTACCACCTACACGCCGCTTAATTGGGGCAATAAAAACTGGTTCACTGGAGGGGATAGGTGTTGATAATGAGAAAACAGGCTCAGGAGATGACAGTTTTTGAGTTTGTCTGTTAGGGTATCCCTTAGCGGTAACTTTGGCTTTACTGACTGGAGTGGGAACCGAAATTACCACTTTTTTAGGTAGAGTCACAGGTCTAGCCAACTGTGGTCTAGCTTGTTGCTGGGCAAACTTAATTTGCCTCTGGTACTCAGCGATTTTACTTTGAGCAAAAGGGAAATTGGGACTACCCCGGCGAATTTGTTTCAGGAGCGCGATCGCATCTTGGTACTGTCCGGCTACCAAATCCCAATCATCCGGTGATTGAGCGGATTTACTGATAGCCGATGCGCCAGCTGCTTTGTCCAGTGCCATAGCCAACACATTAGGCTGATTAACTGCTGGTTGTGGTTTGGGGGCAGCAGATGACCTTGGGGCTGTGGGTGGTTCGATCGCAGCCAGATTATTCATCGATGCAGATGATTCATTAGCACCTTTAGCGGTTATCTCCTGATTTGGGCTACAGGCAACACTCACAACCGCTAAACTACCAGAAAGAAAAATGAGGGCTGCGCGGGATAAAAGAGGCTGAGACATAATTAACTTTGTTGTAACCGCCCTGACTTTTTCCAATGTACTCTGCTCTTCCAAAAAAAAGATTATCTAAGAATATCTAAATTGCACTTTCAGTTTTTGATTCATACCTGACAGCAATCTCAAAATATATAAGTCATGAGATAATTAACAATCGCGCTATTGACTAAACTCAGCAATAAAGTGTGTAGCACAAAGATATAGGGGATGAGGGAGATGGGGAGAGGGGAGACACGGTGAGGGGTGAGGGGAGACACGGTGTTCGCGTAGCGTCTCCGCAAGGAGAGGGGTGAGGGGAGAATTTACTTAGTCTTTCTTTGTCTTTTTTTCTCCGCGTCCCCGTGTCCCCGCGTCTCCGCGTCTTTGTCTCCGCGTTCCCGCGTCTCCTCTGCCCCCCTACCTCATACCCATATATAAACCCTTTTACTTTAACTACTTATGCCTTTATCTGAAGCAATACCCGCTCTATTAGTTCTAGCTGATGGCTCTGCTTATCGTGGTTGGTCGTTTGGTGCAACTGGAACCGCGATCGGTGAAGTGGTGTTTAATACTGGTATGACCGGTTATCAAGAAGTTTTGACCGATCCCAGTTACTGTGGTCAAATCGTGATTTTCACTTATCCTGAACTGGGCAATACAGGTATTAACCCAGAAGATGAAGAATCAGCCCATCCTTATGTGCGGGGAGCGATCGCGCGGAATATTTGTTCTAAACCTAGTAATTGGCGTTCAACCCAATCCTTACCAGACTATCTCAAACAGCACCAAATCCCTGGTATCTATGGTATTGATACCCGCGCCCTCACCCGCAAAATTCGCATTTATGGGGCAATGAACGGCGGAATTTCCACATCTATCTTAGATGAAGCGGAATTATTAGAGCAGGTACAAGCAGCCCCCAACATGACAGGTTTAAATCTGGTGCGAGAAGTCACCACCTCCACAGTTTATGAATGGACAGAGCCAACTCCCCCCAGTTGGGAATTTAATCCAGAGTCTATCAATAAGATTGGAGAGACTTTTACAGTCGTAGCCCTAGATTTTGGCATCAAACGCAATATTTTACGTCGTTTAGCCAGTTATGGTTGTCGGGTGATAGTTGTTCCTGCCGATACACATCCAGAGGAAATTCTCAAATACAATCCAGATGGCATATTTCTCTCGAATGGGCCTGGTGATCCAGCAGCAGTAACAGAAGGTATTGATACCGTTAAAACCCTGTTGCTGAGTCAAAAACCCATGTTTGGTATCTGTATGGGACACCAAATCTTGGGTCAAGCCTTGGGAGCAGAAACTTTTAAACTCAAATTTGGCCATCGTGGTTTAAATCAGCCAGCTGGTCTACAACAAAGAGTAGAGATCACCAGCCAAAACCACAGTTTTGCCATTGATCCGGATACCCTACAAGAAACAGTTGTAGAGGTTAGCCACCTCAACCTAAACGATCGCACAGTTGCTGGGGTACGTCACAAGACTCTCCCTGTGTTTTCCGTCCAGTATCACCCAGAAGCGAGTCCCGGACCCCATGATGCTGATTACCTGTTTGAACAGTTTATTCAAGCTATGCAAGCAGCAAAACAAGCAGCGATCGCTTAGGCTAGGTAAAAATAGATCAATGGTAGAAGAAGATGAGGGAGATGAAGGAGATGAGGAAGATGAGGAAGATGAGGGAGAAAGAATCTTTTTATTCCCCAATCACCAATCACCAATCACCAGTCACCAGTCCCCCCCACTTCTAGACAACTTGCAGAAAAACCATCTATACTTGAGCGTTCACTTTTAGTAACGAGGATGAGGAGGGAGTTATTGCTGAACCACTAAATCTCACCGTGAGCCTGAGAGGCACTCGCGAAACCCGCGATAACTGTCAGCTATTCCGCCTCACAGGTTTGTTAGACGCTTTTTCCGAGCCGACGTTTCGCAAGGTACTAAGCGGCAAAATTGATGAAGGGCCAAAAAACATTATTTTGGATCTTTCACAAATCGACTTTGTTGATAGCTCTGGTTTGGGTGCGCTAGTGCAGCTGGCAAAACAAGCTCAAAATGCTAATGGAACCTTGCAAATAGTCACTAATGCCCGCGTAACTCAAACGGTCAAGCTGGTGCGCTTAGAGAAGTTTCTCTCCCTGCAAACCACAGTTGATGCGGCACTAGAAAATATCAAGTCATCTTGATAGCTTGACCGGAGCTAATCAATATAGCTATCCAGATGTCATATCGGATAGCTTCATTTTTACAAACATGATGTTAAACGCCCCGTGTCTCCAGACCGGGGATAAAATTTTCCAGTAGGATGCAACTGGTGATAAAATTGGAAAGGTGAAGCAAACTAGCCAGCTCTGCAAAAATTAAAATATAGAGCTGCTAAATGCCACGAAATGGAGAACTTACACCAAGACCAACAAATCTTTTTAGTTGTCCTCCACTTTGTTGCTAATGCTGACATTTTTCACTGAATTTAACATTGAAGAGTTGAAACTTGACATAATATATATAGATGTGCCACTAAAGAGCAAAATAGCTTACAATAACTATGTGATTGTTCTAGCTTTGTGACTCGCTGCATTCAAAGCAGTGACAAAAGTAAACAAAATCTTTGCAGCAAAAGTTGCGGAAACTCTGCCAGTAGCTTGAAAAGTAATCGTAATCTGGCCGAAACTAAAGTCTTAGTCTAACCAGCAGAAACAATACCAGTATCTCCGGTTTTTTACCAGTATTAAATATGCTAGGTATGCCAGCATGAACTTCTGCAATCAGAAATAGTGCTGGCAATGTTGATCCCCTAATGTAGTCAATTAAGGAATAGTTAAGTTGTGAAACCAAAGGAGGAAACAGAATTAAATGGAGATAATGAACCTGAGCTACAGGATTCGTTAGATATTTCTGCACTCTTAGTAAACACAACTCAACTAGCCCGACACATATCCCCAGCACAAGTACAAGAAATGTCTCCGGCTGCCTTAGCGTATTTAGGGGATGCAATCTATGAACTTTATGTTAGGATGTTTTATCTGTGGCCAAAGCAGCGGCCAGAAAATTACCATCGTTTGGTAGTGGCGCAGGTAAGAGCAGAAACACAAGCCCTACATTTGCGATCGCTAACTCCTTATTTGAGGAGCAACGAGCTAGAAATCGTCCGTCGAGGTCGTAACGCTGCCGCCAAGCCCCCCAAACGACTAAACCCGGAAATTTATCAACAGGCAACTAGTTTAGAAGCTTTAGTTGGCTATTTATATCTTACCGATTACCAACGTTTAACCGAACTGTTCCAAAAACTATCTCTAGAGAAATAGTGAGAAGCTCATTCTCTTGATAGGAAAATCAGTGGTAATGGTTCATTAAATTGGGGTAGTCGGGATGCCCACCCATCTGCTTTATACTCAAATACTCATATGACGAACCAACACAAGAAAACTAATACTGCTGATGAAGCAAAACGTGGGCAAACCCTGAAACTCAAAGGTAAGCGCCCCTTTGCTCACCCCATTCGGCACAAAGGCCAAAGTGAAAGTAAACCTTTTACTGGTAAACCACGACCTGCTCGGCCTAGCTCTCATCCCTCCCCAGTTGTTAAACCCCCCCAAGAAGAAACTGATCTCATCTATGGTCGCCATCCAGTATTAAGCGCTCTAGAAAGTCAGCGTTCTCTTAACCGCATTTGGATTACTTCTCGTCTCCGCTATGATCCGCGCTTTCATGCCTTAATCTTGCAAGCCAAAGAAAATGGTACGGTAATTGATGAGGTAGAACCCAAACGCCTAGACCAAATCACCGAAGGGGCAAATCATCAAGGTGTAGCAGCTCAAATTGCGCCATATACCTATATTGAATTAGAAGATTTAATCGAAAAAGCCAAGGCTATTAGTGATCCTGTAATTATTGTTGCTGATGGTATAACTGATCCCCATAACCTGGGAGCAATCATTCGCACAGCAGAAGCCATCGGCGCACAAGGATTAGTTATGCCCCAAAGAAGGGCCGTAGGGATTACCTCTACAGTAGTCAAAGTGGCTGCCGGCGCGTTAGAAAACTTTCCTGTAGCTAGAGTTGTTAACCTCAGCCGTGCTTTAGAACAATTAAAAGAAGCTGGTTTTTGGATTTATGGAACAGCAGCTACTGGCAGTGAGGCTTTACACACTGTTAACTTCAGCGGCCCTATCGTCCTGGTAATTGGTGCTGAAGGCGAAGGTCTGAGTATGTTGACACAACGTTCATGTGATGTTTTAGTCTCTATCCCTTTACAGGGTAAGACTCCCAGCCTCAATGCCTCCGTCGCCGCAGGTATGGCCCTTTATGAAATTTATCGCCAACGCTCGTTAAATACTCTCCACCTTGATAAACTACACACAATGAATTTGAAAAAGGCAGAGTAACAGAGTATAAACAAAAGTAAAGAGAATAAATGCAACATATTGTTTTACACCCTGTAACCAGTCTATAAATTGACGAATACCATGAAAACCATTTGGCAAAACCTTAAGGAAGTGTTGATAAATGTATTCAACAACCTCGGCATAGCTTGGTGGGTAGAAATCAACACGCACAACCCCCGTTGTACATATTACTTTGGGCCTTTTTTAAACTCGGTAGATGCCGCGTTAGCTAGTAAGGGCTATGTAGAAGACTTAGAATTAGAAGGCGCTCAAGGGATTATTGTTAATGTTAAGCGTTGTAAACCAAATAGATTAACAATTGCTGACGACTTGGGGGAACGTATTGACCGCAAAGTAAAGCCTGCCTTTGGTGGTCAAATTTAGCTGAAGATTTCATAGGCTGTGAGGAAAAACACGGGGACGCAAAGAGGGGAGATGAAGTGAGGAGAGAGGCTTCAGGAGCAAAGCAGAAGAATTTCTCATCAATGCCCCATACCTAATCCCCAATCCTGATTTCTTTATTTCCCCATCTCCCCTTTTTCCTCATCCTGGTTTCTACTTAATACCAATTCTCTAAAATTCAGCAACAGAGCCAAAATCAGAAACCCTTGTTAAACCTGGCTTTCTTAATTTTGAATTTTGTTGGCGTAAGCCTTGCCGTAGGCTATTTTGAATTTTGAATTGGTGTAGCTTGTGGATGTGCTGTTAACCAATTGTCAATATCATGAAGTAGCTGTTGAGGAATTTCCCAAGGCAACAGGTGGGCAGTATTGGGGTAAGAATGCCATTGACAATGGGGAAGATATCTAGCAGTTTCCTGGCTAGACTCAGCAGTTATATGACGATCGCGCTCTCCTGCGAGTACCAAAGAAGGGCATTTGATTTGCCACAGGTCTGGTAGGCGATTATATCTGGATCTAATGGCGTTAGAAAGAGCGCGAGTAGCCGCAGGTGAAGTTTGTAAGTAAGCAGGAATAGCTGCTTGGGCAATGTAGTGGTAGGCGGTGGGTGTATGCTGTTGAATTAGATAGCGAAAGAGCGATCGCTTGCCAAAAGTTTCAATATTCCATTGCCAACCCGGTTTAAAATAGTTTAATAGCGCAGCAACACCAGTGTATAAGTTATCTTGCCAAGAAATCGGCGGATGATTTCCCCAAGGTCTAGCGGCAGTGGCAATTAAAATCAACCCCGTCACCCGTTCTGGAAAACGCAAAGCTAATTCCATGGCTAAAATGCCACCTAAAGACCAACCCAAGATTAAGAATTTTTCCATTTGTAAGCGGTCTAGCAGAGCTTCTAAGTCTGCTAAATGGTCTTGCATGTCAAAATTACCCTGAAAGCGGCTTTGACCGTATCCGCGCAAATCAGGAGCGATCGTTTGAAAACGTTGTGATAAATGATTGGTAAAGACAGAAAGACTCGAACCAGAACCGGGATGACCGTGTAAAGCGAGAATGGGAAAGCCTTGACCTTGGATAGAGACATGTAGAGGTATAGCTGGAGTAGTAGGATAGCGATCGCCCATTTTTGATACTGTTTTCTTTAATGATAGGTAAGAATTCAGGAGCCAGGGGTCAGAAGTCAGAATGCTGATCCAATCAGGAATAGATAGTAGTAATATTTCTGGAGAATAATTCAGCCATGAGTGTAAACTTAAGCCCTAACGAATAGAATTCGTGGCTACACAGGCCAAGTCCGCCTACGCGGACTAATAGTTTTCTAACCCACGCAGGTGGCCTTCCCTACGGGAAGCCGCTACGCGTCTTGCTTGTGTAGACGCGGTTTCTAACCGCCCATTTTCTGTAAAAGTCTCTTGAATGCTGAATTCTGGATTCTGTATTCTGAATACTTACAATGATAGAAAAAAGTGATTTTTTGCCTTACCCAATAGTCACCCCCTCATAATCCTGATAACCACCGGCATAGGTAATCACGCACATCTGTCTATAGGTAGAATGGATGCCAAAAGCTACACCTGTAATTTTAAAATCAGGATTAAACATATTTTTACGATGACCTCTGTCTGGCACACCATCATCTATAATCAATTGCATAATAATATCTTGGGGCGTGTAAAAACCATAGCAAATATTTTCTGCGGCACTAAATTGCCAATCTCCATATCGACTGATGCGAGTAAAGGGATCACTGCCATCGCTCCCATGATGACCTGTAATCCCTTTTGGTCCTTGCTCTTTAACGTGATCTCTTGCACCTAAAGACATCCCTTTAGAGATGCTTAAAGCACCTACAGGACGAATATTTTTAAGAAAATAAACTGCTTCCTCAATTGCTGTTACTCCTTCCTGGGTTTGCAAGTAAGTATAATCAGCTATTCTCGCTTTCTTCCCTTGAAAACAGCGTTTCCAGCTTGCTAGAAGTGGTAAATAGGCAGTGGGATTTGTCCTGACTAAATTCATTTCTGCTACTACCTTTTGTTCCAAAGGTGAGAGAAAATTACCATTAGCTAATTGAAAAGAAATATTGCTCATTATTTAACTAACTTAGTGGATATACAATATTTAATTTCACAAAATGAGCAAAAATTCCAGATTTTTCTAATCATAGCAGCATATTTCATCATCTGGTTAAACTACCATAAGCTGCTATTTGCGCTAAAAATTTAACTAGAGGTGCTTTCAGTTCTTCGGGATGGTCAAAAGTAACATAACTAGAAGCGGATAATTTATCCAAATCATAAATTAAGGTATTTTTAATTACCGCATTTCGCCAAACAGCAAAAAACATCGGCATCTGACAACCAGCAAAAATATTATAGGCAATTTCCAATATACTGCTTTCACTAAAACTGGTACGAATAATAATCATTGCATCAGCTTGGTTAAGAAGTTTCAGACGCTGAGTACAATAATTAATCTGATTAAATTCCAGCCCTGTTTTCTGTTCAAAAGATTGGCGAAAATTTTCTTGTCTTTCGGCTACTAAACCAGTTAAAAAATTAAGTGGATAAGGTTGATTATTAATCTTAACAAGCAAGTTTAGCACACCTTGAATAATTTCTCTTTCCGTATTATTTGATTTAGTAAAAGTTGGGCGAACAAAAAGATTTAGAGGGACATTATTGTGATATTGATGGGGATGAAAGTAGGAAAAGGTGTGATCAAAGCTGATGATTTCACTTGCTGCCAACAGAATACTCATAGTTCACCTAATATATTTGCTAATTTTATTAATTGATGGCTCAACTATTTGTCTATATGGATTTATCATAATTGAGTCAGTTATTTATGCAAAGCTAAATTTAATGCTCTATAATCTTCAGTAGTAAGGGTAATAAAACACCCAGAAATAATAGGTGTTTAAACTTTTGTTTTAACAATGTGTTTGATGAGTTATGGCAATTCTTAAACTAGAAAACGGAAAGACAATCACGGATTTATCAGCAATTACGGCTGAGTTAGCACCTCTAAATATTAGACTCGATCGTTGGATTGTCGGTGATAATGCACAAATTAAGCAGTTATTAGCACAGCCAAAATTAAGCGAGGATGAGAAAGAACAGGTGTTACAAGGGTTAGACGGTTATTTTCAACAATTGCAACAAACAGCAGGTTATACTTCCCGCGATTTAATTGTTCTCCATCCCCAAACCCCAAATTTGGATACATTGTTAACTAAGTTTGATCAAATTCATACCCATGCAGATGATGAAGTGCGTTATGTCATTGATGGAGAAGCAATTTTCGGCTTTGTGCGTCCTGATGGAAGTCAGGTAGAGTTAACTGTTCAGCCGGAAGAATATATTAATGTGCCAGCAGGAACAGAACATTGGTTTTATCTGACTCCAGCGCGACGAGTCAAAGCAGTGCGTTATTTTATTGGTACAGAGGGTTGGGTTCCTCAATATACTGGGAAGGAAATTCGCACCCGTCAAGTTGTAGCGTAAAGGTAAATAGGCTGTGAAGCGAGTTGTTTTTTGTGATTTTGATGGGACAATTACCGTTGAAGAAACTTTTGTGGCGGTTTTGAAAAAGTTTGCACCGGAAGTAGCAGCTAATTTACTTCCACAAATGTATTCAAGACAGGTAACGCTGCGGGAAGGTGTACGGACAATTTTAGAGTCTATTCCTGCTACCAGCTATCCAGAAATCCTCGAATTTACTCGTTCTCAGCCTATACGTCCTGGTTTTGGACAATTGTTAGATTTTTTGGATGTGCAGCAAGTTCCTTTGGTGGTGGTGTCTGGGGGACTGCGGGGAATGGTAGAGGTAGTTTTAGGGGAGTTGGTGGAACGAGTCCAGGCTATTCATGCGGTAGATGTGGATACTAGCGGTAATAGCTTACAAGTAATATCTAAATATGAAGCTGGTACAGAATTAGTCGCTAAAGTACAGGTAATGGCTGAGTACCCAGCAGATGAACAAATTGCTATTGGTGACTCTCTAACTGATTTGAATATGGCTTTACATGCTTCTTTAGTATTTGCTCGTTATCCTTTAACTAAATATTTAGATGAACAGCAAAAATCATACATTCCCTGGGATGATTTTGAGGAAATTTACCATTATTTAGCATCAGTATGGAAATAGATCCTCGTCCAGAAATCATCAAAACAGCACGTCACTTTTACCAGCAAGGGTGGATGGTGGGAACAGCAGGTAATCTTTCTATTCGTTTACCTGATCATAGTTTTTGGATTACAGCCAGTGGTAAGTCTAAAGGTGATTTATCTGTGAATGATTTGGTGCGGGTTTGTCCAGATGGGAAGACAGAACCAGCTACAACAAATCTCAAACCTTCCGCAGAAACAGCTATACACCAAACTATTTATAGCCTTTTTCCGACTGCACAGGCTTGTTATCATGTCCATTCGGTAGAAGCTAATTTAGTTTCTCGCTTTGTGACAGGTGATAGTTTACCCTTACCACCCTTAGAAATGCTCAAAGGGTTGGGTGTATGGGAAGAAAATCCCAGTTGTGAAATGTCTATTTTTAATAACCATTTACAAGTTATACAGATTGCCGAGGAAATCCAAGCTAGGTTTATAGTTCATCCCCCACAAATACCTGCTTTTTT
This sequence comes from Nostocaceae cyanobacterium, assembly GCA_035298905.1. Lineage (GTDB taxonomy): Bacteria > Cyanobacteriota > Cyanobacteriia > Cyanobacteriales > Nostocaceae > DATGXB01. The sequence goes on along the minus strand of DATGXQ010000388.1, from coordinate 17,188 downwards.
AATACGTGATCATGGTGTGACGGTTTGGGCTAAGTCTCCAGAGTCAGCACGTAATTATATTGAGTTAGTAGAATACATTTTTCGCTATATGGTAGCTGTCCGTAGTATAAATATTTAGAAATTAGTTTAAATCCAAAATCCCAAATTCAGAATCCAAAAGCCTATGACTCTTCGTATTGTTGTCCGTTTAATTGCCCTACCTGATAAAGTTGAAGAATTAAAAGCTGTGTTACTAGCACTAATCGAACCTACTCGTCAGGAAGTTGGGGTTATTAAATATGAACTGTTGCAAAATCAATCTGATCCCACCGATTTCACTTTTGTGGAAGAGTGGGAATCTCATGAGGCTTTAGATCATCATTTGGCTTCACCCCATATTCAAGAGGGTGTAACTAAGCTAGAGGGTTTGGTAGCTGCACCCCCAGATATCCGACGTTATGACCTTTTGGCGTAATCCTCAAATTAGAATATTTGGCAATATTGCAGTAATTACAGCAAAATTCAGCAGCCATTTTGAATTATCCTAAGACAAAAGTCTTAGTTTCAGATTGTCAAATGTGCCAACTGCTGGGAATGAATTGCAATGTACCAACAGACATCTGCTTTTCTTTTGAAGGGTTTTCTGCACGGGGAGGAAAAACTGATCATCATAGTGATGGTTGGGGTATCGCTTTTTTTGAAGGGAAAGGATGTCGGATTTTTTTAGATTCTAAACCTTCTATTACTTCTCCAGTAGCAGATTTAGTTAGGCGTTATCCCATTCGTTCTACTCATGTTATTGCTCATATCCGCAAAGCTACACAGGGAGAAGTATCTCTAGAAAATTGTCATCCATTCCGGAGAGAACTTTGGGGTAGATATTGGGTATTTGCTCATAATGGCAACTTACCAGATTTTAATCCAGAAAATCGGGGTTTTTATCAACCAGTGGGGGAAACTGACAGTGAGAAAGCTTTTTGTTTAATGCTGAATATTTTAAGAGAGCGTTTTCCTCAAGGACAACCTACTTTAAAGGAAATTTATTTTACTCTGAGTGAAATCACAAAAACACTAGCAACTCTGGGCATTTTTAACTATTTGTTATCAGATGGAGAACTCTTTTTTGCCCATTGCTCAACTAAACTGAGCTATGTTGTGAGACAAGCACCTTTTGCAGCTGCTCACTTAATTGATCAGGATATGACTGTGGATTTTAGTGAATTAACAACACCAAGCGATCGCGTGGCTGTGATTGCTACTACACCTCTGACGGATAACGAAGTGTGGACACAAATTCAACCAGGAGAATTGTTAGCTTTCCAAGATGGTCTACCCTGGAAATTTACTTAAATTAACAAAAAGCCAAATTAGAGAAAGACTCTATTAGTGGTTTAGTCCGTAAATATTTGTCTATTGTCCCCACGACTTTTTCCACTTCTACAGGTTTAGTGATAAATTCTGTTGCTCCAAATACCTTAGAACGGACGCGATCGAACACTCCATCACTGCTAGTTAAAATCATAATTGGAGTATCAGCAAATAGGGTACTACGACGTAACTGAGCGCAGATTTCATAACCATTAACAACCGGCATAATTAAATCTAAAAAAATCAAATCCGGTTTGGTTTGGATGAGAGTTGGTAAAGCTGACACAGGATCTTGAATACTCATGAACCTCATTCCCTGTGAGGTAATGATTTGCTCTAAAATTTTGCAAATTTGGGGACTATCATCTACACAAACAACTAGGGGAGTATTCGAGTTTTGATCTGAGTTAAGATTTTTGTTAGGGGCTTGGGTAACTGGTAGAGGTAAATCTGGGATTTCTATTAATTCGGTTATCCCTTGATGGATATAGGGTAGCAGTGAGTGAGTAACAGGTAAAATGTTTTGCTTCATTTTTGCGGCTATATCCCAAAGGCTATATTTACCTTTAGCCAAATTTTCAAAATTTTTATAAACAGTAGGACTAACTTGTTGTTTGAGTTGTTCTGGTTTGCGGAGAACTGGTGCTGAGTTGGGAGAAAACTTTCCTAAACCTGCTGCTGTCCAATTCTGCCAAGATTCTTGCATTTGTTTGAGGAAAATATTTGCAGTTGTGGAAGCTTCTAATCCCTCTAGTACAATTTCTTGGTTTCGTTCAAATTTCACAGAACCAAAATTGAGATTTTGCGCTAAATCAAATAAGACTTCTCCAATAATATTGCCAACAATCTTGTTAACTTGTTCCTTAGTGATTTGCTTGGTCTGATATAACTTTTCTAAAAGCCGATAATCCCAGTAATCTGTAGTTAATTCTTCTGGTAATAATTGAATTTGGTTCAATTCTATCTGTGGGCAGTTTTGAGCGATTTGTCTACGCAGTCGGCGATAGGTATGAGTTCCATTTGTTGCCCAAACTATTTGTCCTAAACGGTAATAGAAAGACCAGTTCTTATTACCTTGAGAACTTTTGATAACTAATTTACCGTTGTACTTTAATTGTGTACATCTTTGAAATTCTGGCAATGTTGCACTAGATTTCATATATTTCTGTTTAGTAGTTGCATCCTGAGCGCTCATCTTAGCAGTTATCCAAATCTTAGTCTAGTAACAGATTTTACAATTTACTTCCTCAATCTTTAGTTTATAACCAGAGTCGATTTTTTCTAATTAGTATGCTTGATGAAACAGAATCATCACTTGAGTATGTATGAAAAAGAGTATAGTAATCCACGTTAATAAGTCACGGAGCAATGATTAAAAAAGCTAATAATATTTACGGTTTTTGACGAAAAAATAGACAATTACTTATACATATCATACATTTCAGATCCAAAATTAACTTTGGTAGAAAAAAAAATGAACAGTATTTGTACTGGGGTTTGTTAAAGTTATTTACTACCAGCTTTTAAGTATTATTTCTCATTAACTTTGGCTTTATGTTAAGTAGAAATTAAAGCGACTATTATCAAGTTTATCAAAGCTAGATAAATTATTGCGGTTATTACTGAGAAAATTAACAAATTCTTGACTAATAAATGTGTGTATGAGGTTCAATACCCACTAAAACACCGTAGCACGACTATAGATGATAGTAAATAAATTTACTTCATTTCTCACAGAAAGTTACTACCTAACAAAACGATCGCTAGATGCGATCGCCTAAGATAGATGCTCTGGTTACTCTGTTTTGCGAAGATATTATCTAAGTAATAGTGTAATCACTTAGGCTAGGTGGTGGTAAACAGTTAGCATACTGAATCAACGGCGTAAAATAACATACAAAATGGAGAAAAGCAAGAGTTTTTCAGGAAAAAATACTATTTATCTATCCAAATAATGTATGTATTCTAATTTACGAAAGTTGTAATATTTTTCCTAGTGTGAAGTGTAGCGATCGCTCTCTCGCTAGAGCTAAGTAGAAATCAAGCTGGCAGCTAGACAAATCAATAAAAATTGTAGTTTATGGGGAAAGGCATTGAATTTTAACCGGAAACTGGTACAATCCCCCTATTCCCTATCGTGAATGTGTTGTTTTTTTATGACATCGAGCAACTAATACATACAATCGTCCATTAGACTGTAAATACTATATTCCCATGAGTTAACTGTAGTTTACCAGGAGTTGAGGAGATGAGTGTGCGGCAAAGCCTATGGCAACGTTTACAAATAATTGTGCAGTACAAAAGAAGATATGGGCTAAAACTTAATTCGTTGAAAAGCTTTGTGTCGTTTTTTGTGATTGGGGCTTTCTTAAGTGTAGCGATCGCTGCCTGTGGTGGTGGAGGAGATAATACCACTACTCCTAGTACACCTGGTGCTAGTCCTGCGGCTAACAAGAAATCAGAAGTAGAAATTACTCTGGTGTCCTTTGCCGTTACCAAAGCAGCCCATGAGGCCATTATTCCCAAATTTGTAGAAAAATGGAAAAAAGAACACAATCAAACTGTAACCTTTAAGCAAAGCTACGGTGGTTCAGGTTCTCAAACTCGCGCAGTAATTGATGGTTTAGAAGCGGATGTTGTTCACTTAGCCCTAGCTGGAGACACAGAGAAAATTCAGAAAGCTGGATTGATTGAGCCAGGATGGGAAAAAGAAGTTCCTGATAATGGCATTGTTTCCAAATCTGTAGCAGCAATTATTACTAGGCCAGGAAATCCCAAAGGAATCAAAACTTGGGCAGATTTAACAAAACCAGATGTGAAATTAATCACGGCTGATCCTAAAACTTCTGGTATTGCTAAGTGGAATTTCTTAGCATTGTGGAACTCTGTAATTAAAGCTGGTGGTGATGATGCCAAAGCCACAGAGTTTGTGACTAATGTTTATAAAAATGTACCCATTCTCACTAAAGATGCCAGAGAAGCCACAGATGCTTTTGCTAAACAAGGTCAGGGAGATGTGTTAATCAACTATGAGAATGAGGTAATTTTAGCTAAACAAAAAGGCGAGAAGGTTGATTATGTAATTCCTGATGTGAATATTTCCATCGACAATCCCATCGCAGTAGTAGATAAAAACGTCGATAAACATGGAACTAGGGAAGTAGCTGAAGCTTTTGTTAAATTCCTATTTACCCCAGAAGCCCAACAAGAATTTGTAAAATTGGGATTTCGGCCTGTGGATGAAACTGTAGCTAAAACTAAAGAAGTAAGTGATAAATTCCCGCAAGTGAAAACTTTAGGAACAGTACAAGATTTTGGTGGCTGGCCAGAAATTGATCAAAAATTCTTTGCTGATGGAGGCGTTTTTGACCAAATCCAAGCCAAAATTAAACGTTAGTCCTTGGTAATGATTCATTAGTCAGTTGTTATTAGAAATACAGCAGATTTCAGCTAAATGAGGTACAAATGTTAGGAACAAAGCCTGATGCTAAAAGACTTTCAACCCTGTTCCCTGTTCCCTGTTCCCTGTTCCCTGCTGTATTAATAACTGACTAACAAATAAAGTAATTTATTTTTTGAACTTGCAATTTATGAGTGTATCTTCTCCTTTACCAGTTGATAGAAAACCGCCTGTTTGGAAGGTGTTTTTAGACAATTTAATTAATCTACCTTGGACTTGGCGAATAACTATAGGGTATTTAGCAGTAATGCTGTTTTTACCTGTTGCTGCCATGATTTTTAAGGCTGGTACAGAACCGCCGGCAAAATTTTGGGCGATCGCTACTAGTGAACTGGCTTTATCGACCTATAATGTCACTTTTGTTACTTCCGCTCTAGCAGCAGCTATTAATGGTGTATTTGGCACTTTAGTGGCTTGGGTGTTGGTACGCTACGATTTCCCCTTAAAACGCATAATTGATGCGACCGTAGATTTACCTTTTGCTTTGCCGACTTCGGTAGCAGGTTTAACATTGGCTACTGTATATAGTGATAAGGGTTGGATTGGTTCTTTACTACAACCACTGGGGATTAAGGTATCTTTTACCAGATTGGGAGTGTGGGTAGCGATGGTGTTTATCTCCCTCCCGTTTGTGGTGCGGACAGTACAACCTGTGCTGCAAGAAATGGAACACGAAATAGAAGAAGCTGCTTGGAGTTTAGGGGCTTCTCAATGGCAGACTTTTTGGAAAGTGATTTTACCGCCTCTATTTCCCACAATTTTAACTGGGATAGCCTTGGGTTTTTCCCGTGCAGTGGGGGAATATGGTTCAACAGTAATTATTTCTTCCAATACACCATATCAAGATTTAATTGCCCCGATTCTCATTTTCCAACGTTTGGAACAGTACGACTATTCTGGTGCAACTGTAATTGGGATGGTGCTGTTAACAATTTCTTTAATACTGTTATTAGCCATTAACTTCTTACAAGCTTGGTCAAGAAAGTATGACAACCGGTAAACGACAAGATCAACAAAAGCAAGGCTGGGTTCCACCTCTGTTAATTGGGATTGCAGTAGCCTACTTAGCCCTAGTTCAATATATCCCGGCTATTAACGTTTTTGTCCAAGCTTTTGCTAAGGGAGTAGGTCCCTTTTTATCCAACCTGACCAAAACAGATTTTATCCATGCTGCTACCCTGACAACATTACTAGCATTAATCACTGTACCAATTAATGCTGTATTTGGTTTATGTGCAGCATGGGCGATCGCTCGGCATAAATTCCCTGGACGGGCTATAGTTTTAAGTATTATTGACTTGCCTTTTTCCATTTCCCCAGTCGTCGCCGGTTTAATGATTGTGTTACTCTACGGTAGAAACGGCTGGTTTGGCCCTTGGCTAGAAGCTCATGATATTAAAATTATCTTTGCTTTCCCTGGCATGGTATTGGCTTCAGCTTTTGTCAGTATGCCTTTTGTGGCCAGAGAAGTTATCCCCGTTTTAGAAGAATTTGGGCAAGATCAAGAGGAAGCTGCTAGAACTTTAGGAGCTAAAGACTGGCAAATTTTTTGGCGTGTCACCTTACCTAGTATCCGTTGGGGTTTGCTTTACGGCTTAATTTTAACTAATGCCAGAGCAATGGGTGAATTTGGAGCGGTTTCTGTCGTATCTGGTAACATCGCTAGTAAAACTCAAAGTTTGCCATTATTTGTAGAAGACGCTTACAAGCAGTATGAAACTGAGTCGGCGTTTTCAGCTGCTGTATTGTTGGCGCTTTTAGCAGTAGTTACCTTAGTACTCAAGGAAATTTTAGAACGCAAAACCCGCATTAAAGATGTTGAATAAAAGAATTCGCGTCAGAATTCCTAAAGGCTATCATCAAGAGCCTGTAATTTCCCGCTTAGTTTCTGATCATGGTCTCACAGTCAATATTAAAGCGGCAATTTTGGGGGCTGATGCCGTGGGTGATGGTTGGTTTGACCTAGATTTACAAGGAACTGAGACACAAATTCAAAGTGGTTTAGCCTATTTGCAAGAATTAGAATTAGAAATTTGGGATGAAAATCAGCCAGGTGGCTGGTAGGAAATTCAAAATTCAAAATTCAAAATTCAAAATTCAAAAACCCGCCTGATAAATTTAATCATGAGGCGGGTTTATATTTTTTAAATTCTAACTTCTGACGTAAGGATTCAGAATTTAAAATCCAGAATCAAGAAACCATTCTAACTTCTGACTTCTGACTCCTGACTTCTGACTCCTGCTTTAACTATTCGCCATCAAAAGCGCCAACTTCAGAACCATGAGAGCGATGTTTTTCTTCTTGTTCTACAAACTGTTCAACAGCATAGACATCAGGCCAAACAGTCGCACCATGTTCGTAAGCGTCAATACCAATTCTGTCAGCTTCAGAGTGAACACGCAAACGACCAATGGCTTTGAGTACACCAAACATCAAAAAGCTAAAGGCAATGGTAAAAACGGAAATAGCTGCAAGTCCTAACAGCTGAACACCGAGCAAATCAAAGCCACCACCTAAGAATAGTCCAGCTTTTTTGTTTAGGGTTAGTTCTGGCTGACCAAATAAGCCTACAGCGATCGTTCCCATCATGCCATTGATACCGTGAACGGGAAAGGCGCTTACAGGGTCATCAATTTTGACAGCTTCAATTAAGTCAATACCGATGGTGACTAAAATTCCACCAGTAATCCCAATTAACACCGCAGCCCAAGGAGCAACAAAAGCACAACCGGCGGTAATGCCTACAAGTCCGGCTAGAGTACCATTCAAGCAATAGACTAAATCCCACTTGCCAGAACGGAAGTATTGATAGAACATGGCGGAAACAGCACCAGCACCAGCACCCAAGGTAGTGTTCAGAGTAACTAAACCAATTAAACCAACGTTACCAGTACCAAGGGTAGAACCAGGGTTGAAACCATACCAGCCAAACCAAAGAATCATAGCTCCCAAGGTTGCTAAACCCAGGTTATGAGCAGGTGGGAGTGTTCCCCAAGCCGGACGACCAGGACGGGGGCCGAGTAAATATGCACCAACTAAAGCTGTCCAACCACCAACAGTGTGTACTACAGCACTACCGGCAAAGTCATGGAAGGACATTTTGAATAGCCAGCCGTTTTGGTTCCAAACCCAGTGAACAATTATTGGATAGCTAAAGGCAGCCATGACGGAGCTGTAGATGAGGTCTCCAACAAAGTCAGTTCTACCCGCCATTGAACCGGTAGTAATGGTACTAGCAGTAGCAGCAAAGGCAAACTGGAAGAAGAACAGGGTGTAGGCATTTAAAGATGAAGCGATGCCTGGAACACCAGTGCTGGGAAACGCACCATCTGCACCTGGTAGTTGACTTAAGAAAAATGTGTCAGTACCAATGAAGCCCCCTGCACTTGTACCGAAAGCGATACCAAAACCAACGCCCCACCAAATTAAAATAGTGACGGCAGCATCTACAAAGTTTTCTAATAAGGCGTTAACCACACCTCTTTGCCGTAGCAAACCAGCTTCTAACATGGCAAAGCCGGTTTGCATAAAAAATACTAAAAACCCAGTTAGTAAGACCCAGGTGGTATCAATAGAAATCTGTAACTTTGTGGTTGTTTCTGCTAAAGATTCCAGGGTTGGAGGATCGGCTGCTTGAACAATTGTTGGCGCACAAACTGCAAACACCATTGAACCGATCGCTAACGCCAAAAGACGATGCCAAGGGCGGATGCGCTTATTCATTCCTGTTTTTCCTGCTAGTAAATCTGTGGTTTTTGTCCTGAAGAATCTTAAGAAAATAGATTTATTTAATTAAGGTCAATACACAAGATTGTGGCTAGTAAAATAAAAAGATATTTTGCTCATGGTGTTATGCACTCTTTTTGGGTTTTGGCTACAAATTCAAAATTTCTAATTTGCCTACTTCTCATGAAAAGCTATTTCAAGTCAATAGGGCAGTTCACAATGTGGCACAGCCAAGTTAATTGATTGTGAATTGGAAAAATTGATTATCGCTTTGTACAGGAGTTATAAGTTTAATTCCTGTTACAAATTGGTTTTAATCACAATCAATTATAGAAATTTGATTGATTCTCTATTTAATAAAAATCAATATTCTGTATCGAACTATACTATTTTTTAAATAAAAGTGTAATTATTTGCTGTTGTATCTTCAGAGAAAGTAACTGTATTCTTTACTATGAGGGCATTTGCCCTGTTAAAAGTTGCACAATAAAAATTTACACACAAACTATATAAATAGTTAATGTTTTCTATAGAATCAATAGAAAGGTCTTATAAATTAGGGTAGGAAGTGAGTTAGTACTGCTAAGGCAGAACCCCCAGGGAGGGGCAGAAGGGAAGCGGGAGTAGGAGGTGGGGGAAGTAGATTATTGATTACATCTGTTGTAAATATTGTTGATATCCGAGTTCTTCTAGCTTGGTTTGTTTACCCATGACCATATCAGCTAGGCTTTGGCGGTACTCTTGGACTTTTTGTAGTAGTTCTGGTTGGTGAGTAGCTAAAATTTGCACTGCTAATAGTCCAGCATTACGAGAATTACCGATCGCTACTGTGGCTACAGGTATTCCCACAGGCATCTGGACAATAGAATACAAAGAATCTACGCCTTGGAGGTTACGGGTAGGGACAGGAACACCAATTACAGGCAATGGTGTTAAAGATGCCACCATCCCCGGCAGATGGGCAGCACCACCCGCACCAGCAATAATTACTTTGATCCCCCTGTGGTGGGCTTGTTGGGCATACTGTACCATGCGTTCTGGGGTACGATGGGCAGAAACGATCGCCACTTCACAGGTAATGCCAAATTCTGCACAAACAGCGATCGCTTCTTTCATGGTGGGCAAATCTGAATCACTGCCCATAATAATGCCGACAACTGGAGTCATAATTAGAAATTCAAAATTCAAAATTCAAAATTCAAAACTAATCTTGACAAATATCTATGACTACTGCAACTAAAAAGCCAATTTTGACAAACGTAGATATTATTAATGCGCGAGTACCTGGTTATCAAGGTTTACAAATGCTGTTAATTCAGCAAGGTGTAATTGAAGCTATTCTACCAATGGGTACTGTTTTTAAACGAGTTCCCCCGTCTGATTTACAGGTTTTAGATGTAGCAGGTGATTTGATTTCTTTGGGTGGTATTGATTTACAGATTAATGGCGGTTTAGGTTTAGCTTTTCCCGATTTATCTCTAGAAAACGCCGAAATGCTGCCGAAAATCTCCCAATATTTATGGAATGTCGGCGTAGATGGCTATTTACCTACTCTAGTTACTACATCTGTAGAGAATATACAGCGATCGCTCTCTATCCTCGCTAATTATATTCCCCTTTCTGTCCACGGAGAGGGTTTAGGGGAGAGGTCAAGCGCCCAAATTCTTGGTGTTCACCTGGAAGGCCCTTTTCTCAACTACCAAAAACGTGGCGCTCATCCTCCTGAATATCTTCTTCCCCTCACCATTGAAGAAGTAAAACGGGTATTAGGTGATTATGCTTCAATAGTCAAAGTCATCACCCTAGCACCAGAATTAGATCCTACGGGGGAAGTTATTCCTTATTTACGTTCTTTAGGCATTACCGTTAGTTTAGGACATTCCCAAGCCACCGCGACCCAAGCCCAACAAGCCTTTAAATTAGGTGCAACAATGGTGACTCATGCCTTTAATGCCATGCCACCATTACATCACCGCGAACCAGGTTTATTAGGTGCAGCAATGGTAAATCCTCAAGTCATGTCTGGTTTTATTGCTGATGGGGAACACGTTTCACCGAAAATGTTAGAAATTCTGATCCGTGCTAGTAAAGGACTATTTTTAGTTAGTGATGCCCTTGCACCTTTAGGTTTACCTGATGGAATTTATCCTTGGGATAGTCGGCAAATAGAAGTTAAAAACGGTACAGCCAGATTACCAGATGGCACATTATCAGGAACTACTCTACCGCTTTTAGTAGGAGTCCAAAATTTAGCACAATGGGAAATTTGCGACGTTGAAAAAGCCATTTTTCTCGCTACCGATGCACCCAGACAAGCAATTAATTTACCCAAACTTTCCCCCAAACAAACTGCTAATTTATTACGCTGGCATTGGGACGAATCTGTTAAACAACTTTCTTGGCAGAGGATTATTAGTAATTAAAATTTTGTCGGTTTAGTTCTTGGTTTAGCGTTTTACAGGTACTTTATCTCTCCCTCCCAAAGCTTAATTTTTGTTTAGTCCTTCTTCAAGGTTATGCGCTGGTTAGATGATGGATGGTGTATGTATATAAGTTTTTTAAATAGATTTTTTGAGAAAAAAGTCTTTTGTCAAGAGTTTCGCAATAATCAAGGGCTATTCTCAATAATCTTGCAAGATATTCTCAATAATTTAACGATTTTTGGTTTTTTGAGCGATCGCCTTGACAGGGTTCTGATTTTTGGTAAAATTTGATTATAATTGGACGGTATTGATATATCTAAATTTAGCTGAGAAACCAACAGTATTTTTACCTTCCCGGTGAGAGATAGGGGAAGTCAGTATAATACAGAGATATTATCATAAGGATAACTCTATGTCATCTCCAGCGATCGCTACAGTAATTCAGTTGATGGAATCTTTACCCGAAGATATACAAGACAGATACTATCAAAGCTGCAAAAGCACAAACCAGAAAACTAAGCAGCATATCGAATAATTTCTAATTCTGCTCCATTATTAATGGCTAACTCTGCTTTTTCTAAAACCTGTTCGGTTACTGCATCACTTAAATAATATTCACCGCAGTTATCACAAATTTCTGCTGGAACTTTTTTTAAAACAATAATACATTCATCTCTTTCTAATGTCACAGTTACTAAACCTGGTTTGGTTTCTTCATGCTTACAAATTACGCATTTGATCATCTTTTATTTTGTAGGGGAAGTTAGCAACAGCGTAAATCATCTTGATTATTCATACTTAACGGGGGGTTAGTATGAAGGTATAGGTAAAAATACAATTTGGTCTTGATATTCTTCCTCAAAAGCACATTCAGCAATCAAAATTAACTCTTCTATGTTTTGTCCAAAACTAAAATCAGCATTTAAAATCAGAATACCTGGTATATGATGACCTTGAGCAATATGATCTGCTAAATGTACAGGCATGGATGAACGGTTATTCGTCACCAAAATAAAATTATGTTCTTCACACCATAAGAGAATTTCCGGGTCTAGAGTACTTTTAGGAGGAGTTCCTATTTCACCAACAGCACGCACTGTTAAATCTGGTTTTCTTCTCCGTAATTGCAGCGTATAAATAGGGTCAACATTCTCATCTATAGCAATCCTAAATCATTTATGAACGCTACCTGTTCCCTGTTCCCTGTTCCCTGTTCCCTTCTCTCCAAAAGTCAGTTCACAACTCAGATCGGATTACTATATTAAATATTTAATAGGCATTTTCTTGTAATTGTCTGAATCTTTCCGCTTTATATTTTTTCAGCTTTTCCACTACAGGAGAAGGATTTAAACGTTGTTGTTCTCGTTGTTGATGACTCCAGTTTAGCCAATTTTCCATGTATTGACTAACACTTTCTTTATTTTGTAGATAATAAAGAATTGTTGCATAAACTTGTTCCAAGGTTAAGCTTGTATAAGTTTGAGCAATTTGTTCAGGTGTTTTAGCTTTAAACAGATATTCATATAAAATAGTTTCGATACCAATGCGATGACCTTTGATCCGAATGTCATTTGGTGCAAGAAAGTCAAAGTAATTTTCTAAGGTCATAATCTTACTTTTTTTAGATATCGCAAAACTTTTTGTAGGTTAGGTTAGCGACAGCGTAACCCACATTGATAATTGATAGTTAATCGTGCATCACCATTGACATGAGCAAAGTAGGGACACGGCGTTAAAAGTTCTGTTATCAAACCAAAATTTTACCTATGCCGTGTCCTCAAACCTATGGACTTCAAAGTAAGTCATCTTGGTTTTGATGCTTAATGCTGGGTTACAGCGCATCATAATTAGCTAATACACCTAACTGACGCTAAATTTAACAGCCTGGGAAATACAAAGAAACTTTATTTACAGCAATAAATGAGGATAAATCCTTACACAGCAATAGCTTTAGCTTGATTTATTTGACTCACAGATATACTAATGTATATTCCAATGCAAAAATACTCGATTCATCCCTTGTCAACTGCGCCGTGTAGTGCTAGAGTGTTAAAAAGCAAACAACACTAAATCTACTCAGGTGAGATTCCTAGCCAAACCAGAGCCTTTTTAGTGTTTCATTTTAAATTCCCCAAGGAGGAATCATGACAATTTTAGTAACGCTTTTAGCGTTTATCTTAGCTTTAGTTGCTGTTGTTCTAGCTTTGCGCTAGTGCATCTTAGCCGGAGTATTCTCCGACTCTTACTAATATAAAGGATATCTTTTATATGAATATAGTAGCTCATGAAACTTAATGTCGTCAATATTTTATAAGGCAACTTTAAAAAATCTTTTCCAAAAACAAAGTAATAACATGATCAGGGTTATAGCAATCCTCAATCATTTATGAACACTACCTGTTCCCTGTTCCCTGTTCCCTGTTCCCTTTGCTATAAATTTTGCGTGTTTGGGGCTGTGGGTGAGATATCATCCTGAAAAAACTATAATTTTAGGAATTGGGAACCGTAAACAATCAATTTCTATGAATGTGAACGCAGCCGACGATAAAACAATAGTTCGTGAGTATTTCAATTCCACAGGGTTCGATCGCTGGAAACGCATCTATGGTGATGGTGAAGTTAATAAAGTCCAGCTAGATATCCGTAATGGTCATCAACAAACTGTGGATCATGTCATCGGCTGGCTAAAAGCTGACAATAACTTAGCAGAGTTAACTATCTGTGATGCTGGGTGCGGTGTGGGTAGTCTCAGCATTCCCCTAGCAGCAGAAGGTGCAAAAGTCTTTGCCAGTGACATTTCTGAAAAGATGGTGACAGAAGCCAAGGACAGGGGTGTACAAGCTTTGAAAATTTCTGCAAATCCGACTTTTACAGTGCAGGATTTAGAGTCTTTGAGTGGTAGTTATCACACTGTCATCTGTTTAGATGTGTTGATTCACTATCCCCAAGATAAAGCAGATGAGATGATTTCTCATCTTTGTTCCTTAGCGCAATCACGAATTATTCTCAGCTTTGCACCTAAAACCTTTTTCTTGACCATCCTCAAGAAAATTGGTAGTTTCTTCCCAGGCCCCAGTAAAGCTACTCGCGCTTATTTACACCGTGAAGCTGATGTGGTGAAAATCCTCGAAAAAAATGGCTTTACTGTGCAAAGACAAGCAATGACCAAAACTCGCTTCTATTTTTCCCGTCTGTTGGAAGCAACACGTCCAGCTAGTTAAAAGTTTCAAATCGCAGCAATATCTACAGCGTTTTTCTTTTTGATACAATACTATCGAGGGCGGGGAAACCCCGCCCCTACATGATTTTTCATGAAATACTGTACCTCACTGACATAAAAACTGCTGTATCTGTTATGCTGCGATTTGATTTTTTAATATTTTTGTACTATTTACTCCTGAATTCTGCTGTAATTAATTCTTTCAGCATCAACAGCATCAAACATTCATCCTAGTTATGGATATTCAAATTCATCAATTGGAATCTAAAAATTTAGATGAAATCTTAGAATTACAAGCTAAATCATTGAAAACAACATCATCACATTATAATCAAAGACAAATTGAATCTTTAATTCAAAGTCAAAAAGCAGCAAGACTAGCATTTAACGAGACATTGTTTGTCGCCGATTATCAGGGAAAATTAGTTGGATTTGCAGCCTTACAAAGTAATAAACCGGAAATTGGTGGTTTATTCGTTCATCCTGATTATATGCGACAAGGTATAGGAACTAAGTTAATTGAAACTATCGAAAATCAAGCATTAGCAGAAAAATATACAAAACTTTATGTATTATCCTCTTTAGCAGCCGTCGACTTTTATCAAACAAGAAGCTATAAAATGATTTGCAAATCAGGTTTTATCTCTGAATGGGATACTTGGATACCTTGTTTACTTTTAGAAAAAAGCTTACTGACGAATACTGAGATTGAAAATACAATTTACCAAATTACTGGTCTGATAGGCTGGATACTGAATGATTTCTTTAATAATAAGTCAAGTTTTATTACATCTTAAGATTATTGGTATAGTTTTGATTTAGCTCATCTGAACTTGGATAGATAAATAAATATACCACCTAGCAGCCGTATAGCTTACTGTGCTTGTGCTGAGAAGGTTTAATTATGGTTGGCATTTCACAAATTAAGGTTAAAATTGCAAGCAATGCCTAAATCTGAAATTGAGTTATGAAAACTGCTGAAAAGTTGGCTGCGGGTTGGCTACTAACACTCGGATTTATGTTTTTAGCAATATCAGTGTCAGACATTCTAGAAAGATTACAACAGCCGAAAGTAAAAGTTTATCCTGAAGATAGTCAGGAATTTGTAGCCCCGCAAGCGAATGACTATAGCACAATTGCTGCCGGTATAGCTTTTGCTGTACCTAGTCTGACTGTGGGGGGATGGTTAACCTTGGGACTATACAGCCAAAGCCGACAAGAGAAAAAAGCACTACGTCAACAAAGTAATGAGAATTTACAATCTTTGTTTTACCAAATGATTCAAGAAAATCAGGGACGGGTGACAGTTTTAGGTTTTGCTATGCAGTCAAAGTTACCACCAGTAGAGGCTAGAAAGTATTTAGATGAGAAAGCTAAAGAGTTTAATGCAAATTTTAAGGTGAGTGACGAGGGAGCAGTATCATATCATTTTGATGTTTAATTGACTCAGCTAGTTTACGGCTAAATCTCATGGCGCAAATTTTTTTAAGTGTAGCTGCGATTTTGGGCGGTTTGTCTGTGGCTGCTGGTGCTTTTGGCGCTCATGCTTTAAAGGAAAAGATTAGTGAAAGAGCGCTAGAAATTTTCGAGACGGGCGCTCGTTATCAAATGTACCATGCTTTAGCACTGATATTAGTAGCAATTTTACTCGGTCGTTTAGAGTCTCCACCAAGCACACTGTTAGCTAGTGGGTGGTTATTTATTGTTGGTACGGCTTTATTTTCCGGTAGCTTGTACGCTTTGAGCTTAACTGGTGTAAAATCTTTGGGTGCTGTTGCTCCTCTTGGTGGACTTACTTTTATGTTAGGTTGGGGTGCTTTAGCTGTTGCAGCTATCAATCTTAAATTTTAAAAATAGCGTGGCTGAATCTAAGTATAATTTTCGGGTGTAGAGACTTTCTGTGGAAGGTCTCTACATTCTTTGTCGGAGATATTTACAGCAAATTTCAGGTAAATGAGGTACAAATTTTTGGAACAAAGTCTTATGCTAAAAGACTTTCAACCCTGTTCCCCTCCGGGTTCGCCAGTCCCCCATCGTGACGGAGACCGCCTTGGCGCTAGCCTCTCCCTGCGGGAGAAGACGGGGGCTGGTCTCACCTGTTCCCTGTTCCCTGTTCCCTGCTGTATTAACTGAAATTTACCTACCAAATTCTGTTTTTGATGTTCTTGTTTTCCGCAAATTTCTATTTTTTCTAGTGATTAAAGGTACTACATCTGCTTCACTACTCTCTCTTGCTACTCGAATCAATAACGCAGAAGCTAATAGACTAGCAATCATTGAATTACCACCATAGCTAAACATTGGTAAAGGTAAGCCGGTGGTAGGTAGCGCACCTGTAGCAACACCAATGTGTAAAAATGATTGTCCTACTAAAACAACAGTTACACCTATAGCTACTAATCGATGGACAGAATTTTTGGCTCTCAATGCTACAATTAATCCTAGTGTGGCGAAGATTCCTAGAATTAGCAAAAGCACTACACTACCAACAAAACCAAATTCTTCTGCAAAGATAGAAAAAATAAAATCAGTGTCTTGAATGGGTAAATAAAATAGCTTTTGTTGTGAAAGTCCAAAGCCAGCACCCCAAGTATTACCAGACCCAACAGCTAATAAACTTTGTACTAATTGATAACCATCTCCTGTTGCATCAGCCCAAGGATTAAGAAATGACATTACCCGTTTACGTTGATATTCCTTCAAACTGATACTAATTATTGCTAACATTACTCCACCTAACGCAGTCCCTCCTAGATACTTGTAAGGTAAACCTGATGAAAGGGCAATTAGCCAAATTGTGATGCCACAAAGTGCTGTGGTGCTGAGGTTAGGTTGTGCCAGAATTCCTAATAATACTAAACAGAAAACTCCTAGCCAAGATAAACGAATCCCCCAACTTAATTTTTCCCATTGACCAAATAATCTTGCACTTTGTAGCACTAAAAAAGGTTTAATTAATTCTGAGGGTTGAATGGGAACAGGCCCAAGGGCTATCCATCTTGCTGACCCTA
>DATGXQ010000387.1:0-2179 GCA_035298905.1 Nostocaceae cyanobacterium | reverse complement strand
AATAAATTTAAAGCCTACATTCCGCACGTCATGGTGTAATACGAGAAGATTTCCTGAATTTAATTTTCTAGCGTTAAACTGAACTTCCCCCTGAGCAGATGTACTAAAGAAGCCAAAAGACTTATAGGCAAAGCAAGAGAGCTTTTTTAACAGCAATTATGTACCCATGTAATTTAAGATTTTCTTCAGATTTACAGAGGGATAAGTCCCCCTATAATTGTAGTCATGTATATAGAAAGAGTCCCAAACCGAAATTCCCCGCCTGCCGTACTACTGCGCGAATCATATCGTGAAGGGAAAAAAGTGCGGAAACGTACCTTAGCCAATCTGTCAAAATTACCAGACAATGTGGTAGATGGTTTACAACTATTGCTCAAAGGAGGAGTGGCAATTGAAAGTTTACCATCAGCTTTTAAAATTACTCGTAGCCTGCCCCACGGTCATGTAGCAGCAGTATTGGGGACAATCAAAAATCTGGGTTTAGCTCAATTGATAGACCAAGAAAATACCAGGTTAAGAAGATTAGTATTGGCAATGATAGCTGCCCGCATCATTCACCCTGGTTCTAAGTTAGCAACAGCTAGAGGATTAAGTGATGAGACTTGTTGTACAAGTTTGGGAGAAATATTAGGGCTATTAGGGGCGGATGAAGATGAATTATATACGGCCATGGATTGGTTGTTAGAAAAACAAGTAGAAATAGAAAATAGCTTGGCAGCCAAACATTTAGAAGAAAAAACATTAGTGCTATACGATGTATCGAGTAGTTATTTTGAAGGAAAAAAATGTCCATTAGCACAATATGGTTATAACCGAGATGGCAAGAAAGGAAAATTGCAAATAGTCTATGGATTGATGTGCAATTCTCAAGGTTGCCCTATCGCAGTAGAAGTATTTTCAGGAAATACATCAGATGTCACCACTCTCACAAAACAAATAGAGAAAGTCCGTGAGAGATTTGGAATAAAACAGGTAATTTGGGTAGGAGACAGAGGAATAATTACCTCAACTCTGATTAGAGAACAACAGAAACAACAGCAGCAACAGTCAGAGACAACAGAACAGAAAATAGATTGGGTAAGTGCGCTACGCTCAACCCAGATTCGTAGTTTAGTAGAACAATCAAGTATTCAACTATCGCTATTTGATCAACAAAATCTGGCAGAAATCACCTCGGTTGATTATCCAGGGGAGCGATTAATAGCTTGTCGCAATCCGATGTTAGCAATGGAAAGAGCGCAAACCAGAGAGGAATTATTAACAGCAACAGAAAAAAAACTAGACAAAATAGTGGCGGCTACTCAAAGAAAGAAAAACCCATTAACAGGAGAATCCAATATTGGTGTGAGAGTGGGAACAGTCCTCAACCGTTACAAAGTAGGTAAACACTTTAAATTAAAGATTACATCGGATAGTTTCCAGTATGAACGCAATCAAGAAAGTATTGATCATGAAGCAGCTTTAGATGGTTTATATGTGATTCGCACTTCAGTGACTCCAGAAGTTTTATCTGCATTAGAAACGGTGAAAGCTTATAAAAGTCTGTCCCAGGTTGAACAGGCTTTCCGCAGTTTGAAAACTCTAGATTTAAAAGTCCGTCCAATTTATCATCATACCAGCGATAGAGTCAAGGCGCATGTTTTTCTCTGTATGTTGGCTTACTATGTGGAATGGAATATGCGCTCTCGATTAGCGAGTATTCTTTTTGATGAGGATGATTGGTTACAAGCTGAAGAAAAACAACAATCTGTTGTGCATTGTGAACGCAGTGATAGTGCTATTACTAAGGCTCAAAAAAAGCGCAATCAGGATCATTTACCTGTTCATAGTTTCCAAACTCTGTTAGCTGATTTAGGGACAATTGCTAAAAATCAGATTCAATCTACTCTGTCTGGTGCTAGTTTCGTTTTTGAGAAGATTACTGAACCCACAAAGGTACAACAAACAGCTTTAGATTTGCTTGGTGTTTCTCTGATTTGTACCCAGTAAACCCAGAGCCATAATCTTCCAAACCTTTGCTACGCATAGTCTTTGTTTTTTGTCAAAGGGGGAACTTCAGATTAAATAAGCCCTGAAATCAATTTCGGGCTTAAAGCTAAAGTTAGCTGAAGCTAACTAGGATTAATTTGATTTGTACGGAGGTGTTTGTTTTAGGTGTGGAAGATGACGGTGATGAGGG
>DATGXQ010000386.1:0-2524 GCA_035298905.1 Nostocaceae cyanobacterium | reverse complement strand
GGGTACGGGTACAGGTGCAGCCCCAATTGTGGCAGAAGTGGCTAAAGAAATGGGTGCTTTGACTGTGGGAGTGGTGACACGTCCCTTTGTGTTTGAAGGTCGCAGACGGACAAGCCAAGCTGAACAAGGCATTGAAGGTCTAAAAAGTCGGGTAGATACCCTGATTATTATTCCCAACAACAAGCTGTTAGAAGTGATCCCGGAACAAACACCAGTGCAGGAAGCTTTCCGTTATGCAGATGATGTCTTGCGGCAAGGGGTACAGGGTATTTCTGACATTATTACTATCCCTGGCTTAGTCAACGTGGATTTTGCTGACGTGCGGGCAGTAATGGCGGATGCAGGTTCGGCATTGATGGGTATTGGTGTGAGTTCTGGAAAATCTAGAGCTAGAGAAGCAGCGATCGCCGCTATTTCTTCACCTTTATTAGAATGTTCCATTGAAGGAGCTAGAGGAGTAGTCTTTAACATCACTGGTGGCAGTGACCTGACCCTCCATGAAGTCAATGCTGCGGCAGAAACAATTTATGAAGTAGTTGATCCCAACGCCAATATTATTTTCGGTGCAGTAATTGATGACAGACTACAAGGAGAGGTAAGAATTACCGTCATTGCTACTGGCTTTACCGGTGAGGCTCAAGGCGCACCACCACAAAACGTCACTACCACCAGAGTCATTAACCCACCACCCAAGCGGTCTACACCACAATCACCGGTTAATCCTCCTAACCCAACTACAGAAACTAAAGATAAACCAATTTTGGATATCCCTGACTTTTTACAACGGCGACGCACACCACCGAAAAATTAATGAGATTTAATTTCCATTTAGCACTATCTAATTAGTGTTGATTATTGGCTAATAAACTGATTTCACCAGGGTGAGGGGGAAGAAAGCGTTGCTATCCCTTCTATTGTCTGTTGGTAAACTGCTCTAACTCAACTGCTCAAAATTTGGCTAGATTTCCACTTGCTAATACCAATTCACCAAAAGAAAGTAACATAAGTAAACCAGCAAAACCTTGTAAATTCTTACTTTCCCAATTTTGAATTTTGTTGGCGAAGCCTTGCCGAAGGCTATTTTGAATTGGTATGAGGTGGTGTTTGATTCTTTAAGCAACAACAAAACTAATAATTTTTTATTATCAGTTTGTCATTGTCAAAGTGGGAAATGATCAGTTTTTAGCGGCTACAATGCTTATGTTTAAACTTATACCAAAAAGAAATAGTTAGTATGGTTTCATATTGGTAAAAATAGGTAATCAACAGCATTTTCACTCCCCCAGCCAAAATCTTCAACTTAGTAAGCAGTCGTGCAAAATTAAATTCACATATGGAGACAGGGAACAGGGAACAGTAAAAGAATTTTTGTAATTTATTCTGCCTGATTACTTATCACTGCTTTGTTGACCAAACTAAGTGGACAACAAGAGCAGGAAAATTTAGTTTATTGGCGTTGCTTATTTTTGACGGCTTGCTCAACCCATTGAATTACCTGTTGGCCAAGGCGTGTGTCATCTAAGCGATCAATCTCGCGGATGCCTGTAGGACTGGTAACATTGACTTCGGTTAAGTATCCGCCAATTACATCAATTCCTACAAAGATTAAGCCGTCTTGGCGGAGTTTGGTGGTTAATTGGGCGCAAATTTCTGTTTCTCTACTGGTAATCGTAGTTTGAGCTACTGTGCCACCTGTTGCCATATTATTACGGAAATCACTGCCACTGGAAAGACGGTTCACAGCCCCTATGGGTTGGCCATCCAACAGGATAATGCGCTTATCTCCGGCTTTGGCGGCTGGTAAGTAGGTCTGTACCATGACAGGAACTCGACCTTGGAGGGTACTTAGCTCGACAATCGAGTTAAAATTGCGATCGCCTGATTGTAAAAATAGAATTCCCTCTCCAGCTTTATTACCCAGTGGTTTGAGAATTGTTTCTCCCTTAGCCTCCACAAATTGGCGAATCACCTGCTTATCGGCACTAACGATAGTTTCGGGGATGGCTTGAGTAAATTGTAGGGCGTACATTTTTTCATTTGCCCCCCGAATACCCTGTGGCCTGTTAATCACCAGGGTTTTATTAGGGTCAACGTAATCTAGGATATAAGTAGCAAACAGGTAAGCATCATTCACTGGTGGATCTGTCCGCATAAATACAGCGTCCATCGTTTCTAGGGGAGTTAGGAAGCGATCGCCTAATGTATACCAAGGATTTGCCGCTACCCAACGTCCCGCTTCTAACTGTATTGGTACAACTTCCACCTTTTGTAAAACAGCCCAAGCTTGACCTTCTACTACAGACAGTAAATTAGCCTGAGTAATCCAAACTTCATGTCCTAAAACTTGGGCGGCTTCCATCAGAGCGACACTTGTATCATGACAAGGGTCAAGCTGATGGATAGGATCAATGATAAAAGCCAGTTTCACGCTTTTGACCTCAATCAGCAGGATAATTATTCACCTTAGATTATCCTGTGGCGATGGCGAAAAACGCCCGCTTTGTGCGATCGCACTGAGTTAATG
>DATGXQ010000385.1:0-7476 GCA_035298905.1 Nostocaceae cyanobacterium | reverse complement strand
ATTTCTGGCAGTAGGCATTGCAACAGTGCTAGGATATCAAACATGGGCTGTATGTACCTTTTGAGTTGTTGTTTTGGAAGACTCTAACTCTACTACATCAGCCCTCTCTCTTCATACTCTTCTTTTGGCTAAGGTATTGATATTATTAAGATAATTTTACTTATCTAAAAAGCGTAAATACATAGATGGCGTTGGGGAAATATTGCTCCAATTAGCCATGATAGACGATCGCACTACTGGCAAACTAAAAGCGATCACTCCATAGTTTTTACAAAGTTATACCTTTGTAATTTGGTAGCGATCGCTTGTTCAATTAATTAATCTTAGTATTTCTTTATACTTAAAATCTCAAACCCAGCCTTTGACTTCTGCATCTGTTAAAGGTCTTTCTAATTTTGCGTATTCACTCTTAGCTGCCTGTAAAAGATGTTTCATTTGCACAGGTTCTCCCGCATCAGCAGCTAGGAAAGCGGCATTTAAGGCAATATTGCGAATATTACCGCCGGAAACATTCAATTTAGCTAACAGTTCTGGATCTAAATCTTGGGTGGGTGTGCGTGATGGGAAAATCCGTTGCCAAATTTCGGCGCGCTGGGTAGCATCGGGGAAGGGGAACTGGACAATAAAACGAATCCGCCGCAGAAAAGCTTGGTCTAAGGAGCTTTTGAGGTTGGTAGTCAGAATTGCTAAACCCCGATAGGCTTCCATGCGTTGTAGTAGATAGCCTACTTCGATGTTAGCGTGGCGATCGTGACTGTCTTTAACTTCACTGCGTTTCCCAAATAAAGCATCGGCTTCATCAAACAGCAAAATCGCCCCGCCATATTCTGCGGCATCAAATACCCGCCGCAGGTTTTTCTCTGTTTCCCCAATATATTTACTAACTACTTGGCTTAAATCTATTCGGTATAAATCTAAACGTAACTCGTTAGCAATTACTTCTGCTGCCATGGTTTTACCTGTACCACTTGCCCCGGCAAATAGGGCGCTAATCCCTAAACCACGGCTACCTTTTTTGCCAAATCCCCATCTTTCATAAACTGTCATCCGTTGGCGGACATGGGCAGAAATATCTTTTAATACTTGGCGTTGGTTTTCTGGTAAGACTAAATCATCCCAACCAGCACCAGGTTCGATTGGTTGGGCTAGTTCATGTAAGCGGGGACGGGCTTGGGAACGACAGGTATCCCAAAGAATAGTGCTAAGGGGTGTTTCGTCTAGTTTCTCCATTTTGCCTTTAGCTTCCACACAAACTGTTTGGATTGCAGCAGCACTAAGGTTAAAGTGAGAAACTAAGGTATCTACATATCCATTGAGATGGTCTGCTGTTTGACCCAGGATGTTATACCAAATATGACGCTGTTCTTCTGTGCTGGGTTTTTGGACATCAACATTAATTATGGGGCGTTGGTGCGATCGCCTCCTTTCTAAACTGCTAATCATGATGGGGGTAGTAATACTCTCCATCAATCGGGAGATAATATTTTCTTTATTGGGGTCGGAGGTATCAATGTCATCACAATCTAACAATAAAGCACTGCCATATAAAACTGCTTCTCTCTCCCACAAAGACAATAAATCATTGATTTCACTGCTACGTAAACCAGCTATTACACCCACTGACATCATATGCAGGTCAATGTCTAAAAGTTGACAGACTGTGGAGGCGATCGCTCTTTTACTATTTACTTCTTCTCCACATAACTGAATTACTGGTAATACTACACCCTGTCCCATTTTTTCCCAGGTTTTAGCCATCTGTGCAGCTAACTGTTGATGGGAAGGAACATCAATTTTATCGTATATTACCAAAGGCTCAATCACACCGCGCAGTCGCTCATCTAAATTATTTTCCCCGAATAAATAGTGCAATATTCGTTCATCAATTTTCAGAGGACTGAGAATGAGTGCTGGAGCTTCACCAACATTAATTAATCGCCATTTACGTAAAGGAGAAGTTGGTGCAAAAGCTGTCCAATGGGTGTCAGAAAAAATGGACATCGCTACACTAAATGTAGGGTATGGTCTAGTAGGATGACCACCCCTAGCATTACTACATAAATAACCCCAATTAGGGTCAAACTCCATCCCTAAACATAACAGTAAGATACTGCGCTCAAAATCTGATAAATTGAAAATTTGGGACAGGGTATCAAGGGCATTATCGTTGCTTAGAGAAGATAGAGAACCTTTTGCTCCTATATCTGGATTTTTTAACAGATTGCGTACTTCTTCTAACGCTTGCATTAAGTCATGGTGATTAGTAGCTTGCCATTCCAGACTGTAGCTTTTGGGTAATTCAGTGCCATTTAATAGCTCATTCTTCATAGGAGTTTGCTGATTTAGTTAATTGAAGATATAACGTTCGAGCATTTAAAAAATTAGGGAATGACCAAAATAGGCCCGATATACTGCTCAAAAGTTTGACTCCTGGGATCTCTGTCTACTGTCAGCAAACTTTCTGCACCATCGACAATCAACCGTGCTAGATAAGTTCCTGGTAAACAATCATTAATAGCAAAGGTAATTGTTTGGGAATCAGAACGCTGATGCTTGCTATGGTCAAATGTGTAACTTACTCCTTGTGTTAGTGACCTTGCTGTGAGTATTAAAGCTACATCTTGATTCCGTCCAATCAGAAAATTAACGACCACAGAGATATCAGCTGAACGTGGATCAATACCCCTACCTTTGACATTAGAAATACTAATGTCTTGGATTGTCGGACGTAAAGAGATGGGTACGACATTAGAGGTAAGGTTTCTCTGGGGATGAATTACTTGTAAACTCTGAACACCAGCCCGAAGAGAATTTGTGGGTATAGAAGAAAGAGCCAAGGTAATTTGTGTTTCGGTAACAGTTTGGGGAGTAGCTGTAGTATTACCAATCCTTACCTCTGTTACATCTGCATTCAGTCTGTTACCTTTAATAATTAAGGTGCTATTAGCTAGAATTAACGGCATATTGGCTACTTGGGGTTGCCAAATTCCTGATAATTCTTCTACTGACCTGACTTGAGTAATTGCTGGTTGGTAAGGCGTGACATGGGGTTGAATATTGCGAATTGGTAATGGTTTGGCAGGAATTTCCCCACTATCAATTAAAACTACACTGGCTTTGTAAGCAATAGATAAGGAGTAAGGAGTTTGGAAAAATACAGACCAAATTTTTGATAATTCTTCTACATTTAACTCAGTAGGAATAATGTACATTATCTCCATCTGGTCAGCCAGATTAGAGTCTGCCAAAAATGTAAAAGTGGAATCGGCTATGGTTTCTCGAACCATATCTTGGGTAATAATGGATTTGCTATTAAAAGTACGCACAATACTACCCATTAAACGATGGGGTTCTAACTCCACGTCATTACCATAGCAAGTTAGCAGGTAGTAGAGATCCAAGCCTGATTGTGGTTGCTTAATATATTTTTCTTCACTGTGGCGACGACGTAAATCGGCACTGAGCCAAGCAGGGTTGAATAAAACATCGTACAGAAAAATGTTTACTCCGGCTTCTGGGCTACCACTATTTAAACGATCGGGTCTGAGGGTTGTTACCCTAGCACCATCTACATCTGTTTGTATACTGGCTTGTAAAGTTCTTTGTATAGTTGCTGTTAAGGTGGCAATAGCTAAGTAATTACTCATTGATATCTAGTACTGAATTTTGAATTCTAAATCCCAAGTGGGGAGATGCGGGGAGGTTAGAGGGGCAAAAGGGAACAAACTAATAACTTATTGCCCAGTCACTAGTCCCCAATCACCAATCCCCAGTCACCTGTTCAGGGAAAAACTAAACCTAACTTTAAGGCTTTAACAATCGCCTGAGTGCGACTGGTAACGCCCAATTTTTCAAAAATGGCTGTTAAGTGGGCTTTGACTGTGGCCACGGTAATGTAAAGATGTTTAGCAATTTGTTCGTTAGAAGCTCCTTGGACTAACCAGTTTAATACTTCCCGTTCTCTGTCCGTCAGATGAATTCCATTCCCAGAGGCTAGGGAATGGCCTGTATAATAGTGAAAAAGACGGAAAAAGGCAGTGGCTACTTCTGGAGGTAAATATACCTTGTTATCAATTACAGTAGTGATCGCCTCACACAATTGAGTGGCTAGTTGGTCTTTAAATACATATCCCCAAGCACCAGCCTGCATCGCACGGAATACCCAATCATCTTGTTGATGTGCTGACAGGATTAGCACTTTACCGTTATAGGATATTTCACTAAAGCGGAATAAAGCAGTAATTCCATCTTCAGGCGGTAATTCTAAATCCAGCAAAATCAAAGCAGGGTGTTGTTCGGCTGTTAACTTAACTGCTTGCTCAACAGAAGCAGCTTCACCGACAATTTCTACGCCGATGCTACCACTATTGTTATAAAAATTTAATAAAGTGCGTATTCCCTGACGAAAGTGTGGTTCATCATCTACAAGCAGAATTGAGATTAGCTCTTTTTTGCCGTTCATGAGATTTTCCCTGAAAGTAAGGGGAGTGAATGATTTTCCACTTCTTGTTGTTTTGTGGTTGATGTTTCATCGCGGCAGGGTAAAGGAGAATTGTGCGCCACCTCCAGGGATGTTTTCTGCCCACAAGCTACCCTGATGGTCACGAATAATTTTTTGAGCGATCGCCAATCCTAAACCTGTACCCCCTAACCGTCGAGAATAGTATGGCTTAAATATCTGCTTCAAGTCAGATTCCGAAATTCCGGAACCGTGATCATAAATTTCTACCAGTATTTCATTACTGTATACGTGCAAATTACACAGGACTATCCCCCCTTGCGGACTGAAATAAATGGCATTTGTAAATAAATTGTCAAAAACTTGTTTCATTTGCCAAGCATCAACTTTGACATACACTGGTTGATCAGGGTAGCTGATTTGTAATTCTTTCTGCTTGACCCATGGTTGCAGACCTTGGACACTTTCAGCTACTATCCTTGACAAGTCATGGTGTTTGATTTCTAATTTGGCTTTTTGTCCATAGAATATTAGGTCTGTGAGTTTAGAACTTAGCTCATCCACCGTTTGGCGAATCAGCATTGCTTGTTCTTGCAAAGAGCCAGAGGGCAAAGCTAAACGCAGGTTCTCTGCATAGAGATTAATCAAAGCCAAAGGATTACGTAATTGATGTTCTGTTCGACCCAATGCTTCAGATAAAGCAGAAATTTCCTTGTGTTGCCGCTTATGCTCCTTATACATAGCCAGATATTGACCAAGGATCTGAGCATTATCCAGCAATAATTGTTTCTGTCCTGATGCCAGAACTTCACAGGTGCAGATAAAGATATACTCAGCTGCCTGTAGCCTGTTTTCGCCCACACAGCAAACATAGGCATAACACCCAGGTACATTAACTTCTGTGACCGTCAGAATAGCTAAATCTTCTGATAGCCATTTTTCCTGTTGTAGATCGGATAGATCAAAGTTAAATTGCTCAGATACCAAACTCCCGGTTCTCAAAGAGGAATTAGCATAGCCCGCAGCGATAGACTCTGGTGCATAGTCTGTAACCAATTGGCGTTCTTCCAGATCTAAATCTTGATACACAGTCCAGACAGCCACAGTCGGTAGCAAGAGGGCAATCTGACGGATAATGAGTTGACAAATTTTGTTAACATCAATTAACAACTTTTGTCTTGCTAAATCGTTCTCAAGGGAAGGCAGATGCATCGGTGCAATCAACCTTGGAGTAGCAACCTTCATCATTCACTCTCCAGCACACTTGAAAAGTAAGCAGACTTATAATTGCTACAAACAGTATAGAGCTTATGTGCCTGTAACATTTTTAATGCATACTGTATAAATGCGGACATATTTAGCTTAATGCACAGACAGATAATTCAGCCAGATTAAAACAATTATTTAGAATATCGACCAAAGTCTAATAACCACCTCTAGGCCAGATATCTAAGCTATGTATAACTAGCCCAAAAGTGGCAAATTAACACAAAAGCCTCATTCAAAGGTTTATCTTGTGTTTTAGTCCCTCCACTTTTCCGTAGAGTAGGTAGCAAAGTAGTCATCCTATGCTGCCTGCATCAGGAAACCTAGTCCAGACGCTCAACCTCCCGAAAAATCAAGGAGATGGAATTAAATTTAACCAGCAACTTGATCGGGAAATTTTCAGGAACCCTGCGGTTGTGTACTATGATCCCAGCTGCTACCCAAGCCTTGGCAGAAATTTTAGCTGGCGGCATTTCCCTGCTCAGTACAGAGCAAATTGATTTCAACCATCCTGGCGTGAATAAGAATCTCCATCCCCGGCTGAACTTGTATTGTTACAA
Source organism: Nostocaceae cyanobacterium (assembly GCA_035298905.1). Lineage (GTDB taxonomy): Bacteria > Cyanobacteriota > Cyanobacteriia > Cyanobacteriales > Nostocaceae > DATGXB01. Next base: position 1,191 of record DATGXQ010000385.1, on the reverse strand, counting down.
CATCCGGGAAAACCTGCATATGCAGCAGTGCTACTCTCGACAATTAGCCAAGCAGGGAGTAAAATCACAGTCGTCAACCAGATGGTTTGATGTATCATTCTTGGTCAGTGCCTGGGACTTTACCAGTTTGGGTGAACAGCGTCTCCTGTCAGAAGCATTAAGACTACTGCTGCCATATCACTCACTACAAGAAGAGCTACTGCCTGCTGTACTGCGTGGTCATGGCGAGTTGTCAATGACTGTTTCCGCCGTACATCCCACAGATGCAGCTGCCTTGTGGAGTGCCTTGGGTGTACCGTTGCGTCCAGCTTTGTATGTAACGTTGACTATACCTTTCAATTCACAAAGCCATTCTTTAACTAATGCCAATGAGGAAGTGTTGCTCAAAGCAAACAAAACTGTTGGCTCAAAGGGCTAAGAACTAAGAACTGTTTATAAGCAAATACAGGAAAATCACCCACTATGCCTAGATTAGATTACTTTGCTCCTGGTGTCTACGTCGAAGAAGTAGATCGAGGTAGTCGCCCAATTGAGGGGGTAAGTACAAATATTGCTGGATTTATCGGCTTTACTGAAGATGTACGTGGTGATGCCGAATTATTTAAACCGATGTTGGTGACATCGTGGAACGAATACCTGGAATACTTTGCTAAACAGGGTTCCGACGGTTTCACAGATTTTAATGCCTATCTCCCCTTTGCTGTTTACGGTTGGTTTCTCAATGGTGGTGGACGCTGCTGGGTAATCAGTATTGGGACTAAACTCCCTCTCAAACCAGGTGAACAAGCACCACCAGCTGAAGAAGCTGCTTTACAGTTGCGTACCGCAGGTAATCGTCCATCGCTGAGATTAGCTCTCAAACCAGCTGCTCAAGAAAATGGCAGAGTGAATGTTACTGTTTTAGAAAGTGAGCCACTTCCACCGGAAAATCCCAATGCTGAACCACCTTTAAATACTGGTGAGTTCTTTAAGGTGATAGTCAGTCAAAATGGAGAAATTCTGGAAGAGTACGACCACCTAACTATGAACCCACAGGTAGAGACACAAGTGGGTACATATGCAGTAACAGCTTTACAAGAATCCCCATTTGTATCTATAGCGGACTTGCAGACACCAGGACAACCCCTATCCCGTCGTCCAGCAAATGGTTCTTATGAGGTAAGTCCTCCACCACAAGTACCCACTGCCGAT
>DATGXQ010000384.1:0-18953 GCA_035298905.1 Nostocaceae cyanobacterium | reverse complement strand
ACATGGCCTTCATCAACGTCAAACCGTCTTCAAACTTGGATTTTAGCTGTGTAACGTTTTTTTCGACTGGTCAATAATTTCTTATTAAAACTTAACATTTGTCGATCGCCAAATCCAGACATTAGCAGCTGCGTTTGGCTATTCAGTTTAAGTAGTTTTTAGTATTTATAATCACTAAGCAATTAAATAGGGGATTTTTATAAATATTACTATTTAATTTGTTTACTAGGGGTAAATATTTAATTTATTTATTTTATAAAAAATTTATAATTGCCTCAAAACCCTATTTTTCCGTGCTTACAGCCAAATAATATTTTTGCATCAGGGACAAAAATATGTTATATTGCTAGTCCGTTTTATAACATAGGTGAAAATGTCAAGTTATTAAAACAAGAATTTTTTAGGTAGTTTTTTAATGAGCCTTGTTGCGTAATTTTTCTGAAAAAATCTGAATATGACTCCAGCCAGTATTTGTTACTATGAAAAGAAAAGTAATCATGAAGCCATCAAAAAAAGTTAGCGATCGCCTGTAAACAAAATCTTGTTGTACTAAAAAATACATGCCTTCACGGGTAAGCAACGGTAATTATTCAAGCGTAATATTTTAAACAAGTTTTAAACCACATGGTAAACCTAGAAAATTTAGAGATAGCTCCATCAATATATTTAGAAGTAATCAAGGAATTACATTCCAAGTACAAATCCTTACAAGAAGGTGCAGTAGCAAACTACATTCCTGAGTTAGCCAAAGTTAACCCAGACTTGTTTAGCATTTGTATTGCTACTGTAGACGGGCAAATTTACCAATTTGGCGATTATCAACAACTCTTTACAATTCAGTCCATGTCCAAAGTGTTTGTCTATGGGTTAGCCTTAGAGGATCATGGGCGTGATTACGTGCTAACAAGGGTAGGGGTAGAACCAACTGGGGATGCCTTTAACGCCATTATTCTTGATGAAAAATCAAAGCGTCCTTACAACCCAATGGTTAATGCAGGGGCTATAGCTACTACCAGTTTAATTAAAGGACAAGGTGCTACAGAAAGGTTAAACCGCATTTTAGATATGTATAGGCGGTACATTGGTCGAGATGTGTTTGTAGATATATCCGTTTTTACATCCGAACGCAGCACTGGACACCGCAACCGCGCTACTGCTCACCTGATGCTGAATTTTGGCATGATTAATGAAAATATAGAAGAAGATTTGGATCTTTACTTTCAGCAATGTTCGGTAATGGTGAACTGTCGAGATTTAGCGGTCATGGCGGCCACTTTAGCGAATCGGGGGGTAAACCCAGTTACCAAACAGCAAGCAGTAAACCCAAGTTACATCAAAGATATTTTAAGCGTGATGTACACCTGTGGAATGTACAATTTTGCGGGAGAATGGGCGTATAAAGTTGGATTCCCAGCAAAAAGCGGCGTTTCTGGCGGAATTTTGGCAGTTGTCCCCAACCAAATGGGAATAGCGGTGTTTTCTCCCCGTTTAGACTCACGGGGTAACAGTGTGCGAGGGGTCAAAGTTTGTGAGGAACTGTCCCAGCGTTTGGGTTTACATCTATTTGAGTGTCAGGGGAAGAGTTAGGAAATTACACTATATATATAGATGTGGGAGAAGGGGAGAAAGATCCACTATATATATAGATATAAAAAAATCTCTTGTCATGCAGATACAACCCACCTCACAAGAGAACAGTGTTATTAGCAAATTAAAAACACTCTAAGTAACAATGCTTTGAGTGTTGGCTTTATTTTAGCTTCTTGTTAAAAGTTTGGAAGAGATGAGCGATCGCCTCTAACAAAGTCTTGCTAAAATAAGCCAAAGCCAAAATTACCGCCACAGCTACCCCTCCATACATTAACAATGGCACAAAACCTCCAATTTCCAACGGTTGTGGCGATTGGTTAGCGGCAGTTGCCACCAAAATTCCTGTATTGGTGTTAGAATCAGACATACCAAATCCTTGGTCTATGACAGACCAGAAAAACAAAACAACAAATTTGCTCAAGCGTCTCTAAGTGGTTTTAGGGGCGCTGTTTGCTTGTTTGTAAATATAACACACCTCTAAGAATATACGTCAAGATTGACGTATGTTAAAAATAACGTATATTTGAAGTATGGCGAAAATTCCCTGTAAGTCAAACTGCTGACAGCATGAAAAGCACCTTTGTCTCCCACTTTACCCCCAGCTTGATGTCACCGGAAGCGTTGGAAGCTATACTGGTGCAGCGTCATCAATTAGCAAAAGACTTAGAAACAGGTATAAGGGAAAGTATACTCACAGACAAAAAGCACTTTTATCTGTTGTTGGGAACGCGGGGAATAGGTAAAACCCATCTGGTAGCATTGACTTATCACCGCATCGCTAAAATGGAAGATTTACGGGATAAGTTGGTGATAGCTTGGTTACGTGAGGAAGAATGGGGAGTTACATCATTTTTAGATTTATTACTGCGGATATTTCGAGCTTTACAAGGTGAATATCCTCAACAATATGCTACAGAGTTAGATGAAAAAGTAGAAGCACTGTATCAATTATCAGCGAGTGAAGCGGAACTTGTCGCAGCAGATATATTAAGGGAGTTTGTCGGAGAAAAGACACTGTTATTGTTGACAGAAAATTTAGATGATTTATTTGATGGTTTGGGGGAAGTTGGACAAAAGAGATTTAGAGAATATATTCAGAAATATGGATTTTTTACAATTTTAGCGACTGCTCAAAGTATGTTTGATGGAGTATTACAAAATGATGCTCCTTTTTATGAGTTTTTCCAAGTTCACCAGTTAGAAGAATTAACTTTAGAACAAGCCAGACAATTATTAAGAAATATTGCGAGACAAGAGGAAAAGAAAGATTTAGAGGAATTTATTTTAACCCCGACAGGACGCGATCGCATCAGTGCCATCAATCATTTAGCAGCCGGAAACCCGCGAGTTTATGTGATTTTCTCCCAGTTTCTCACCCGCAAATCATTAGATGAACTGGTAGAACCGTTTATGAAAATGCTGGATGATTTAACACCCTATTACCAAGCGCGGATGTCTTGGTTATCCCAGCAACAGAGAAAGATTATCGAATTTTTAACAGAATCTCGTCATGCGGTAAGTGTAAAAGAAATTGCACAACGTTGTTTTGCTAGTCATCAAACTGCATCAAGTCAACTTAAAGATTTACGTGGAAAAGGTTACGTTAGATCAGAAACTATTGGACGTGAGTCATTTTATGAATTACGAGAACCTCTGATGCGTATTTGCTTAGAAGTGAAAAAGCAAAAGGGTAAACCTATCAAGTTATTCATGGATTTCTTGAAGATATGGTATACAAAGAAAGAGCTAGAACAGAGATTAGAATTTTTACCGAATGAATCAATAGAGAGAGAATATATTTTATATGTATTACAACAAATTGAGTTAGAAAATAATTACTTAGATTCTATTACTGTTGGCATTAAAATTAGAAATTACTTTTTAGAAGGAAATTTTATAGAGGCTGCACAAGAATTAGAAAAAATAGCAATAATCAAGAATTTAGGAGAAGATTGGTTAAGCGCAGGAACGTGGTGGTTACTTGCTGACAATCTTAATCAGGCATTATTGTGTTATAATAAATCATTAGAAATTGATTCAAATAATAGTGAAGCTTGGATATTTAGAGGTATAGCACTTAAGCAATTAGGCTATAACAATGAAGCTTTAAATTCCTGCAATAAAGCAATCGAAATCAAACCAGATTCTATAGAGGCATGGATTGAGAAAGGTCATATTCTTAGTATTATAGAACATTATGAAGAAGCTTTATCATCTTTTAATAAAGCAATCGAAATTGATCCTCTTTATTTAGTTAATCCCACAAATATTTCACATAATTTAGTAACTAAACTCAATGATTCAAAAGGATTAAAATTACTTCGTCAAAGTGTCGATGGTTATGGCATATCATTTTGGCATGATCGAGGTTATGCTTTATTCAAGCTTACGCGCTATGAAGAGGCATTAGAATCTTTTGATCAAGCAATCAAACTTGATCATAATTATGTTCCATCATGGAATATGAGAGGAAAAACACTAAGCTATCTAGAACATTATGAAGAAGCTTTGTTATCATTTAATAAATCAATTGAATTAAAACCAGATGATCCAATAACTTGGTATCATAAAGCCTTGGTGTTAATAGGTTTAGAACAATATAATGAAGCTCTTAAATCTTGCTTACGAATAATAGATTTAGGCATTAGTAGTTCACTTATGTGGAAAATGAAGGGCTGGTTACTTTACCAAGTTAAATCCTATGAAGAATCTGTACAATCTCTAAAGCAAGCAATTGAATTAGGTGAATCATCTCTATTTGCTTTTGTACATATTGGTTTATCACTATTATCACTAAATCAGTGGAAAGAAGGAATATTAGCTTTAACTTATGCACTTCAACATCTAGGTAATGAAGAAAAAATGGAGATAGAGTATACAAAAGTAATTATAAGTCTTGTTTTAGAAACAAGCAACAATAAAGAAATTTGGAAGAATAGAATTAAAAGCCTTTTAGAACTTTACAGTCAATATAACATAACCTCAGATTTAGCAATAGTTGTTATTGATATTATCCCTAAATTAATGTCAGAACTTGACAGGGATAAATTGGTACAAAATTGGCTAGAAGTTTGGCAGGAATTAGCTGGTAACATTCCTGAGTTTCAAATTCCTTTAAAACTGCTAGATACTGCGGTGCGCTATCGCTTGTCGAAGGAAGATAGACGAGTTTTACTAGAATTACCAATTGAAGAACGCAAAATATTACAACAAGTTTTAAAACTCGAAGAATCTTAACAGTATCTACTGTCACTCAGCCATTGTTAAGCTATCTTGGTTTTGTGTATTCAAAACCTTTTCACAAAAATAACATTATGGCTGAAGAAAAAACCTATCTAGAACTTTCCGAAGCTGACGGTGGTTCTCACAAGTTTTATGAAGTGGTGGTTAATGATACTCAAGTAACGATTCGTTACGGTCGTATTGGTGACAAAGGACAAATACAAAGCAAGTCTTACCCCACACCGGAAAAAGCCAAAGCGGAAGCAGCAAAAAAGATTAATGAAAAGCTGAAAAAAGGCTATGAACACGCGGTTATGGGGGTGCGTCAAAAACGTTCTGTTACCCGTCGTCAAGTCACCAGTACAGCTTCCACGGCTAAAAAAGCACCTATCCTGTGGAGATTTAATTCTAACTCTGCGGCTTTTGGTATTTTTATTGATGGGGAAAGATGTTGGTTAGGAAACCAAGCGGGGGAGGTGTTCGCGCTAAACCATCAAGGGGAAGTGCTAAATAAATTTAAGCTTCCCGATGGGGTGAAATGTTTGGTTGCTGATGATATTTGGATTTATGCTGGTTGTGATGATGGGAATGTCTACGACTTGACGGGTAAGTTACCGCGAGTCGCTTATGAAATTGATGAAAATGTGGATATTTTCTGGCTGGATATCTATGACGGTTTGCTAGGTGTATCTGATGCTAAAGGTGCTGTGACTACCATCGACCATGATGATGAGTCACAATGGACAAGATTAAGTCAAGGTAGTACGGGTTGGATGGTGCGTTGTGATGCGGAAGGTATTTATCATGGTCATAGCGCTGGGGTAACGATGTATTCCCGCAAAGAAGGACTAATGCTTTGGCATCAAAAAACTGGCGGTAGTGTATTATTTGGTTGGCAGGAAAAATCTGCGGTCTATGCAGGAACGAGTGATAAAAAGATTTACTCTTTTAGTAAGAAGGGTGAACCAGGTGCTATTTATAAATGTGATGCTGCTGTCTATTCCTGTGCTACCGCTTTAGATGGAAAATATGTGTTTGCGGGAGATAATAGTTCCTCAGTTTATTGCTTTAATCAAAGTGGGGACAGGTTGTGGAAGTTAGGAACTGGTTGCGGTTCGGCTTTGTCCATGCAATTTTTTGATAACCGTGTTTATATTGTGACTACAGATGGTTCTCTAGCTTGTATTGATGCTAGTGAAGCAGCTATTACCGCCGCACAAGCTGGGACTGTTCCCGAAGCTACTATTATTAAAGCACCAAAAACTGAAGGTGCAATGCCTTCTACAACTTTAGAAACTACCACAGATACAAGTACAGGTGCAATTGTGGAATGCTTCCGGGAAGGTGGTAAATTGAGAGTGCGTGTTGTGTCACCTGGATATAATTCTAGTTGGAAAGTGCAATTCCCTAGAGATATCCGCGAAGAAGGACAACGTTATTGGGTGCAGGAAATACGAGAGTCAGCAAGTGGTGGTTTTTACCGTGCTTATGGGGATATTAAGAAGTTAGTTTGAGAATACAGCAGAATTCAGGAGTCAGGAGTCAGGAGTCAGGAGTCAGGAGTCAGGAGTCAGGAGTCAGGAGTCAGGAGTCAGGAGTCAGAAGTGAAAGTCGTTTGCTGTTTGAGTTTTGATGTTTAGTTTGTACTTTATTCACTTGTAATCTGCTATATATTGACTTTGCAGCCTCTCTCGTTACAGTTAATCATGGGGAGAGGTTGAGTTTTTATACAATTAATTTATCACAAAGTATAAGAATTAGTGGCAAGATAGCGATCGCCTAATTTGAGATAGGATTTTTAAAATCAGAATATTCCATTTGGACATAAAAAGCAAAAGCCCGCTTATGGCGAGCTAAATGCAGATTGATAAAAGTAAGTTTTAGCTAGACAGTTACAAAATAGTTATCACTTAGACTGAGGTTAGTAGAGCCTTGAATAATAGCGATTAGTTCGAGACTACTTTCACTTAGGAATAAGGCTGTACCTGTAGCCAAACCAGTTGGTACTGCTCCCAAACTATAGCTAGACTTAGAACCAAATAGTTGAATTGTATCTTCTAAAGTATTGAAATCAGTAATCAAGGCATAGTCATTAAGCCCGGAAGTGCTACTATTGCCATCGTTGTAGAAAGAACCTACAGCAGTACCCAATACAAAATAATCGTTTCCATTATTACCAGTTAAGTAGTCAATTTCATCAATACCTTTGCCTACTGCTGCATCCGCTCCCGTCAGCACGTCGCTACCATCATCCCCAAACAGGCGATCGCTCCCAGTACCACCGAAGACTGAATCATTATCCCGTCCACCATACAAGAGATCATTACCGTTGTTTCCAAACAGGGAATCATTTCCGTCACCTCCTGTAATGTAATCATTTCCTCCATTACCAACAATGGTATCATCGGCTGCACCGCCCGCTAGGGTATCGTTACTAGCAGTACCAGACAGATTAAGAGCAACAATACCTTTATTACCTCTGGTATCAGCATCATTCCTTCCCACAGATTCTGCATTGACTACTGTATTGAGGTTGAAAAGAGTGCCGCTACATTGACTAAAGCTATAGCCTTGGAGTAATTCTGTGTAGAGAGTGTGAGCATAGCCATGATTACCAACAAAGTCCGACTGTCCAGGTTGAAGCAAGTCGTCCCAGTTAGCGTAGACATCTAAACTACCTAAGCGGTCATCATAGCCTAAAATTGTGCTGGTATGAAGAGTGACAACACGAGTAGCATCAGTTGGATCTAGGCGATCGCTTGCGGCATCCCCTTCAAATTCTGGCCCTGCTGGATCTAGTCCTGCTATTTGAGCAATAGAATTGCCAGTAGACTGACGGTAAGCAGCACCAGCGAACCCAGCAACATGCGCTCCCAGACTATGCCCAATTAAGTTAGTGTAGTTAGGATCTATACCGTTATTGATTAAGTAGTTAGCCAATTGATTGCCAACATTGCTAGTTCTGTTTGCGGAAGTAGGATACCACCAAGAACTTGCTCCTTCCTCCCAATCTACCAGAATGATATTAGCATTAGACTCGCGCTGGCGAATGGTTTGGGCAATATTTGCCATCCATTGATTAGGCTGGTAGTTATTACCTGCATTACCACCGGTGCTGCGATAACCATGAACAATCACATAAGTCGGCGCATCAGCATTTATACTACCTGAAAGATTGATAGAACTATTACCCCAAACATTAAAGTTAACTTGAACCATGGGAAAAATCCTACGTGAAAACTTTTACTTCTGAGTTTGAAATTGTTTGACAACTGTTTGATAGCCAAAAGTTCATTTACTTTATTGTCTAATATTGTCTAAGTGTATGTAAGGTTTAAGTTGCTATATATTTTATAGTTATCAGTTCTGATACTCATACAGCAGGGAACAGGGAACAGGGAACAGGGAACAGGGAACAGGGAACAGGGTTGAAAGTCTCTTAGTACATGGCTTTGTTTTTAAAATTTGTACCTCATTTACCTGAAATCTGCTGTATCAGTAAAAGTTGTCCAAAGCACAAGCTTTACAGTAGGTTGCAAGTGAATCAGGTACAAACTGAACATCCAAACTCAAGCCGCTTGCGGCTTTTACTGCATAGTTCAATATAGTCATCCTCAATGAACCGCAAACCAAACTAATGCCATATCTTCAGCCTCTCTGAATAAGTCCCAATTCAAATAAAACTGCTAAGTTATGGATTTATCTGTGGACGCTGGGTATAAGCGGGGTTGCGTTGTCTTTCTAGAACTGAAGCAACTGTGAGCATCGGGACTGGGGCATCATTTTTTAATCTTTTATTGATGATTTCTCTATATTTTCGGTACTATTTTCCATAAAAGTGTTAAAGTATAATCTGCTTTACTTTTGAACCAACTCTAAATAGTAGTCTAGGTCACAAAACATCTTTTCTATATTTCCAATTATCGCTGATATTTAGCTCTCACTATTTCAGCAGTGTTTAGTTAATTACCAAAAAAAAATCAAGTCTAGCGAAAAATATATCATTGTAAATTTATGTAAATGCCTTTAACCTGGTAGCTGGTAATACATTTCTGATTTCTTGTCAACTGCCTTGAGTAATGATTAAGAAAGACAGAAATAAGAAAAAGAGTGCTGTGAGGATTGGCTAAGGTCTAATAACTGCTGTATAAGCAATTATTTTAGAAATGTACACAGAAGTTCTAGTGTAAAATCAATAGTTTTTGTCCACAGTTTATTACACACTTTAAAAGCCATGAGTCACAATTATAATGATTCAAAATCTTCCCTAACCCCTAGTGAATTGAACAAGGAATTGTTATTGAATAACAAATATGTAGATTCTGTGATAGATCAGAATGAGGGGTTAGAAAGAGTAGAAAATGGTCAAGTTATTCAACCTTATTTGTTACACGATCAAATAGTAACTCAACTATCAGTTGCCGATGCAGTTGCCTTAATGCTGGCAGATTTGGGAGTACGTTATGCTTTTGGTGTTGCTGGGGGAGCGATGGCCAGCCTTTGGCACGCTCTATCAAATAGCAATATCCAAGTTCTGAATTTTCGCCATGAATGCGGTGCAGCGTTTGCAGCTACTGAAGCTTATTTTGCTAATAATTCTCCTAGTCTCGTCTTTACCACGGCTGCTCCTGGGATAACTAACGCCATCACTGGGTTATTTGCTGCTCGTGGTGAAGGTGCAAAAGTAATTTTACTCTCCGCTTGTACTTCCGCTCCACAACGCGGACGCTGGGCTATTCAAGAAACCAGTACCTATACCTTACCTAGTGGGGGAATTTTTAACCCTGGTGCATTGTTTAATTATGCTGTGACGATTGAATCTGCGGCTCAACTCCCCCAAATTTTTCGCCGACTGGCTAGAGCTTTATCACAACCAGGAGGATTTGTTGCACATTTAACTATTCCTACTGGTGTACAAGCTAGTTTATTGGAAAATCCATCTTTACCTAAATTAGATGTAATTCATGTACCTGTAGTGCCTAGTCAAGAGGCGATCGCTAAATCCATTCGCTTATTAACTGAAGGGTCTTTTGCCATCTGGCTGGGTTTTGGCGCTCGTCATGCAGCAGATGAAATTAGACAGTTGGCTGAAAGAACTGGTGCAGCTGTCATGTGTTCTCCACGCGGTAAAGGCATTTTCCCAGAGGATCACCCCCAATTTGTAGGGGTGACAGGCTTGGGTGGACATGCCTCTGTCCTCAGATATCTGCAACAACAACCCCCACAACGAACTTTGGTTTTAGGTACTCGTTTAAGCGAGCCTACTTGTTTTTGGAACTCGGCTATGATTCCCCGCAGAGGTTTTGTACATGTAGATATTGATCCAGAAGTTCCCGGAGTAGCCTATCCCTACGCCGAAACTTATCCCGTTCAGGCAGATGTCAAAACTTATTTAGAAGCATTACTCCAGCATTGGCCTGAATCATATCTTCCTATGCAGGCTTCTTTTCCTCATCCAGAGTCAGAAACTAATCAAGGGACTCAAACAGATCCAGATGCTCCAGTGCGGCCAGCAATTTTAATGGCAGCTATTCAGAAGATTATTGTGGAAGGCACAGATGCCATAGTCTTGGCAGAGAGCGGTAATTCCTTCACTTGGGCTACACATTTACTGAGATTTCCCCAAGCTAATCGTTATCGGGTTAGTACAGGTGTGGGAGCAATGGGTCACGCAGTTACCGGAGTTTTAGGGGCAGCGCAAGGCAAAGCAGGAAGAGCTGTAGCGATCGTTGGAGATGGAGCAATGCTGATGAACAATGAAATTAGCACTGCTGTCAAATATAAAATCCCTGCTATCTGGATTGTCCTCAACGATAGTCGTTATAACATGTGTCATCAAGGCATGGCCATCTTAGGTTTAGAAGGTGCAGATGCCATACTTCCCCGCACTAACTTTGCGATGATTGCGTGGGGAATGGGAGCAGAAGCGATAACAGTGGTCAAGGAATCGGAGATCGAACCAGCTTTAAAGCAAGCGATCGCCTCTCAAAATCCCTTCTTAATCGATGTCATTATTGATCCTGACATCCCTGCACCCTCTGGCGCACGGAACAAAAGCTTGGCAACACAGGGGGTTAAATCCAGCCGCAGAGAAGCGATCGTCAAACAAGTTTCATTCCCAGCCGTTTAACTTTGAAAACCACTTGAAAACCACAATCTGGACTGGAAAAATTCAATCTTCTTTTATACCTTATCTGATTTGTAAGTAGAAAAACAGAAAGGAAAGAAAAAAAGCTGCTTAGATTTTTCGTGGTATATGGAGTTCATAATGTGTTTCCTATTAGTGTTTACTTAAATTTCAGCATTAATCAGTCAATAAGTTGAGACACTAAAATGCCTTTATTTGAAACTTTTCAAGAAATGGGCCATGAGCAAGTAGTTTACTGTCATGGAAAAGATACTCACATCAGAGCAATTATTGCTATCCATGACACAACTTTAGGCCCAGCAATGGGAGCAACAAGATTATTTCCATATCCGAATGAAGAAGCTGCGCTAAAAGACGCTTTGCGTCTCAGTCGTGGTATGACTTATAAAGCAGCTTGCGCTAATATTCCCGCAGGTGGAGGTAAAGCTGTTATTATTGCTCATCCCCAAGATAAAACAGAAGACCTACTCAAAGCTTATGGCAGTTTTATAGAAACTTTGAAGGGACGTTTTATCACAGGACAAGATGTCAATATTACGCCCCAAGATGTGCGAACTATTAGTCAAGTAACTAAGTATGTAGTGGGAGTTTCCGAAAAATCTGGTGGCCCTGCACCTATTACTGCTTTAGGAATTTTATTAGGAATTAAAGCCGCAGTCAGATTTCGTTGGCAAAGCGAAGAATTAAAGGGATTAAAATTTGCTGTTCAAGGTTTAGGCAATGTAGGATTCAAAGTTTGCCAACATTTACACGAACATGGAGCTAAACTTTTTGTCACAGATATCAGTCCTCAAAAAACAGAAGCAGCAGCACAACTTTTTGGTGCAACAATTGTTGAGCCTGATAAAATTTATGCTCAAGATGTAGATGTTTTTACTCCCTGTGCTTTAGGAGGAATTATTAATAGTACCACAATTCCCCAAATCAAAGCCAAAATTATTGCTGGTGCTGCTAATAATCAATTGGATGATGAGCATTTGCATGGTTCAATGCTAGTAGAAAAAGAAATTCTTTATTGTCCTGATTTTGTCATTAATGCTGGGGGATTAATTAATGTGTATAATGAGATGATCGGCTATAATGAAGAAAAAGCCTTTAGTCAGGTACATAATATCTATGACACCTTGTTACAGATATTTTCTCTTGCTAGTAAGGAAATAATTCCTACTCACTTCGCAGCTAAAAAATTAGCAGAAGAAAGAATTGCTAAAGCTAAGAAAAATAAAAGTAAAGATTTGATTTTGCAGTAATAGAGCAGAATTCAGGATTCAGAATTCAGGAATCAGGAGTAAAAGCCCCTTCCTGTTGGAGTTGTGGTTTTTAGCTTGTACTTCATTCATTTGCAACTTGCTGTAAATTGGTCATTAGCCGTTAGCTTTTTAACTAAATGCTGACGGCTGATATTTGAATTCTGAGATTTTGCAGTAATAGTTCAAAATCAGTCAATAATCGATTAAATATTCTTTGCAGGAGTAAATCATGGAGAAAAATACTTTTGCCACATCAGCTTATATAGCGACATCTCCTCAAGTGGCTTTTGACTATCTCTGTAGCCTCAAAAATTTAGATGACTGGACACTTTTCAGTCGGATGGTAGAACAAATTGATGAAGATACCTGGCTGGGAACTGCATCTGGATACCATAAACATCTCTATTACCATATTAAGAAACTAGAAAGTAATCTTTTTTATGGAATTGAGTGGCATTGTGGTTTTGAATATCAGCAATACTTTCAAGTATATCCCGTTTTATTGTTTCCTCCTGACTATATTGAACCAGGAACAGATGAACAAGGTGTATACTTCCATTGGCTAAGTTTTGTCGATCCTAGAAGACAAACTCAGATGATTATGCAGGGTATTCATACTGTACATACTTCTGAATGTCGTTCTTTAAAAGCTATTTTAGAGCGTCAAGCAGGTCATACTACTGCTGCCAAAGGATGCTATGTAATTAACTCGGATACTATCTATGTAGATGCTCCTATTGATTTAGGAGTTGAATATCTATCAGACCTGCACAATTTAGAGGAATGGTCACACTTAGTTCGTCCATCGGGAGAAATTAAATCAGATTCAGGTGAATTTAAAGATGAGTATGACCAAAAAGTAAAAATTTCTCTGCGTTTACATACTCTCAGTAAATATTATTTACTAGAGGAAGAATATTTTTATCCAGACTATAAATTTTATCAGCGTGCAGTAGCCTTATTAATTCCTACAGCTTATGCTTTTGGTGATCCACAAGCGAGAGGATTTATTCTTCATTGGATCACATTCTGGAAAACAAATGATACCTTTACTCATGGCAAATTGCAAATTGAGGATTTTGGTGCTGAAAGCATGAATATCAAACGCTTTCTAGAAGGCAAAGCTGGAAATCTTCAATCATTCGATCGCGGTATGAGCTACATTTCTCAAGCAGTTAACTAGCTAACAACATAATTTATTAGTCAACTAAAACAAGACCTCTCCGAAAATTAACTATACGTGACCTGAGACCCTTGTATGAACGTCAAGGAACGTCTCTACAAGGGTTTCAGATAATAAATGTTTAATTTTCACCAGATATCTAAATATATTTTTCTTGCTGATAGCTGTGGTTTATTCCCATTTTAGATTGGAGATTTGGGAAAATTCAAAATTTCAAACATTCCTCACTGTTAACTCGAAAAGTATATTTAATTCTCAATTCTGGGTTCTGAATGCTTATCAAACATATCTTTATATTTTATAATGCGTATAAATTTTATTATTTACGTTTAGTATATAACTCTGCAAAGCAACTACAATTTACTACTGAAACAGTATATTTATCAATACTTCACAATCAAAATATTTAGCAAGATTTAGCCAAAAATATTTCTTAATATCTTTTGTATACTGGCATACAAAAAACGCCAAAATTTTGAGTGAAAACTCTTGCTTGGACGATCGCATCTGTATAAAATTAGCTAGATTGTAAAAATTTCCTTAAATTATCTATCACCAGGGGAAAACTATTCGACTGTTCCACCTTAATTCATAAGGGAAAGACCGCTCGCTCAACCGGTTCGACTATTCCACCTTATTAACTAGAGTTCACCATGCGCTCTCTCCAACTTAAGCCCAATTCTACTTTTGTACCGCTCAGTACAAATCTGGCTGCCAAAAATTCCTCAACTTCTAATCTCACAAGTCTCCAAGCTAGAGCTAACCTTAGCAAAGTAGACGACTTAAGTGCTGTTTCCAGTATTCTCAAGGCTCAATATAAACGACTCCAAGCCTCCAAACTGCAAGCTCAAAACCCCGAACTAGAAGAAGAAAAACAGGGGAAATCACAAGCATCTAAGTCCAGACTACAAAGTAAAGGAGATTGGCAAAAAAAAGCTAATCTCTCCACCATTTTCGGCGGTAGTGGTAGTTCCCTTTCCAGTGGCTTAATGGGTAAATATGAAAAACTCATGCCAGGAATTAGCTTAGGTCATGTGAAAGTATTCCAAGGGTCATCAGTAGATCAAGCTCTGCACCAAGCAGGTTTACAAGGGTTAACCGACGGGACAAGAGTGGCTGTTTCCTCTAAAGCTCAAGCAGGTACATTAGAGCATGAATTGGGACATGTAGCCCAGCGTCAAGTACAAGGTTTCAACCTCAATGAAAGTAGCCGTGCAGGTTATGAACAAGATGCCGATCGCATCTCAGCTAATCTAGTCAACAATCAACCTGTTAAATTGCAGGGTTTAACTCAAGGAAAAAATACACCCAGCAAAAAAACACAATCTAATGTATTAGAAGCTAAGTGCGAAGAGTGCGACAAAGAGGGACAACCCAAACCAGAACTACTAGCCAAAACAGTTTCTATTTCTGGTAACAACCAGTTACAAGCATTTAATTTTTATCCTTTAATGAAGGGATACTGGCAAGAGTATTTGACTTGTTATTTCGCTTCTGCGGGTGCATTTGTAACAGGTACTCTTTCATTGTTGAAGGAATGTGGCGCTCAAGCTGCTAAAAGTGTAGGTAATGCCTTGATGACCATTGGTGTATGGTTTGGAAAGAGAGGAGATTATGACGATGGCAACTTTTTTGGCTGGCTTGGTAACATGATAGCTTCCGTGGGTTATGCCATATCATTGTTGCAAAGTTCTGTTATGACTCTTGCTATCTGTGCAGTCACTGTTATTGGCTTAGTTATTAGCTTATTAGGTATATTATGGTGTCTTATCTCAGCTACATACAGATGTATAGATAAAGCACAAAAACGTATACAGGAACTAGAGAAAGAGCAACGGGAAAGGCAGAATGACCAACGCATACAACAAGAGTTGCAAAATACACGGCAAGATGTCAATAAACTCACAAATACTGTACAAAAACTTCAACAGCAAACCCAACAAGCCGAACAAGTTAAAAACGCCATACTTGACCAACATAATGCTCTACGTCGACAACAAGGCAAAAAGCCTTGTACACTTTCTGGTAATCAGATTGTTTGCCCCTAATGAGTAAAATTTTGGGGAGTGACAATCAAAAATGAGATGAAATCAAAAGTAAGAGGCGAAAAACGCAAAGAAAGAGAGAATAATATTAACTTAATTCCTTGGCTTAGTAAATGTTAGCAATTACTTGTTAAATTTACCCGAATGCTAAGATGAATTTTTACCTATTCTCTATAGCCATCTAAAGAAAATTCTCACTTTTGATAGTTTTTCCCATTTTTTGGAAACCTAAAATGAGTTACTGCTTTAATCCAGACTGCCAACAACCCCAAAACTTTCCTGAAGCCTTAAGATGTCAAAATTGTGACTCACCTTTGTTATTGGGCAATTCTACAGACACCCCCCGTTATCGTGGGCTAAGATTAATTGGTCAAGGTGGTTTTGGGAGAACTTTCTTAGCGGTGGATGAATCACAACCACTCAAACCCCGTTGTGCAGTCAAGCAGTTTTTCTCTCTTAACTCTAACTCTGTAGCTGCTGAAATTAAAGCTAAACTGATTAATTCGGAAATTGAACAACTGCAAAGATTAGGTACTCATCCTGGTATTCCTCAATTTTTAGGTTATTTAGAGCAAGACGGGAAAGATTATCTAATTCAAGAGTTTATTGATGGAGAAAATTTAGCCCAGGAATTAGCAGAAATTGGCAACTTTGATGAAGCTAAAATTCGGCAGGTACTTAAAAGTATTTTGGATATTTTAGCTTTCACTCATTCCCAACAAGTAATCCACCGCGATATCAAACCAGAAAATATTATTCGTCGTCGCAGTGATGACCAATTAATTTTAGTGGATTTTGGAGCAGCTAAATTTGTCACTGGAGCTAATTTAACTCAAACTGGAACAGTAATTGGTAGCCCCAAATATGCAGCACCAGAACAGGTATTTGGTAAAGCTTCTTTTGCTAGTGATATTTATGGTTTAGGTGTGACTTGTATTTTTCTGCTTACCGGTGTAGACCCTTTTGAGTTGTATTCTTTTGCAGAGGATCGCTGGGTTTGGCAAGATTATTTACCTCGTCCTGTCAGTTCATCTTTAAGCCGGATACTAGATAAAATGATTAGTAGGTCAATCAGTCAACGCTATCAGTCTGCTGCGGCTGTATTGGCTGATTTGGAAAGTAACTTAGTCCCAATTTCTAATAGTGAAAATGCTCTGTTAACACCAGTTGCTAATCAACCATCAAGTGTAGTTTTAAGTATATCCAAAACAGGTTTAAAACCTCAACCGGAGCGATGGAATTGCACACTTATTTTTGAGGTAAATGTACTAGCAATAAATGAATCTAAAATTGATTTAAGTGCAGATGGAAACATCTTAGCTATTGCTGGTAAAAGTCACACAGAAATATGGCGTTTGGACAATCAAACCTTAGTTTCTAGCTTTGAAGTTGTCAACGCAAATATTACCATGAGCCTCGATGGACAGATATTAGTCACTAATAATATAGTGCTGCAAGAGACAGATGCACCTGCTACTAAAGTATGGCATATACCTAGTAAAAATTTAATTCGTGGGTTAGATACCAAACTGTTTGTAATAGAATCCCTGACGTTGAGTCCTGATGCTCGTATTCTAGCAATTGGTGGTGTAGGAGGGAGAATCTATATTTGGGATTTATCGACAGGGAAACAGCTACATCAAATCTCTGGACATAAGGGTTGGTTTAAGTTTTTTCCTGCTGTCCATAGTTTAATTTATTTACCTAAATCTGTAGAGATTAACAATAATACTATTCAATCATTATCATCTGATCAGATATTAATTAGTGGCAGTCGTGATAAAAATATCAAAATTTGGGAATTTCCTAGTGAAAAATTATTGAAAACGATTTCAGTTAGTTCTAGCACAATTGCTCTTACTCCTGATGGACAAATGCTAGTCAGTGGTTCTTCAGATAAAACTATTAAATTCTGGAATTTATCTACTGGTGAATTAGTGCGTACTTTTTCAGTTCCTGGGATGGTGGCTAAGATAGTTATCAGCCCGGATGGACAAACTTTAATTGTAGGAGGTGGAAATAGTAAAGAGGGTGGGATGTTGGTAGTTTTAGACATGGTAACAGGAGATATACTTGCTAACCTTGAGGGTCATACAACCAGAGTTTGTGGTTTAAAAATGAGCAGTGATGGCAAAGTATTAGTTAGTCAAGGTGCAAAAACAGACCTTAAATCTACCTCTCAATTAAGAGTATGGCAACGGGTTTAGGTTTATAAGTAGTCGATTCATTGACAAAAACTATTAATTTATGGAATTAATTTATGAGTGATGTTGCTGAAAGAATTGTTGAAGATGAAGAAATTCAAGAATTTGACGAAACCTTAGATTTAAGTCTGGAAATAATAAATGTACGGTCAATGCTACAAAGAGCATTGTTAATTAAACAGGCTTATCAAGATGGTCTTCCCCTGGATGAATTATTAGAAAATTTCCCAGAAATGGAGATTAATTTTTCAGAGGATACACCTTTATCTTACCTGTGCAGAGTATTTAAACTGTCTCTATTTGAAAAATATGTTATATTACTGGCTGCTGGTGTAGAAATAGATCCAATATTGGCAAATCTATGTGCTGAGGTTCAAGGAAATGAACTATTAAATTTTCCAACGATTCGTTTAGCTTTGGATGTGTTACCGGAAGAGACATGGAGTGCTTTTACTGCTGAAGCTGCTTTGCGGAAATGGCAATTAATTGAGATTGAGGTGCAGTCAGGACAAAAATTTACTCTTAGTCCGATTCAAATTGACTCAACTATTTTATTTTATTTATTAGGTCAAGGATATAGCGATCGCCTATTAATAGGTATCACCGAATCTATTCCCCTTAACCCAGATACAGCCAAGCCTCTACAACCTTCTCACCAACAAATTGCCCAGGAGATAGCCGCAGTTTGGTCGGATAGTGCTGGTTCGCTGACTTATCCTCTAATTCAACTTTGTGGTAGTGAGAGGATAGTTAAGCAATCGATTGTTGCGGCTGCTTGTATGCTGACAGAGTTGAATTTAAGTCGAGTTTCGGTTGCGTCTGTATCGGGAAATTCTCTACAAATTCTCAAGCAGAGATGGGAAAGGGCAGCGAGAATAACGGATAGTGTGTTGTTGATTGATTGTGATGAACTCAACTCCAATGATTCAGCCCAAATCCAAGCCTTGACTCAATTATTGGAAACGGTGCAAACACCAGTAGTAATAACGAGTTGGCAAAGACAATCTTTCCCGCAGCGATCGCTCATTACTTTTGATATTCCTCCACTCACCCAAGCAGAACAACTAGCAGAATGGCGGTTTAACTTAGGCAACCGCGCGATCGCTCTCGATAACGAACTACAAATCCTCGCTTCTCAGTTTAACTTAAATGCCAGCACAATCCAAGCCGTTTGTGTCCAGGCCATCAGTCAAGCCGCTAATGATAGTCTGACACTTAATCAAGATACTCTCTGGCATCTGTGCCGACTCCAAGCCCGTCCCGGACTTGACCATTTAGCCAAGCGCATCGAAACTAAATTTACTTGGGATG
>DATGXQ010000383.1:0-9310 GCA_035298905.1 Nostocaceae cyanobacterium | reverse complement strand
GGTACACCACCAAAACGAGAAAAGAACCAACCTAGCCATTTTCCGGCCCAAAGTGTCATTCCTCTTTCATACATGAAATGACTATATAATGGGTATTTTAAAGCAATGCCTTTTTGACGGGCAACTTTAGGAACAATGCGCGTTAATAAATATAACATTGAAAGTGGGTCTTCCACTTCTGGGTGACGAAATGCCATTAAAAAGCGAATTTTCCCGGCTTGAAATTGTTGATAAAGTTCTGCTAAAATTTCGGCATTTTGGGCTTCAATTTTAACAATACCTGCTAATAACCAACGTCGAGTTCTAAACCGTAGGAAAAAAGGTAAACACCAAGAAAATATTTTGGTAATAACCGGGTTAAAGCGTTGGGGTATAAATTTTAGCGGTGGTTGGGTAGACTGAATAGTTTTAGGCAAGTTGTTCTCCTGGTAATATAGCGAACATAGACCGCTTTTTAGTTTTGGCAGTTGCCATGCGATCGCTATTCTCCTATTCCTGATAGCCTAATATATGATCGGGAATATTTTGACAACATTAAGTAACAATGGAGGTTAGCGGACTCGAACCGCTGACATCCTGCTTGCAAAGCAGGCGCTCTACCAACTGAGCTAAACCCCCTTAACTAAATACCTTAAAATAGAAAAGGTGTTTAATTATAAATACTGACTAATATTTTAACCCAATATCCTGATTTTGGCAAACAAATGACTGAAAAAAATCTCATAGTTGTAGCTGCGTTGTATAAGTTTGTTTCATTACCTGATTTTCAAGAAATGCGAGAACCGTTACTGCTTTTTTGTCAGCAACAAACAATCAAAGGCACGCTTTTATTAGCCAAGGAAGGTATCAACGGAACAATAGCAGGTTCTAGGGAGGGAATTGATGCAGTTTTAGGCTATCTTCGCTCTGACTCGCGTTTAGCAGACTTAGAACATAAAGAATCTTACACCGATACACCACCCTTTGAACGGATGAAGGTGCGGTTAAAGCAAGAAATTGTAACTTTGGGACTTCCAGAAGTTGACCCCAACGAAAAAGTAGGAACTTATGTCACTCCCCAAGAATGGAATGAGTTAATTTCTGACCCGGAAGTCACGGTAATTGATACCCGGAATAATTATGAAGTGAGTATTGGTAGTTTTAAAGGTTCTCAAAATCCCCAAACTGAATCTTTCCGCGAATTTCCCGAATATGTGCAGAAAAACCTAGACCCCACAAAACATAAAAAAGTCGCTATGTTTTGTACTGGTGGTATTCGTTGTGAGAAAGCTTCTTCTTATATGGTTGCACATGGTTTTCAGGAAGTATACCACTTGAAAGGCGGCATTCTCAAATATTTAGAAGAAATTCCAGCAGAAGAGAGTTTATGGGAAGGGGAATGTTTTGTTTTTGATGAAAGAGTAGCTGTCCGTCACGGTTTAGAACCGGGAAGTTATGACTTATGTTTAAGTTGTGGTCATCCCATTTCCGCAGCAGATAAGGCTTCACCCAAATATGAAGAAGGCATTTCTTGTCCCCAATGTTTTGATAGTTTAACAGAAGAAAAACGCATTCGTCAACAAGAAAAATGGAAGCAGTTACAGTTAAAAATGCAGAAGTCTGTAGAGTAAAAAATTAAAAATTAAAAATTAAAAATTAAAAATCTTCTCTCTTTCAAAGGTATGTTTTTTAGTAATGGTTTAAGTAGCAAATTAATTCCATGCCATTTAACGTTGAGAGACTTGATTTTGTCGGACTCAACCCAAAATTTAAAAAACTTATACCTGAAAGAGAGAAGTCAAACAAGAATGTATTTAATTTTTCAAAGCTAAGGTTAAACCGTCGCCAATCGGTACTAAACTCAGAGTAATGCGTGAGTCTTGTTGTAGCTTTTCATTCAAAGCGCGGATAGTCCGGGTAGCATTACTTTGGTCTTCGGGGTCTGCAACTCTTCCCGACCAGAGAACATTATCGATCGCAATTAGACCACCAGGACGCACAAGTTGGAGCGATCGCTCATAATAATGATCATAGTTACCCTTATCAGCATCAATAAAAGCAAAATCAAAAGTTTCCGCTTCACCTGCTGCCAATAAGCTATCTAAAGTTTCCACAGCTGGAGCAATACGTAAATCAATTTTATCCGCAACTCCCGCCTGTTGCCAATAACGTCGAGCAATACTGGTAAACTCTTCACTCACATCACAAGCTACAATTTTACCATCAGCAGGTAAAGCCAAAGCTACCACCAAGGAACTATAACCAGTAAATACGCCCACTTCTAAAGTCCTTTTTGCTTTCAGTAACTTCACCAAAAGCGCCATAAATTGTCCTTGGTCTGGAGAAATTTGCATCTGCGATAATCGATGCTGGTCAGTTTCTTGCCGTAGCTGCTGTAATATTTCCGGTTCTCGCAAAGAAACTGAAAGTAAATACTCATACAAATTATCTTCTAAGCCAACAGTTTTTTTTCCCATATTTGTCTAAATGGAAATATCCCCAATACACCACTTTAAAATCGATGATAACACCTGAGACAATTTATTAAACCAAAGTAAAATCACTACTACTTTAGGGGTATATCAATCAAAAACTCAGCACCTTGTCCGGGCTGAGAAATACACTCAATTTTACCATGATGTTTTTCCACTACAATTTGATAACTAATTGATAAACTTAAACCAGTGCCTTCACCCACATCTTTAGTAGTAAAAAACGGATCGAAAATATGCTTTTTAACTTCCTCAGTCATCCCCAAACCATTATCTTTAATGGCAATTCTCACCCAGTCCTGATTAAGTAATTCAGTGCCAATAACAATTGTACTATAGTGGTTTGAATTTGATTGGTTTGATAAATTTTTTTGATGTTTATACAAAGCATCTATAGCATTCATCAGGATATTAAAAAATACCTGGTTCAGTTGAGAAGGATAACAATTTACTAAGGGTAATTGACCATAGTTTTTAATTACTATATTGTCTACATAACCTAATTTTTCCTTCATTTGAAATTGTAAAAGCATTAAAGTATTTTCAATTCCCTCATGAATATCTACAGGTTTCATTTCAGCTTCGTCTAGCCGTGAGAAATTCCGTAAACCCAAAACAATATTTTGGATACGTTTAGCTCCCATTTTCATTGAACCAAGGATTTTTTCTACATCTTGAGTGATAAATTCTAAATCAATTTCTTCTACAGTTGCCTCAATAGCAGGTGAAGGATGAGGGTATTCTTGTTGATATAATTCTAACAGGTTTCGTAAATCATTAAAATAATTTTTAGTAGGCTGAATATTACCATGAATGAAATTAATAGGATTGTTAATCTCATGAGCTACACCTGCGACAACTTGTCCTAAACTGGACATTTTCTCTGTTTGAATCAGTTGTGCTTGTGTACGTTTTAATTCATCTAGAGTTTGTTCTAGTTGCAGATTTTTACTATTTAATTCTTTAGTTCTATTTGTCACTTTCTCTTCTAAGCTGGAATAAAGTTGAGCATTTTCTAAGGAGATAGCAGCTTGGGAAGAAAGAAGTTTTAATATTTTCAGCCTTTCAGGAGTAAATGCTCCCACAGTTAGGGTATTTTCTAGATAAAGAATACCAATAAGCTGCCCTTGGTTAAGAATGGGAGTGCATAATATAGATTTAGGTCGATGTTGAATAATATAAGCGTCAGTAGCAAAATCACTTTCATTAGTAGCATCATTAATTAGTAAATCTTCTTTGGTATTAGCAACATAATTAATTAAGCTAGTAGGAATATTTTCTAGTTTGTTGATTGGGATAGATAATAGTTCACATTTATGGTAATTTTCGCATTGAGCAGCTACAATTAAACCTCCATCTCCTTGAAGAATTAAATTAGCTTTTTCTGCACCGACATTCTCTAAAATTACTCTCATCAAAGTAGAAATTAATTTACCAGCTTGCATCTCGGAAGAAATGGCTAAAGCTGCTTTAGTGAAAGTTTCTATATCAAACATTACTGAAAGACTTGTAGTAGTAGAGTCAGCAGTTAAAGTAGATATTAACTTATTTGTCTTATAAAAATTATTTTCACTATTATAGTTTTGTGGATTAATAATCGAGCTAAGTAAATGAGGATAAGAATTTTCTAAGTCTTCAACTTTAGCTTTAGCTCCCCAATTGTGATAACAGTAATAAGCATTAATTAGATAATTTTGAGCAATTTCTTCTTGACCTCGTGCTAAGTAAAATTTAGCAGCAAGTTCATTACCTATAGCTTCTTCTTGGAGATAACCATTTTCTTTTGCTCCTCTAATTGCTTGGCTATATAATTCTACTGCTTGCCAATTTTTACCTAAAATTCTGGCTTTTTCAGCTGCAACTAAATCATATTTATGTTTGTAATTACATGGAGAATGATCCGCCCATTTTTTCATCTTTTTTTGGTTAATATCCACTTTTTTAATATAGTGATTACGCTCAGATAGTGAGCAATTATTACACAAAGCCAGAAGTGCTAATGAATGGTAAAATTTACTAAAAGGATAAATATGAAATCCTGGGAAATTTTGATGAATTTCTTCTGTTAGTTCGGCAGCCTTGATACTTTCTTGATACTTACCAAATAAGTAATTGAGTAGACTTTTATTAGCATTAAGTATAGCTAGACAGAAATTATTTTTATTTAGCTCATTTAACGTTTCTGTTTCGTTAAATGCTTCACCAACTAATATATTTTCTGACAAGGAATATTTCTGGAGTGGAGAACTTTTCTGGAGATTAGAAATAGTTTGTATATTAATATTGACATTAATCACACCTACTACTAATTTTAAATTTTGTACTATTTTAAGATATTTATATGATCGCTGTTTCACTGATTCTAAGTTTTGCCCACTAAAAAACCAATAACTGCTAATACTCCAACAGTAATAGTTAATAAATTCTATATCTCCAATTTCCAAACCGATTTGAACAATTTCTTCTTGACGAGGAATTATTTCAATAATAGGTTTTTTGTAATGTTCAACCATATTATTGAATACATAATGAATTTTACACTTAAGAGAGTTATCATTAATTTTCTCTAGCAGTTTAGTTCCTAATTTCCCAAACTTATAGCCATTAGCAATGTCTGCCAATTTGTGACATAGTACTGCTCCATACAAACTATAAGCAAAGGCAGCAAAAGATGAGTTACCATATTTCACTGATAATCTGACCATTGCCATGATAGCTAATGGAAAGTATAAAGAGCTTGTCTGACCAGCAGCAGGAATTAATATTGATAATATTTGTATAGCTGCTAATTTACTTGGATCAGTAATATATGGTAAAGACAGTAAATCTTCGATCTGTTTGTTCAATAAAGTTGATTTAGTCTGTAATAAAGCTACTACAATAGATAATTGACTTGCTTTTCTGGGTAATTGTACACCAAGTTTTCTCAATACTTGTACTCCGATTCCTAGAGCTTTTTCTTGGAGGTTTTGAGCAATATAAGCTTGGATTTGAGTTCTATACAGCTTGACTTGATCTAAAATTTCTTTAGTCTGTTCTATTGCCAAATTTGCTAATTCTATGGACTTGGCAAAGTCGCTACTTAAATATTCTGCTTCTGCTACCTCTATATAAAGATTCAGCGTCAAATCATATTGATTTTGCCAGCTATCTTTTCCTAGTAAATCTAAACCAATAGTTAAATATCTGACAGCAGCTTCATAAGCTATAGCTAATTTAGCCTTTTTACCTGCTATTAGATTAAGTTTAGCTAATTCATATTTTTCTGATTGATTGATAATTAAGTCAATGCCCAGATTTATTTGATTAACAATTTCAAATATTTTTTCCTCTAATGATTCTGTATCGATGTTTTTTAAAATCAGTTGACCAATTTTTAAATGCGTAGCTTGTTTATCACTTTCAGGAATTAAAGAATAAGCAGCCTGTTGTAGTCTGTCATGCAAAAATTTATATTGAATTGTCCATTGTCCAGATTCACTATGATCTAATTTTGCCGCAGATGTAGATAAATCAGTAGATAAATCACATGTAAATAGTTTGTATACTTCATCTTGTGGTATGATTATTTCTTCTTCTAATGCTGGCCAGATATCAGTAGCCGTTTCTACTAGGCTTTGTTCTGCTACAACTGCCAATGTTTCTAAATCAAATTGATTACCAATACAAGCTGCTATTTTTAATATATTTTGAGTTTTGTCTGGGAGCTTTTGCAGTTGCGATTTGAGAAAATCAACAATATTCTCATTAAGATACAAAGATTTAGAACGAGTTAGATCACACTGCCAATAATTTTGATCATAATTAAAGATAATTAATCCATCTTCGTGCAAAGATTTGAGAATTTGATTAGTAAATAAGGGGTTGCCTTGTGTTTTTTGGAAAATTAATTCAGTTAAAGCTAATGCTTTTGATTCTGGACAATTTAGAGTATCAGCTATAAGTAAAACAAGATGATTTTGTTCTAGTGGTTGTAAGTTAATCTGATTAATTGTACTTGGAGATTGATGCAAATTATCCAAGGTAATTTTGAAGGGATGTCCAGCAGTAACTTCATTATCTCGATATGCACAAATTAACAACAGATGATTGACATCTGTTTCACTCATGAGTAATTGAATTAACTGCAAAGAACCTGGATCAGACCATTGCAAATCATCTAGGAAAATTACTAAGGGATGTTCTTTTGTTGCTAATACTTGAATAAATTTAGTAAAGAGTAAATTAAAGCGGTTTTGGGCAGCATTTCCGGTGAGTTCTGTAGCTTGTGGTTGTTGACCAATAATTTTTTCTAATTCCGGGATAATTTCAATTATTACTCCTGCTTGTTCTCCCAATGCTGCTAATATTTGTGTCTGCCAATTTTGTAATTGATTTGTACTTTCTGTTAATAGTTGTTTGATCAGACTACGGAATGCTTTTACAAAAGCAGAAAAAGGGATATTACGTTGGAATTGATCATATTTACCAGAGATAAAATACCCTTTTTGACGGACTATAGGTTTATGTACTTCATTCACTACCGCAGTTTTACCAATACCAGAAAAACCTGCTACTAACATTAATTCCTTACTGCCTTTACTCACTCTTTCAAAGGCATTTAATAAAGTTCTGACTTCAGTTTCTCTACCATATAATTTCTCAGGAATTAAAAAGCGATCGCTCTGATCTTTCTGTGCGATCTGAAAATCAGAAATTTCTCCCTGATTTAATAACATTTGCTGACAAATTTCTAAATCATGCTTTATTCCTTTCGCTGTTTGATATCTTTCTTCAGCAGTTTTAGCCATTAATTTCAGAATGATATCTGCCACAACTTCAGGAATTTGGTGATGAATATTTCTGGGATTACTTGCTTCTTGAGCTAAATGGAAATATATCAACTCAAGAGGATTTAAACTATTAAAAGGTAATTGTCCTGTGAGTAATTCATAAAAAGTCACACCCAGAGAATAAAAATCTGTTCGGTAGTCTATTCCTCGATTCATTCTCCCAGTTTGTTCTGGGGACATATAGGCTAATGTCCCTTCTAATACATTAGGGTTTTTGATTTCGGCGGTTTCTTTTGGTAATAGGGAAGAAATACTAAAATCTATCAGTTTAATTTGTTTAGTTTCTGGATTAATCAGAATATTTCTAGGCTTAATATCTTTATGGATAATTTTTTGTTGATAAAGATAGTCCAATGCTTCAGTAATTGCTATAGCAATGGGAAAAAATTCTTGTAGACTCAACGGTTGTGAGTTAGCATACTGCGTTAGAGTTATACCTTGAAAATCCTCTAAAATCAGCGCATAACTATTGATATAAGTTTCTAGACCGTATGATTTAATAATCTGATCATGCTCTAGTCGCTGGATAATAGCAAACTGATTTTTTAAAGAAACTAAATCCTGAAGTATGGGGTTTTGGGTATTAAGAACCTTGATAACTACGGGTAGCTGGTTTTTTATCTGTTTCCCCCGATACACAGCAGTTTTATTCCCAATATGGAGAACTTCGGTAATTTGATAACCAGGAATAGCGATCGCAGATATAGAACTGTTTATCATAGGGTTATTATTGTCAAGTTACAATTTTTAACTTTTTTTAACTTTGTTTTGCGTCTGAAACTATTAATATCTTTATAGTTCAAAGATACTATGCACTAGACTATTATGAGATATTTATTACTTGTATTGCAAGGAATATATTGAAAACTCATCATTAATTTAATCAAATTTTATGCACCTTCAATATTAATATAGCAGTGTAGTAAATACTAAATCTCTACTACTATTAATTCGATGCTATTTCAGGAAAAAATGTAATAAAATTTATCTCCTTTTCAGTAATGTTCAGTAGATAATAGACTAAGCTAATATTTAAAATCACTAATTCTTATGTTGGTTAACAACTTAGCGAAAGTGTTTCTGAGTTTAGTATCTGCTTGCGTAAGTTTTGTATCAATTCTAGCGAAACCTGCACAAGCTGGTGTATTCTCCAATGGTTGGTATTACAGCATCGACTCTTTTACTGATGGTTTGGAGGGAAGTAGAGTTGGTGGAACACTTTACGAAGTCTACGCTATGGCTATGCAGCAAAACCCCGACAGGGTAACTTTTGCTATTAATACTAACTTTCCCTTAACAGGAGATTTTACTCCTTTAGCGTTAGACGGTCATGTTGGTTGGAGTGATTTGATATTAAATTTTACAGGTAAATCTCTAGATACGGCTAGTGTATCAGGTGAATTATTCGGCATCAACTGGGTAAAAAATGGCTCAGGTGCTACAGAGTTAGGGGTATATAAAAACGTCACTGCCAAAACGATCGCTCCTGAAAATGGTATGCTACTATCAGACCCCAGTATGAGAGCAATTAACAGGTGGGTACGCAGTAACAAGGGAACTCCAGCTATGGGAGATATAAGTGCTGAAGACCCTTATTTTAATCAAAACCATCTAATTCAAAATGTGATTGCTTCTGGTACAAAAATTGGTGATGTAGAACTGCTAAATGATGTTAGTAATTTGAGACTTGATTTTAGTCAATTTGGTGCTAGAGGTAATTACATTCATGCCTTTAGTTTTGCCAGAAATTTATTACCAAATGGTGCTTTTGTTGCTCACACAACACCAGAGTGTGATAATGATGTAATTGCAATGGCAGGTGTGTTACAACCTGTACCTGAACCTTCGACGATTTTATCTTTAGCTGGGCTAGGTTTCCTATTAGTAACTGCTAAAATTAAACGTCAGCACCATTAATAAACTGCTGTTTTCAGACAATAAAGAATGCCTCAGAAAAATTAACTGTAATTTCTGGAAAAGCTAAAGGTGCTATACTTGCAGTCTAGA
>DATGXQ010000382.1:0-4467 GCA_035298905.1 Nostocaceae cyanobacterium | reverse complement strand
ACATCAGTTTGTTTTAAATCTGGGTCACGTTGGACTAAAACTTGGTCTTTAACGACGCGATCGCCTTCCTTCACTTTAACATCGATAATTGTCCCATTACCAATTGATGTCACAGGTCGCACCTGTGCAGAAGCAATTAACTCTCCCGGTGCAGTCGCCACCTCATCAATTTGAGAATAATAAGCCCACGCGATCGCCCCAAATACTATACAACTAATTGACCCTGCTAACAACCTAGTATAAAGCGGTGGTAACTCCTGTACAGCCTTACCTAACTCAAAAGATAATTGTTCCTCCGGTTTAGCAAATCGTTGTTTAGTTTGACGTGCTTGCACAGCATTAGCAGCTAGAGAATATTTCATAATTGTCAGTTGTTAATAAATAAGTGGTCGTGCAAAATTAAATTCCTACGTTGAGAGAGGGAACGGGGAACAGGGAACAGGGAACAGGGAACAGGGAACAGCGAAAAGAGTTGAGTAATTTATTCTGCTTGATTACTTAGTTACTAAAGTCGAATTTTGTCAATAGATTCGTAGGGGCGAGGTCTCCCCGCCCAAAGTCTCCCCGCCCAAGGTTTCCCCGCCCCGCAGTTGTCTGACCATGAACAAAATTAAATTGCTAAATAGCGACGAATGAAACTTTCTAAACTTTCTAATTGAAAGTTAAAAATATGTTCTAAATTAGCAATTTCCTCTGGTGTACAGAAAAATTCATTAGCTAGTAAAGTTCGATAAGTTCCTAAAGCCGCTTGTGCTTGAGAATTAATCAAACCCAAAACACCCCGTAAACCATCAACAGCTAAAAGTGGCGCATTAATAATAATTGGTTCTTGGTTAAAGATGCGACCAAAAATTTTCGGAATATCTCCTCTTAATAAAATCTCCGGGCCTCCTGCGGGTAAAATTTGATTACGTGCATCTGCAACAGTAAAAGCATCTACTATCATCTTTGCTAAATCATCAGTGCTAACAATAGAAGTGCGGTTTTTAGGGTCGCCGATCATCAGATACAACCCTGTGTCTCGAAACCGTTCCGCCAAAGGTAGCAAGTTCGATGCTAATCCAGCCGGACGAAAAATAGTGTAATCTAAGCCACTAGCTTGTAAATGCTGTTCTACAGCGCGTTTGGCTTTAAACACAGGTGCATCTTCATAACCTCTATCAGCACCCAGCACAGAAATAAAAACAAAGTGTTTAACGCCATTGGCTTTAGCCTGGTCAATCAGTTCAATATTAGCGCGATAGTCCAAAGACAAAGCATCGCTATCAGAACCATGTGCGCTGACGATGTACTGCACACCTTGACAGGCTTTTTGGATATCTCTCTCCCGTATTAAGTCACCGATGAAGATATCAGCACCCCGGTGTTCTAATTCGCTGTAACGGGAAGTCAAGCGAACAAACGCCCGCACAGGCTTCCCTTGTTGACGTAGCGATCGCACCACACGGCGGCCTATTCCTCCAGTTGCACCAGTTACCAGAAACATAAAAGTCTAATAAGATGAGTAATTTTAGCTATTTATCCAGTTGTTAGCTTTTTGAGCATTTTTTCTAGTATATATAAACCGCTCAAAAGATGCCCATAACCCAAGCTACGGCTATTTTTTCACAAAAAGATTACCTACTTCTTAAAGAAGTCGGGAATCTGAGTATTTTAATTTTCAATATAAAAAATAGTTTTTTTTTCAATTTTTTGAAATACAGCAGGGAACAGGGAACAGAGAACAGGAAGGTTGAAACTCCTTTAACATCAGGCTTTGTTATAAACGTCTGTACTTCATTTACCCCAAAAGTGCTGTAAGAAAAATAGAGATTAATCTTTTATTCATCTCCATTAGGAGTTGTTTATTGATTTTTCATGCTCCTCTAAGGCTTTGTTTATTGCTTCTCTACAAAACTCTGCTTTTTTATCACCAAAAGCATTCAGTTTGTCAGACATAGATTTAGTAATGCGAATGTTTAACCTTTCAACTAATGGCTCATCCCTGTCAGTAGTAAATGGTTTTAAATTGTCAGGATTACCTTTGGGGTTAGACATTTTTGTAAAAGATTGTAACTATTAGTTGATTTACGTGCCTACATGAGAATAGATTAAATTCAGTGAGTATTCTTCCTGGCAAGTCAGCAATACTCACTGAACACCTTTTCAGGCACTTTCATTGTATGCACAACTTTACCTCTCTTTCAAAACTTCCGTTAGAGAAATTAGTCTTAATTGCTAATAGACTGGACATTCCCACTAAACGCATTGCTAATAACCAGCGAGTTTTAATTGATGCCATCCTCAGAAAACAGTATCAAGACCTGATTGGTTACTTTTCAGGCAATTTACAACAACGCCAAAACTTCTCAACACAACTTAGAAGCATCTCAGCCCAGTTAGAAGTACAATTCAGTGCTAGAGAAACTCAGCTAATTGAATCTCAACCAGTAAACGACCCCATCATGGCAACTCTACAAACAGAAGCAAACAAAGTTAACAAGGCAATTTCTCATATTCGGGAAGCCGTTAACCTTCTAGAAGATTGTAGCGTGTTGACTATCAACTAATTAGCTATTGTACAGGTGCGGTTATTGTGGGGCGGGGTGGGCGAAGGCGGGGAGAGAGGGCGGGGAGACCCCGCCCCTACTAGAATTCTACAATTACTGGTGTGTGGTCGCTAGGCTGTTCTAACTTACGTGGTGCAACATCGATAATGCAGCTTTTAGCCTTTTCATACAACACTGGTGTCAAGTAATGATGGTCGATGCGCCAGCCTTGGTTACGTCGGAACGCACCTGTACGATAGTCCCACCAACTAAAATGACCGCCTTCGGTGGTGAACTTGCGAAAAGCATCAGCAAACCCTAAAGAGAGAACATCCCGCAAGGCTTGGCGTTCTGCTTCTGAGGCCATAATGTGATTTTCTATTTTCACCTTATCGTGAATATCTTTGTCTTCTAAAGCAATATTAAAGTCGCCACAGACACAAATAGCTGGTTGTTCTTGCAGCAGCACTCGCAAATATTCTCGCAATACTGTTAACCAGCGTAGTTTGTATTCATATTTTTCGCTCCCTACGGCTGAACCATTGGGAACATAAAGGTTAACGATGCGTACTCCATTGATTACACCAGTAATTACCCGCTTTTGTTCGTCCCATTCACTTCCTATATTTGGTAAAATGGGTGTAAAACCAGAACTAACATCTGTTAATGGTTCACGACTAACTAAAGCTACGCCGTTGTAAGCCTTCTGTCCAGAAACATAAAGATGATAGCCTGAGTTTTCAAAAGGCGATCGCGGAAAATCGGCATCTATCACTTTTGTTTCTTGTAAACACAAGACATCAACAGGATTTTGACTCAGCCAGTCGATCGCCTGTTCTAACCTGGTGCGAATTGAATTTACATTCCAAGTAGCAATTTTCATCTAAAAAATTAGAAATCCTTATCTTATCAGCGTTCAAGCGTTTATCTCTAAAAATTCTACTCAAATTCTGCTCAAAACGGGGTTAAATGCCCTGTTTTCTAGTCTTTGGTGTTGCTGTATTGCTACTCATTTTCTGCTCATTTTTATTTTTATTAACACAAAAACCTATAATACAAACATCCTGCATAAATAATTACAACACAAAATAGCGTATACAGGAAAGTTGAAAAGCGATCGCCCCAAGTCTCCCCAGAACGATCGCTTCACCAGTGCTATCAACTACATGAGATGATACATACATGTTAAATGCTTATTAGTATGTATCTACTATAATTGTATGAATCAATTTTTAGATTTTTTGACCTATGTAGCCAATAACTACCCCCCTGCTGTCTTTGCTTTGGTCACTGCTTTGTTAGGTCTTCTTGGCTTTATCTGCTTAATATTGATATGGCTCTTGTTTGATTACACAAGTAATTTTCTACGGCAATCTCAGCACAAAAAGTTACGCCGTCGTCAAAGCATAACTGATGCTATGGAAATTGAACTTTTGAAGCGATGCCGGGGGGACAAAGAATTAGCTATTAAACTTTTTCGGCAGACTAAAGAACGCTACCCAGACAGAAAGGATAAAGAATGGTTGTTGTATAAAACTCTTGGTGATTTAGAACGCGGACAAGCTACAGCCCCTCAAGATACTCCTCGGAAACTAACTACATCTGCCAAGCCTCAACAACAGAATAATATAACCCTCAAAACAAACGGTGTTTTGGAAAGCAAAATACTCAGACTGTTACAGGGTGATAGAGATGTGGCCACCCGTCTGCTCAAAAATGTTAAACAGAGAAATCCTGGTCAAAGTTATGAATGGTACTTGCAAAAAGTTATTTGGGATTTGGAGCGTGACCGGAGAATTTAAAAAGCGATCGCCCCAAGTCTCCCCAGAGCGATCGCTTTACTAAATCGTCTTACTAATTAGTCACACTGAAGTAAGCTTCCGGGAAAAATTTACACTCATAAAATCCCACGTTTCCGCGACTAAACCGTTCAATCCGT